>SKZT01000152.1 GCA_007127235.1 Desulfobacteraceae bacterium
CCGGTAATGCCCAACACTGAACCGAGCATATTATTGACTGTCAAAGCGCCCAAAAATATGATCGCTGTTACGGCCGGAGAGCGTTTGGGGGAAACCAATGATGGCAATCATACAATTTCACGATGGGAAATCAAGCACCCGGTCAAAGGACTCTCACTTTCTGCCGGATATTTTCAGGTTTTCCAAAAACAGGCTGAAAATGTTGTCGTTTACGCATTTTTTTATCCCGATAACGCCCATCTGGCCGATGATTACCTGAATGCCTCAGTGAAATACATTGCCAATTATGAATCCTTGTTTGGCCCTTATCCGTTTCCGAAATTTGCCATTGTGGAAAATTTTTTCCCAACCGGCTATGGTTTTCCATCCTACACACTCATTGGAAGCCGGGTGCTCAGGCTTCCTTTTATTATCGATACCAGCCTTGGCCATGAAATTGCTCATTGCTGGTGGGGCAACGGCGTTTACCCGGATTATTCCAGGGGTAATTGGAGTGAAGGATTAACCACATATGTGGCTGAACATCTTTACCAGGAACAAAAGTCTGAAGAAGATGCCCGGAATTACCGGCTTCAAATGCTCAGAAACTATGCCACCCTGATAGATGCATCCAACGATTTCCCATTGGCAGAGTTTACCAGCCGTGTCAATCCGGCAACAAAAGTCATTGGGTATGACAAAGGCGCCATGTTTTTTCATATGCTTCGAAAGCAGGTTGGAGATAAGGTTTTCTGGGATGCTCTCCGGGAAGTTTTTTATCGGCATCTTTTTGAACAAGCTTCATGGAATGATTTCAGAAATGTTTTCGAGTCACTCTCCGGAAAAAACCTGGAAATGTTCTTTGATCAGTGGATAAAACGTGAGGGTGCTCCGGAATTGGTTCTTGAAACGGTTGATGTTCAGTATATACCTTCTTCAAATGGTTTCCATGTCAGTGGAAAACTTGTGCAGAAGCCTCCCTTTTATCATCTGAAAGTACTTATGGTATTGGAAACTGACATGGAAAAGATTTCGAAAACTGTTTTCCTCGATGGTGAAAGCACATCCTTTGAATTTTATATGGAAGAAGCAGTTCCGGAAAAGCTTTCAGCAGATCCGGACATAGATATTTTCAGAAAACTGCATACCTCTGAAATTCCCCCAACCATCAACAGCCTTAAAGCTTCTGAATCCATGCTGGTTATTTTGGGTGACATTGGCGATAACATTTCCGTTGAATTTGTCAGATTGCTGATGCAGGGATTGGGGATAAAAAATTATCAACTCGTTTTTGAAAAAGACGTGCACAAGGAAAAAATTGAAAACCATGACCTGCTTTGGATCGGGTTACCATCATCGAAAAATTTGATTTCATTTTTGCCTGAAAACATTGTTTTCGAAAAGGAAGGTTTTTTTCTTGACGACATCAAATATTTTTCGGGTGATACTGTTTTTTTGGGTGTTTTTCCACACCCCGGTTCCGCTTCTCGCGTGGCAGGCCTGTTTGTACCCTTTTCTGCGCGCAATCCGATGGCAACAGCCCGAAGAATACCTCATTATGGTAAGTACAGTTATCTGGTATTTGAACAGGAACTCAACGTAAACAAAGGAACATGGTCGATCAAATATTCACCTCTTGTTTTTCATTTTAACCATGTGAAAAAACAGCATCAAAAAAAGTAAATGACACCAATTTTTGAAAGGAATTTTTATAAGGCATGATCAAGTATTGCAACAATTGCGGAAAACCAACTATCCCCATGGCGCCAAACGGTGATGACCGGCTAAGGGATGTTTGCAGCGTTTGTAAAACCATTCATTATGAAAATCCCAAAGTGGTTGTGGGTTGTGTCCCCAGGTGGGAGGATAAGGTTTTGCTGTGCCGGAGAGCTATCGAGCCGCGATATGGAAAATGGACTTTGCCGGCGGGTTTTCTAGAAATTGGAGAAACAGTTGAGGAGGGTGCAAAACGAGAGGCCTATGAAGAAGCCCGGGCCCGTGTCATTAAACTTGTCCCTTACACCCTTTATAACCTGCCTTTCATTGGTCAAATTTACATCATGTTTTTGGCACAATTGGCCGACACCCATTTCAAAGCCGGTCATGAGAGTTTATCGGTCGACTTGTTCACCGAAAATGAAATACCCTGGGAAAACATCGCATTCGGAGCAGTGAAAAAAACATTGAAGAAATATTTCACGGATCGAAAAAGAGGTGAATTTCCTTTTTCCATGGGAGATATTCAACCCTCATAGGCCTTTGCCACAAAACAATCAGCAAGCCGAATATAGTCACGGGCTTCTTTCAATCGCCCTCGTTTTTGACATCCTGCGGCATAAATCAGACACTTTTCCTTAAGCTTTGCCACGGCAGCCTGCTGCTGGTCTTTTGTCAGCTTACCTTGGTGAATTATTTTCTTAATGGCCTCTATTCGATATTTATCCAGGCCCGGAGAGCGGGAAAGCTGATCACTGTGCCCTCCACGCTTAATAATCAAGAATTCGTCAATCAGGTGTACAGGAAACCTGCTGCTGACCCTTAGCCACAGGTCATAGTCTTCACAGGCAGGAAGTTTTTCATCAAAAAGTCCCACCATGCCTGCAAGTTCCTTTCTAAACATCACCGCTGAAGGGCTTACCAGGCAAAGGCTCAATGAAGGCACGAAAATTTTTCCGGAAAGCTTTTTGTGACGTTTACCCGGGTTGACCCGTTTTCCGTTTCGAACCCACATCTCTTGTGTCTGGCATATCAAAGCCTTTGGGTACTCCCGAAAAAAAGCAACCTGACGATCCAGTTTTTCCGGAAGCCACAAATCATCGGAGTCCAACAAAGCGATTAGCTCTCCGCTACTGGAAGCAATTCCCCGGTTCCGTGCTGAACTGACTCCTTGGTTTTCCTGATCAATGACCTGGAGTCTGCCACTGTACTGATTTAAAACGGCAGCAGTTTCATCGGTGGAACCATCATTTACAACAATTAATTCATATCCCTTGTATGTCTGCGCCAAAACCGAATCAATCGCTTCTTTGATAATCCAGCCCCGGTTATACGTAGGAATAATCACACTGACTGACACCATTTTTGTAATCTTTTTAAAAAAAAATTGTTTTTATAAGAAAATATTGTTACGTTTAGAAACTAACGGGTTTTTCATAAAAGACCTTTCATATTCTTAGCATAAGGAGAATATACCCATGGCAGGAATCTTAATCCGGTGGCTGATTCTTACAGCGGCTATCATTGTAACTGCTTACTTACTGGATGGTATCATGATAAGCGGATTTGTCTCCGCCTTTTTTGCCGCTGCAATCCTGGGCATTTTAAATGCATTTTTCAGGCCGATTCTTCTGATCCTGACGCTTCCCATCAATATTTTAAGCCTTGGTCTTTTTACGATAGTTATCAACGCACTCCTGCTTATGATGGCTTCCGGAGTAATTCCCGGATTTATGATCAGCAGCTTTTGGACCGCTTTGCTCGGCGCACTTCTGGTAAGCCTGGTCAGCTTCATTCTCAATACCTTTATCGGAGGACATACTCGTCCTGTGGTCTATGTGGATACAAGAACAACCAGAAAACATCCATGGGAATAAATATATGCTCAACCAGGCTTTATGCTTTCCGTTTTATGCAAACAGGTTAAACCCGTTTTATTCCCTGGAGGAGTTCATATGAAAAAACATGCGTTCACGCCAAAGTTCATCCTCAAATATACAAACATCTCCTTTGTCCTGTCTTGAGGCCACTATGGTTCCAAAATCCGCCGGAACCAAATCGCCGCAGGCATCTCCACTCCATTGAGAAAAATCAGGATCAACTGAAATAAATTTTTCAAACCGCTCGGGTGTTACCTTAACCTGGCATCCTGCATCGGGAAGCACAAATGTGTCTTGCTTGGTCTTTTTATCATGTACAAAATATGCGATCATTTTTTTCTCCTTAATTTATTTTAAACAATATGATAACCACTATTCATCGTTTGGCGAAAAAATTAAATTGCACGAAAAGCAATATTGGTCAATATTTTTACATTACACTAAAAGATTGTCAAACAGGTATTTGTTCGATAGCATTTGCCCCGAGCGTCATTCAATTCATGTAACCAGAGAATAATTTTTATACCCTATTTCCCACACAAAGTATGGCAACGAGAAAAAAATGCAAAAGCACAGCTTTTGCACTCCCTTCAACAAGTCACCCCCAAATCCGTTATAACCAGACTTTTTTGGTGAGGCTACGTTCACTTTACAACCCGGACGTAAACATCCTGACGGCCCCAGTTTAAAGCTGTCTGGTGAGATTTGAAAAAAACATCCAACCGATGTTTCCCTTTTATAGCTGAACCGCGATCTTCGACAACCCCATAGCCGTATCCCGGAATATGCATTCGGGTTCCAAAGGGATAATAATGGGTATCCGCAGCTAGGGTACCGTCTTTAGGAAGAAACAGCCAGGGAAAAAAAACAATTCGAACAGGAATCATCCATGGTCTTTTTATACTATCTGCAGAAAACAGTCCCAGCTGGGGTTCACGAGGCTTTGTTCCACTGGCTGTAAGACCTGTATATGGCCTTCCTTTGTCGGGACCCTTTGAGACATAACGATTCCAAAAATCGAGTTTCAAATATTTCCAGTTTCCCCGCTCCCATGCACAGCACTTGGAACATCCGCAATATGCTGTCACTTCCATGTTCATTCCCAATGGCTGCTTTGCACATCCGGCCAGAACGAATAACAGGAATATTAAAGTTACACCCATAACTTGTTTCATAAGGGTCTCCTTTACACCAGTCTCCTGAATAAATGCTTCCAATTTTGGTTGAATAAACAATCAAATAATTATACATTTTATATTTAATGACGAATTATTGGCAAGGATTATGCGTAACAATTCGGGATGCAGGTAAGGGACGTGGCAAAAAATAAAAGCAATCCAAGGCTTATACCAAAACAGGAATTGTTCCATGACATATGACCTGGCTGATAAGAAAGTTGATAAAGATTCTTCTAAAGTACCTGATCATCATGATTTTGAAAAGCGCGGCTGCAAAGACCGCCGGCAAAGAACCATCCCTTCCTTGAAATTTCTTTTTTGGGGCGGAAGGCGAAAAAAAATACGCCGTGAAGACGACATGCAAAAAATTGCCATTATGGACTCATACAGCCAGCCACTTTTTGCTGTCATTATTGCAATTTTGTGCTTGAGCCTCATGGATGCCGCCATGACCCTTTATCTTATTGGACTCGGAGCCAAAGAACTTAATCCGATCATGGATTATTTCATTCAGAAAGGCCCTGCAGTTTTTATCACCGTCAAATATATTTTCACCAGCGTGGCTGTCATTATCATCCTGTTGATTAAAAACACCTACCTGCCCCGAACACAAATTCGCACCAAAAATCTTTTTTTCTTTGCCCTCATTTCTTTTGGGCTTGTGGTCCTATGGGAAATTTATCTGTTTTTCAAAGTAGTGGTTCTTGCATCTTAGCTTCCCATTTCCACTATTTTATTGGCATAAGCGGATTTTAATTCGTCCATGAATGTACCATCAATCCGGCCTTTCCAATTTTCAACTTCATAAAAGCGTTTTGAAATTCGAATGGATGATGGATCATAACCTGTAGCAAGCCGGTTTTTCCATCTGAGGTTTCGTATATTTTCGGCCAATTCCATTTGTTTATCAGCTATGTGAGCAACGCCCACCGACTCGAGACACTGTGAGATCCTTTCGGATGTATAGACTTTTCGTGCAAAAAGGCAGGCCACCATCGAGGTGAGGAGCACACGTTCTTTCTCATCTTTTACAAGAAATTCCAAGGCCTTATCCACATTTTTGTTGTTTTCCATTTCTTTTTTCTGATCGAAAGAGTATCCCCCGGTATCCAGATGGGAATGACGTAACCCAAGTGCCTGGGAAACAAAAAAGGTTTCTCCGGTGGCATACCCGGCCATCTCTTGACCAAGAACACAGGCAAAATCTTTTCCGCCATATTTTGCAGCAGCTTTTTGCACGCCGTTTCCCAAAACACGATAGAATTCATTTTCACACCGTGCCATATATTCCAAAGCTATCCTGTAGTTTTTTCCATGGCCGAAGGGAATGGAAACCAGGGTTTGCTTTTCGGAAATCATGCCTTTTTCGAAAGCTTCGCTGGCCCATGCCAGGGCAACCCCTGCGGACATGGCATCCAGTCCGGTTTTTTCAACCACATCCAGGAGCGCTAAAAATTCAAAAGGATCGTTTATTTCCAGCATGCACCCCAATGCAAATATGGGCTCAAAATCATAAGCCACCTGGCGGTAAAGATAATGGTTGGGTTCCATGAACTTTTCGCGCACAAAGCCCACATGAATGCATCCCACAGGACAGCCCGCGCAGGCCATGTTGCGAAGCAGGGTCCGGTCTGCAAATTGTTCTCCTGAAAGATTTTCAAAGGCCTGATCGCTGGTTTTGCCGAGATTACGAATGGGAAGCGCTCCTAGAGCATTGAGTACGGTTATGTTTTCGGCTGTACCCAGATCGTGGTATTTGTGCATCATTCCAGCATCGGTGATTTTCTTGTAGATCTCTTTGTAAAGTTTTTTGTATTGCTTACCGGCCGGCAGTTCAAAACTTGAATTTCCTTCAATTATAATGGCTTTCAGGTTTTTTGACCCCATCACGGCTCCTGCGCCAAGTCTTCCAAAGTGGCGGTAAGTATCCACATTGATGCCTGCGGTGGCAACAAGATTTTCGCCGGCAATACCAATTCTAAGGATACTTCGATGACCTGATCCCGATGACATGCGCCGCAGAACCTTTCCGGAACTCTGGATATCAGTTCCCCACAAAAAACCGGCATCTTTTAGCTCGATATGACGGGCTCCTAAAGACAGGCATACCGGATGAGCGGCTTTTCCCACGATCACAAGAGCATCGATACCGGCAAATTTGAGGCAAAGAGCACTTCTGCCCCCGGCATGGCTTTCTGCAAACTGATCGTGGTAAGGCGATTTAAATGAACACACCGTTTTGCTCATCAACGGAAAAAGGCCGGTCAAAGGACCAATGGCAAATATCAACGGTTGCTGAGCATCATCCCAGGGCCGGTCGATCAATCCGAATTTTGCAAACAAATGCGCTCCAAGACCACTTCCGCCAATATACTTGTCCCTTCCGTCAACATGGATTACCTGTCCTTTTCCGCTTTCCAGGTTTATCTTTAACACACGAAAATAATCCGTGAGTATCATTGGTTCTCCTCCGGTTCATCTGTTGTTTCTACAGCAGGATTTTTTTCAATCATTTCCAAACATTCATGGGGACAAAAAGAAACACATTGTCCGCAATGGATACAAACAAAAGGCGACCCTTGATCATCAATATGGATAGCATCGACCGGACAGGCATCGGCACAGTCACCACATCGGATACAAAGCCGTTTTTTTACCAAAACCCCCCCTCCTTTTCGTGATAAAAATGCCCCCGTAGGACAAACTGCGGCACAAGGAGGGGGATCACAAGCAACGCAGGTAACCGCCTCAAAGCCAGTGGATAATCCGCCCGAAGATCTTATGCGTATACCGCATGTGTTCCAGGAAAGACGATTGTGCACCAAACGGGCACAAGCCAGAGAACAACCATGACAACCGATACATCGTTCCATCAATGAAGCTTTAAGGATTTTCATTTATGATCCCAATTTTTTCAGGTTTAAATTTGCAGCTTCTCAAAAAGAATTTTTTACAACGATTAGCATATTATTGTCAAAAAGGATTTTGATTTGTGTATCAAAATCCTTTTTACCGGCAGCAGTCAACTGAACCGCCATGAAATGTGAATTTTACCCCCAACCATGAAAATCAGAAAACGGACATGGTTTCGACACCGTCCTAAAGTCCATCTTGTCCACAAAGTCCATAATGTCCATTCGGATTTTCACGGTAAATTGTGCGATTCCATTTCGGGAATGCTATGGTGAGAAGATGATCGGCAAAGGTTCCCCCCCTTTTGAAAAGGGGGGCAGGGGGGATTTGGGAGGTTTGCTAAATCCCCCTAAATCCCCCTTTTCCAAAGGCGGACTTGCTCTACCATCCTTTAGGATGATGCCTAATGGCCTCCCACCATGTTTGATGAGGGTATATTGAATCGGGATCAGAGGGATAACTGCAAATCGGTGAGATTAAGAGGGAAATATTTTTCACTGCGGGTTTCTATTTCGAAAAAGCCAAAGTTTTCATGCCACTGCCTCAGTGCGGTGTCATCGGTGAGAATGGTTGAAACGATACAGTTGGCACCTGCTTTTTTGGATTCCATAATAGCTTTTTCCAGCAATTCAGTTCCGAAGCCTCTGCGGCGTCTTCCCGGAAGCACCCCCAGATGCACAATGCTGCACATAGATTCAGAAGTACGTTCCAGTCCCATATACCCGACAGGGATACCCCGGTCTATTTTAATAAAGAAAAAAATCCCGTTGGAAATAGATTTTTGAACCGTTTCCACAGTGCTGTTGGACGGATGGCCCGGGGCGGTCTCCATCGTGATTCCAAAACGCCGGGCGACATCTGAAAAGCATTGGCGAACAAGAAAGTTGAGCATGGATGCATCCGAAATTGTTGCCTTTCGAATGTCTGAATCTTTTATGCGCATAAAAAAACCTTTTTATAAAATTTCATATTGGAAACACTTCATAAAATATTTTGAGTATAGCCTGTTTGTATGAAATATCCTGAAAATCCGTGAAGCTGGAGTGCGAAAGTTGTACTTTCTCCTAACCGGCTGCAAGCCGGTTCTCCTGAAAAACTGATTTGTAAACCAGAGATGGATTTAAGTTGTTTGGAAAAGGGGGAACAGGGGGATTTGAGACTTTTTTAAATCCCCCTTTTCCAAAGGGGGACTTTCTACACCACCCCTTAGGTTGACGCCTATGCCTATCCACGGTACACTTATCTAAGTTGAGCGATTTGAGCATTGAGTATTAATCATCTTGTTACGAAGGAAACTTGATTTTTATTTTATTTTTATCATCACCCTCTTTAACTTTGATTTCCAGATTGATACTGCTATCGCGAATGCCGAGTGCAAGATCGGTCTTTCCTTTTTTATCTTCAATATGAGTAATATTTCTGACTGTTTCAAAAATCTTATCGGCGACTTCGGCGCCTGGAGAGGGCAATTCCACTTCCTTGTATTCTGCAACCACCTTGATGTTGCCGCTTTTATCTTTGGAAATGGTAACCTCTTTGGCGCTGTCGTTTACACCGTGAAGGGCGGCAAGGGCCAACCATTTCGTGGCAGCTTCTTCCAGGTCGGTCTCATTTTTGACCTTCGCCATTTCCGACAAATAGTCTGTGGTGGCAAAACAATCACACTGTTCCTGAACTTTTTTATGTAAACTTCCACTGTCTTTCATAGTCGTCCCTCCTGTTTATGGTATAAGAATTAATATTGAAATGACTCATATACAGGAAAATTAACCACCCTTGGATAAAAAGCAAGCGATATTTTTTATCGGAAACATAAAATTTACAAGTTGTAACTTGTTAATCTCCGGGTGAAACTTCCGGAGGTTCTTGCGTTTCCACATCGGGTACTGTTTCAAGCTCAGGTATTAAGGGAACCCTGGGTTCTATTTCTTCTTCAGGCAGTGGAATTACTGTTTCCAGGGCTCTTTGTGCCAATATAAGGCTGTTGAGACGTTCAAAGGCTCTTTCCAATGTGACATCAATGACCACGAATTCGTCAGCACTCACAATGACACGCTTTAATTCCGGAATTCTGGGTTCTCCTGTTGCTTTCATATAAAAAGGCTGAATATACAGAATGTGTTCGCCGAGTGGAAAGATAATCATTTTGCCGCGATCGACCTCCGAACCAAGCTGATCCCAAAGAGTGATATGTTCGGCGATTGTGGTGTCCTGATCAATGAGCGCGTTGATTTGCGATGGTCCGAAAACCTGGCGGCCTCTTGGAAACATATAAGCGATAATCCGGCCGTAGTTTTCCTTATCGCACCCCACAATTGCCAAAGCCCTGAGGTTTTCACGATTTATAGGTAGCAGGGGGGTAAGCAGCAAAAATTCCCGTTTGCCAGGCTGTATGAGATCAAGGGTTATGTAATAGGGCCGCATGGTTATAAGGCCTCTGCCTCCATAAAACTCAGCAAACTGAAGTCTGTCCTCATCCTTAAAAAACGTTTCCGGATTGACCTGGTGGTATTTGGAATAAATTCTCATTTGAATCTCAAACAGATCCCTTGGATATCTTACCTGCTGCCGCAAATTTTCAGGCATTTCATCCATCGGTTTGATAAGCCCCGGATACATGCGCTGATATGCCCTGGCAATGGGATCATCAGGTTCTGCAAGATAATAGGTTACAGTGCCGTTATAGGCATCTACCGTAATTTTAATTGAATTTCTGATATAGTTCAGATCTTCATTGTAAATTGCAGCGTAAGGGTACCACCTGCTCATGGTGTAGGCATCCTGAATCCAGAATAAAGTGTCCTCGGTGACCACAAGGTAAGGGTCCTTGTCAAGATCAAAAAAAGGCGTCAGGGTGCTTATGCGTTCCTGAATATTTCGCCTGAAAAGCATGCGGCTGTCGCGGTTGGTTTTCGTGGTGAAAAAAATGTTTATGTCATCAAAGTAAAAAGCAAACAGTGCTTTTTTAAACAAAGAGGAAGCAGGCACGCCTCCTGTGCCGTCATAGTTATGGAGGACTTCTTCTTCACTGCCGGGAAAATGGAGTTCTCCACTGTCGTTTGGGGCAATCGCATAAGAATAATTGCCCATGCCATAATAAATACCCGGCTGATTGATTGTAAATCCGTAATTGGATTCCGGCGGCATTTCACGTATATACCACCGCATTCTTTCTTCACCCCTTTGAGCTGCGGGAATCATGACCGGAGCATATCCATGGGTATACTTCAGATGCATGTTTATCCAGTTTTTAGCAGCTTCGGGAAGTTTATCCAGGTTGATTTCCCTTCCGGATAAATAAACCTGGGACAATTGATTCCTTACGAGATAGCGGGCAACATCCGGCTCAGAGAACTCGTAGTAAGGGCGAATTGCCTGTACTTCCTGAAAAACATCAACTAACAGCTCTTTATCCCACAGAGGAATGTTTTCCAAATCTGTTCTTAATGCAGGATCATCCAGGCCTCTCATGTTTGCCTGTCTTCTGTAATCACGTTTTTCTACATCGGTGAGATTGTAAGATGCCAGTGTCGAATGAACAGAGTTTTGGATATAATCGTATTGCCGGGCCAGTTCGTTTGGTTTTACGATATATCTTTCAACGGTATTGGGTAGAAGTTCCCAGGTCCTTCCCAAATGGGAGAGGGCAAAAAGAAGCGTAAAAGCAACAAGGGGATAGAGTCCCTTACCGCTGTGTACATACAAAATCAGTGATATGGCCATGGCCAGGAAAAAAATTGCCGAAAGCCAGATCAGCGGAAGAAGTATATTCATTTCCAGATAGCCCGGCCCATAAAATAATGGCAGGTTGTTGGTGTTGAAAACCAATCGGTGCCTTTCAAGCATATACCCCCAGAACTGCACTAAAAACGCAAGAGAAATTACTACAGAGAGATGGATTTTTGCTGCTTTGTATAACGGCTGATTTTCAACGGCCAGCATACGCCGTTCTATGTAGTAAAGAATAGACAGTAATACAAATAGGAGCAATAGGGTGATCATGAGCCGGTGCTGAAGAAGACTGTAAACCGGAAGAGAAAACATATAGTAGCTGACATCGATGTTGTAAAGCGGATCGGTGATTCCGGTATCGGGTCCGAAAACATACAACAGAGCGTATTCCCATTGTTTATAAAGAGGAGTGGCTAAAGGTATGGCAAGAATAAGGGAAAGAGGCGTATAGGCTTTCAAAGAGCCGGTACGAAAGGCCTGCATCAGCTTTCCGGTGGGTTTTGCTTCAATTTTACACGCATTTGCAAGAGTGCATCCAAGATATCTTGAGGCTACCCAGAAATTAATAAAAAACACCAGGAAAAAAATAAGGGTCACCCCGATGAATATCAAGTATTTATAGGCTAACTTGAGCAGCAGCAAGTTTGTATAGCCCTGTTCGCCATACCAGTAAAGGTCTACGAAAAAATCGACAAAAATAAAATTGAGTGCTACATAAAATATGGCTAATCCGACAAGGGTTATTAAGCCTGCCAGAATCCACTTTTTCCAACGACCCATTCTAAACTCCTATTAATATTAACAAGATTATATAATCATTACATATTATAAATCGCGCATTATTTAAGGTCAAGACGTGTGGGAGAAAGTATGTCGATATTTGTCAGCGTGATAATTCTGATGGGGGTTGAAGTTTACAGAGAGGATGTCATAGATTATTGCATCCTCTCTTTTGGTGTTTGTGGAATTTTTTAAAGATACGCTTATTTCGCTCTCTCTTTAAATTTGTTAAAAGCTGCACTTATGTTGAGAGTGAGGTCTTCCAGTTGCTTTTGAACCCCGATTTCAAGATCTTTCCATGTCTCTCCCGATTTTTTTATATTCTCTATCTCCATCTTCAATATGTTTTTTTGGTCTTCCAAATCTTGGGCTTCTGATTTAATTCTTGTGCTATCCGATGTTACTTTGGTAGCAAGTTCTTTTAACTTTACAATTTCATCTTCCAGGCTTTGGATTTGCTTTTCCAGAGATGCCACCAATTCATTTTTTTCTGCCATAGTTGATCTCCTTAAAAATGTAGGATTATTAAATTAAATAACAACGTATTTCAACCAAATTTAATAAAACAAATCCATATCGTCAACTTGTTTCCTTACTTTATAGATGCAGAACATAATATTTTTCCGAAAATTATGTGGCATGTTGTCATAAATGTTCAGTGCCACTGTCAAAATCCGTGGGGAGGATAATTTCCATCATGTTTTATTGGGAACTGTTCTTGACTTTAAACACTTTTTCGAGGCATAGTGCCAAATTTAGGATAAGAAACTATCTCGTAAATCAAAACTGATAGAGATGGAGGAGAAGGTTAAAATTTTCCAGCACTCCGGTATAAAGGAATCCGATCGCGATTTCGAAAACATATCAAGGAATGACCAAAATGGGAGAAAATTTTAAACGTATTGTATTGGCTGAAGATCATCGGTTATTACGAGAAGGCTTGAAAGCGCTTTTGCTAACCGAAAAAAATCTGCAGGTGGTAGA
Source organism: Desulfobacteraceae bacterium (assembly GCA_007127235.1). Taxonomy (GTDB): domain Bacteria; phylum Desulfobacterota; class Desulfobacteria; order Desulfobacterales; family SKZT01; genus SKZT01. The sequence goes on from SKZT01000152.1 coordinate 13,163, forward strand.
TGAGGCCGAAAACGGTCTGGAGGCCGTAAAATGTGTTGAAAAACATAATCCGGATCTGATTCTTCTGGACCTGTCCATGCCCAAAGTAAGCGGAATTTCAGTTATTAAAGAACTTAAAAGCCGTTTTCCCAAAGTGAAAATACTTGCGTTGACTATCCATGAATCGGACCAGTACGTTTTGGAAGCTTTTGAGTCCGGGGCAGATGGATACTGCCTGAAAGATGCAAGCCGGGATGAACTCTTACTTGCCATTGAAAGTGTTCTTAGCGGGAAAATATATATCAGCCCGGGGATTTCCGAAAATGTCATGGAGGGATATCTCGAGGGAAAAAAGACGTTGAAAGGGTCCACCGCCTGGGACAATATCACACAGCGGGAAAAAGATGTGCTCAAACTCATTGGTGAGGGCCATCGAAATAAAGAAATTGCAACTGTATTAAATATAAGTGTGAAAACTGTTGAAAAACACAGAGCAAACATCATGAAAAAACTGGATCTTCATAATGTTTCCGCATTGACTGCCTATGCCATAGAAAAAAAACTGGTTACAAAAACTTATTAGCATACGAGATTCTCAAAAAATTTTGGTTAACGGCATTGCCAGCAATGCCTGAAAACTGATATGAATTGGTACATGGTATGATTTATGATACTCAGACAATTTATAACGGTTCTATTTATCTCCATTTTGGTAACTTTCGGCTATTATCTTATCGCTAGAAAAAAAGAGCCTCTGACAAAATTTATATATGCCGGCTTGATTATTTTTGCAGGAAGTTGGGCGGGAGGACTTTGGTTAAAAGCCGTTTGGCCCATGATTTTTCGTGTTAATTCAATCTCTTATTTGATAGTGGCTTTGGTTTTGGGTTTGGTTTTTACATTGATTTCCATGCGCCGTCCTCCCAGTGGACGTTACGAAACCCTTGA
>SKZT01000075.1 GCA_007127235.1 Desulfobacteraceae bacterium
ATCTTTAGAAGATTATCGATCTGCTCTACTTCATATGCGACCTTTTGTCTCAATTCAATAGAGACAATGGTGTCTTTCATGGACTCGGCTTGAGTGGGAAGTACCCTGTCAACAGCACTGTCGAACCGGGTTGTAATCAAAGGGCGTTTGCGGTGCTCGGGTAAACGGGTATTCATGAGGTTAATTATGATTTTCTCATCGTCTGTTTCCTTGATTTCATATTGCACTTGATGAGTCGTACCTAAAAGGACAGTTGATTTACCCTCAGGCAAGCCCGTAAATTCAATCCTGTTAACTACAGAAACCGGCTCTGTTTGTTCGTTTTCCGCGAAAATCGGGTCCGGTTCTATTACGGCTGCCGCCATCATTTGCGATTCTTTTTCTACCGAAGGAACCCGTACACTGATTTCAAGACCATTTTCAACCGGTTGCGCTATAAACGCTGCAAGATATTGGTCATACGTATCAACAAACTGAATTCCAGCATTTCCCTCAGCGGTTCGGGTATCAGACTCGACCCCGGCACATGCGTTTGACAAAAAAACAATTGCTAAAATGAAAAAAGAAATCGCATGCACAAAAAACATGGGTATCTTTTTGGTTTTGCAATTCATATCAATTTTCTCCAAAAGGTTTTTGAAGTCTGAGTTCTCGTTTCTGGAGGGACAATTTACCCAGAATATCTTCGGTTTCTTCTTCTACGATGATCCGGTCATTCAAAATGTCGATCACCCTCCCGCCGTTTGTGCCTATGTAGGTGCCGAGGGAATCGATATAACCTCTGCCTGAAGATTCTTCAACCAGGCCTCTGTGGCCCCCGGAAGCCTGAATAACGCCAACCAGGTTAAGCTGGTTTAAATGAATACGTTCAAGTGGGGTTCGGGGGATACGTCTTTCTCTCTCCACTTTTTGGGTAACCTCAATTTCCTTTTTCTGCGGTTCTTCTCTAAAAAGCGGTCTGAAAGGATCAATTTTATTTTTAGGATTATAGAGATCCGTTTGCCCTGCCGATTTGAATTCCAAAAAAGATCCGGCTTTCCCCTCCAAAGCCAGATCCAAAAGTTCCGGGTCGACGGAAGACTTCCCGGGTTCATCTTCCTGTAAAATTTCAGCTTCCAATTCACTTGCCTCAGGTTGGACTTTTTCAGGTATGATGTTTTTCTCCGGTAACACAGCAACAGTGGTTTTCATATCGTCCGCCTGAATTCTTTGGCTTACAACCACTGATTTTTTTGGCTGTTCCACTTTTTTTTCACAACCTGCACCAAGGCACATGACGGCAAGAACCAAAAAAATGAGCAATGATTTAAGACTTAAACTGGAATGTATCATTTTGGATTACTTTTTTTTCAGTATATTTTTCAGGGTGTCGGTTTTATATCACGATCCAAAAACCGGTAAGTGACGGCTGTACATTTTGTTATAAGGTTTTCAGGTCCTCTAGAGGCCTCAATATTAATGTCCCTGATATTGACTACCCGGTGCAATCGGGCAACCTGGTCGAAAAACAGAGCCACATTATGGTATCCTCCCCTGACCTCCATATAAACCGGGATCTCTGCATAAAAATCTATTTCATTATCGGGCCGGGGCTGAAACAATAAAAAGTCAAGACCGGATTCTTTTCCGGATTTGGAAATATCGGCTAAGAGGGTGGGGATTTCTTTTGTCTCAGGAAGGGCTTTGGATGCAATTCTGAAGCTGTCTTCCGCTTCTTTCATCTCTTCCTGAAATTGTCTCAATTGGCTTGCATTCCTTTTGGCCGTTGCCAGGTCACTTTGTAATTTCCGATGCTGCGTTTCCAGTCTTTCAATGTCCTTGAATTTGGGATAATAGGAAAAATATGTAAACCCGCCGATCATGATGAAAAAAGTAGCAGCACATGCCAGGATTCTCTGTACTTTAGTCAATTCACTTATCTTGTCGAATACTGACGCCAAAGCATCTGTTGATATATTAATTTTTTTCATTTGATCACAAATTTAATCCATCGGATTTTTATAAACTTTTTATATATTCCCGGCACTATGCCGCGTCGTCTTTTTTATTCTCAGGCTGTAATTTTCTGAAATTGACCTCAAACTCCATCAAACTCAATCCCCTGATATTAACCTGCCTGATAGTTCTTAAATTGACGTTGGAAAACAAGGAAGAGGTCTCGAGCCGTGTCATAAAATCAGCGACGGTTTTATTATCCAATGCAATTCCTTTAACCACTATATCGACAACACTCGAAGCCTTCTGTTGGGGTTGATTTACGGGAGCCGCTCTTCCCCTTCTGGGCTGTGCCGGAGCAGGATTCCTCTGAATCCTTTCGTTTGTCTGAAAACTCGTAAACCACATTCGTTCGGCAACAATCAATTCGGTCATAGCATCAAGTATGTGCACCGGCTCCTTGCGTTTGGTCTGCAATTGATCAATGACCTCGGTTTTGGTATTTAACACTTTGAGTTTATTTCTAATTTCAGCGATTTCCTTATTGATCTCGTTATAAGTTTTCAGCTCTTTTTGGGCGTCGGCAATCGAAACCCTGAGCTTTTCAGTCTTATTGCCAAGGTGGCTACTATACCAGACCAATATAATGGACAAAAAAATGACAATCAGAACAAAAACGGAAACCTGCTGTCGGATATTTTCCTGCTTTCTGGCTGCTCTAAACGGCAGTAGATTGATTCTGATCATTTATCACTTACTCTTCTTATGGCTAATCCCATGCAAATTGCTGCCTGAGAAGCAATTTCATTGATATAGGATGAATCGAACTTTTTTTCATCCACATAGAAACCTTTGAATGGATTTATCGTCTCAACTCTGACGCTGGTTTCAACCGACAAAAGCTTTTTGAATTTTTCAATTTTTCCCCCGCCTCCACTTATCAAAATTGTCTTGATCTGATCGTCCGGATATGTGGAATAAAAAAATTCAAGGGCTCTCTGAATTTCCACACACCAGTCCGATACCACCGATGAGACAATTTCATGAAGATCCTCCCGTGATATACGATCAGAATTTTCTGAAAGTTTGATCTCGTCCGCCTCTTCCATGGTACAATTCAAAAAACCGGCAATTTTTTGATTGATTTGACCACATCCCAGGGAGACATCCCTCATGAATACAGAGTCCTTACCTTTCAGGATATTCAAGGAAGTTTTGCCGTCCCCGATGTCAATCAGCACCACGTTAGCGTTCTTAGGCTCATAATTGAATTCAAAAATATTCTGAAGAGCAAAAGCATCCACATCTATAATGCAGGGATTGAGCTTTGCCATTTCCAACAGGTTTATATAAGCGTTCACCAACTCCTTTTTTGCCGCTACGAGGAGAACATCCATCCGGTTGCCATTTTCATTATCGCCGAGAATCTCAAAATCCAGATTGACCTCGTTGATATCAAATGGAATATATTGTTCAGCTTCAATTTGAATGGTTTCCTGAAGTTGCTCCTCGGTCATGTTTTGGACTTTGATTTTTTTCACAATCAATGAATAACCACCCAAGGATACAGCCACGTTGGATTCACGAACATTGTAGGTTTTAAACAACTGCCGTATTGCATCGGCAATTTCCTCTGGCTTTTTGATGCCACCTTCCTCAAAAGCACCATGAGGAACATCTATCATGCCAAATTTTTTCAAACTCGGTTTATCACCTTTATTAAGACCCTTAATTTCGGCAACCTTAATGGTTCTTGAACCGATATCTAAACCCACAAGGTGATTTTTTTTTGTAAACAGCATGATGAAATTTCAAACCTCAAATAATTTGTTTTATAAATATCCGCCTGCTATTGACTTAACCTGAACCATTTCCCATGCATTTTTTGGGCCATGTATGAATTAATCGAAAAATAAAATTATTCTCTGGTTACATGAATTGAATGACGTTTGAGGGAACTTAATATATATGGCACAATGCAACACTCGGGTAATTTGGAACGAGGGCGGGTTTGGAACCCGCCCCTACAGGCTTC
>SKZT01000116.1 GCA_007127235.1 Desulfobacteraceae bacterium
ACCCCCTGGAAGCATTATGCTTTGTGATGGCGGCTGTTAACGTGGTCTTTCCGTGGTCAATGTGTCCTATGGTCCCCACGTTCACATGCGGCTTGGTTCGCTCAAACTTCTGCTTTGCCATTTAATGATCCTCCCCTTCAAAAAAACAGGCAAATATGTAGGCCGAAGTTTCATTCGGCTTTCTTTGCCATGCACCTTATCAAATCAAAATTATTCCAAATTCGATTATCACAACTACCAACGGAAATGAGCGAAGGCTTTATTTGCCTCGGCCATCTTGTGGGTATCCTCTCTTTTTTTGACCGAAGCTCCCCGGCCGCCAGCAGCATCCAGCAGTTCTGCAGCCAGTTTTCGGGCCATCCCCTTTTCAGACCGGTTGCGGGTATATCCGATAATCCATCGAATTGCCAAAGCTGTTCTCCGGAAAGGTCTGATTTCAGTAGGCACCTGATATGTCGAGCCCCCAACCCGGCGGGATTTGACCTCTATGATCGGCCTTACGTTATCCACGGCCTGCTCAAACACCTTTAGTGAATCTTCCCTGGTCTTTTGCTCGATAATACCAAATGCATCATACAAAAGGGATTGGGCAGTACTTTTTTTTCCGTCCCGCATGAGACAGTTAATAAACTTTGAAACCAGCTTGTTATTGTATTGAGCATCCGGAATAATCAATCGCTCAGGTACTTCTCTTCTTCTTGGCATAACTTACACCATCAACCTTTGATAAATGATCAACCTGGTAAAATAATTAAAGTAAATTTTCACTACTCTTTCAAAAGTGACATCATTTGGGTCTCTTGGCACCGTATTTGGACCGGCCCTGTTTTCTGTCAACAACACCCAGAGTATCCAGTGTGCCCCTTACAATGTGGTATCTTACACCAGGCAAGTCTTTAACCCGACCACCGCGAACCAAAACCACCGAATGCTCTTGCAGGTTATGACCAATACCCGGAATATAGGCAGTGACTTCAACCCCTGTCGTCAATCTAACCCTGGCAACTTTTCTTAATGCGGAGTTGGGTTTTTTGGGAGTTGAAGTATAAACTCGCGTGCAAACACCTCTTTTTTGTGGTGCTCCCTTTAAAGCAGGCGTTGTCGCCTTTTTTTTTACTTTTTTTCTGCCTTTCCGAACTAATTGATTTATTGTGGGCATTATTTCCTCTCAATTATAATTGGACTCAAAACACAATCATCCTGATTTGACAAAGTGTTATTTGTTATACCTTATTATTCAAAAAGTCAAGCGTTTTATATTTAAATTCCCATTTTAATGTTGCTTTGTTTTGTTTTGTACTCAGATTCCATGTATTCCACAAGGCCTGTGCCTGCAGGAATAAGTCTTCCCATAATCACATTTTCTTTTAAACCTCGAAGCCGGTCTACAGCCCCGGATATGGCGGCGTCTGTGAGCACTTTTGTGGTTTCCTGAAATGACGCTGCGGAAATAAAAGAGTCAGTGCTCAAGGAAGCCTTTGTAATTCCGAGAATCAGGGGTTCTGCAATTGCGGGCTTGCCTCCCATTTCGATGACTTCACGGTTTCTCTGTTCGAATTTGATCTTATCCACCTGTTCTTCGACAATAAAGTCGGTATCCCCGACATCGAGAACTTTTACCCGGCGCATCATTTGCCTTACAATGACTTCAATATGTTTGTCATTTATTCTAACACCCTGCAGCCGGTAGACTTCCTGAACTTCATCGACGAGATATTGTGCCAGAGCCACTTCTCCCTTGATATTTAAAATATCCTGAGGGTTGGCCAGGCCGCCGATTAAAGGCTCCCCGGCCCTGATATAATCTCCTTCGTAAACATTGATATGTTTTCCCCGGGGAATAAAATATTCCCGTTTTTCGCCAACATCCACGGGTATCACGGTAACTTTTTGTTTTCCTTTTTTGGTACCTTTTGAGATAGATACATAGCCGTCGATTTCACTTAACACAGATGTTTCTTTGGGCTTTCGAACCTCAAAAAGTTCTGCGACACGCGGAAGACCACCGGTAATATCTTTGGTTTTGGTGGTGGCACGAGGAAGTTTGGCAATAACATCTCCTGCTCTTACGGTATCGCCTTCATCAACGAGTAAAATGGCATTGACGGGAAGTATGTATCTTGCCATGTTTGATGATCCCGGCAATTTGGCTGTCTTCCCGCTGTCATCTTTAATGGAAATTCTCGGTCGCATTTCAGCTATCTTGGATTCAATGACGGTTTTGCTGGATTTTCCAGTAACCGCATCGACTTTTTCCTGCATTGTGGTACCGGGCACAATATCTCCAAACTTCACGGTTCCATCGACTTCACAGATAATGGGTGTTGTAAAAGGATCCCAGGAAGCAAGAAGATCTCCGGTATTGACATAATCGCCTTCGTTTACAACAATATGTGCGCCATAGATAACTGGAAACCGTTCCCGTTCTCTTCCTTTTTCTCCAACGATGGCAAATTCTCCACCACGACGATTCATGACCACATATTGGTCTTGTGCGTTCTTAACCACATTTAATCCCAGAAATTTAACTTTACCTTCCACACGGGCCCTGATATCAGTCTGTTCAACCCGCCTGCTGGCGGTACCACCAATATGAAAAGTCCTCATGGTCAACTGAGTGCCCGGTTCTCCAATGGATTGAGCGGCAAGAATTCCAACAGCCTGTCCAATCTCTACCCGTTTTCCGTGAGACAAGTCCCTTCCATAACATTTTGCGCAAACGCCTCTGCTTGAGTTGCATGTGAGCACGGATCGAATTTTGACAGCGGTCAGTCCGGAATCTTCAACAATCCTTACGAAATTTTCATCGATTTCTTTTCCGGAGCTGATCAACAGTTCATCGGTAACCGGATCTCGAACCTCTCCCATGGTCATACGCCCCAAAACACGCTCTCCCAGCCGCTGGATCACTTCACCGCCTTCCGTGAGTGATTTAACCTCAATTCCCATCATGGTGCCACAGTCTTCTTCCATTACGTTGCAATCTTGTGCAACATCGGCAAGCCTCCGGGTCAAATAACCGGAATTGGCTGTTTTTAAGGCGGTATCGGCAAGTCCCTTACGGGCCCCATGGGTTGAAATAAAATATTGAAGTACTGAGAGACCTTCTCTGAAATTGGCTGTAATGGGGGTCTCAATAATCTCTCCGGAAGGTTTAGCCATCAAGCCCCGCATCCCTGCGAGCTGTCTCATCTGATCTTTACTGCCCCGGGCTCCTGACTCAGCCATCATATAGATCGGATTAAAACTTTCCGACATAACCGGTTCCCCGTTTTCATCCATGACCGGATTGCCTTCCAAATCGGTTACCGGCTCTTTTTTCATGGCCGCCATCATTTCACTGGCCACTTCGTCTGTGGATCTGGCCCAGATATCAACCACCTTATTATACTTTTCGCCCTGGGTAATCAATCCCTCCGTATATTGCCGTCCAATTTCCTCCACCTTCTTTTCGGCTCCCTTGAGAATATCCCACTTGGTCGGTGGAATAATCATGGCATCAATGGAAATAGACAGCCCTCCCAGCGTTGAATATTCATATCCGATATCTTTGAGTCGGTCCGATAAAATTACAGTGGCTTTTGCGCCCAAGTTCCGGTATGCATAATCTACCAGGTCACGTAATGCTTTTTTATCCATCACCTTATTGACCGCTGAAAAGGGTATTTCAGGCTGGCGGTTAGCCACCTCAAAAATATGAAACCTGCCTTCGGTTTCTATAATTTCACTGATACCTCCCTTATCCATTGCATACAGTTCATCAACCAATTCCTCGTTTTCAACCGGATAGATGCGCCTGAACTCATCTTTTCGCAATAATCCGATAGCACCGTTTCCGGACAGTTCGCTGCTCTCAGAATATTGCGCCACAACCTGCTCAAAGGGGACACCTTGTTTGAGTTGCTCAAAAGCCTGTTCGGCCTGATTTTTATCGGTAACCACAAGCTGCTTCAAGTCAAGAATATTGTCTTCAGGGACAATTTCCCACAGAAGGATTCGTCCAACGGTGGTCTCAACCTGCTCGCCGTTTATTCTTACCTTGATTGGCTGATGGAGTCTCACGTTTCCGGAGTCGAAAGCATTTCGAACTTCATTGGGGTTTGAAAAAACCGGCAGTGTTTCATCGCTCATATCCCCTGTTTTTCTGGACCGAGTCATGTAATATATGCCAAGAACAATATCCTGAGAAGGCACAATGATGGGAGAGCCGTTGGCCGGAGAAAGAATATTATTGCTCGAAAGCATCAATACCCGTGCCTCAATCTGTGATTCTACAGACAGAGGAATATGCACGGCCATCTGATCCCCGTCAAAATCAGCATTAAATGCGGTACACACCAGAGGATGAAGCTGTATAGCCTTTCCTTCAATAAGCGTTGGCTCAAAGGCCTGGAAACCGAGCCGGTGTAATGTAGGTGCCCGGTTTAACATCACAGGATACTCATTAACCACTTCTTCCAGAGTATCCCACACTTCCGGGGTTTCCCTTTCCACGATTTTCTTAGCGCTTTTGACTGTGGAAACCAGGCCTTTCTGCTCCAGGCGATAATAAACAAAGGGCTTGAAAAGCTCCAGGGCCATTTTTTTGGGAAGCCCGCACTGGTGAAGTCTCAGGTTGGGTCCGATGGTAATGACGGTTCTTCCTGAATAATCAACACGCTTACCCAGTAAGTTCTGCCGAAACCTGCCCTGTTTGCCTTTTAAAGTATCGCTGAGTGATTTTAGGGGTCGTTTGTTACTACCGGTGATTACCCGCCCGTGGCGGCCATTGTCAAAAAGAACATCCACTGCTTCCTGAAGCATCCGCTTTTCATTTCGTACAATGATTCCGGGAGCCTTTAAATCGACCAGGCGTTTTAACCGATTGTTCCGGTTGATAACCCGTCGGTAAAGATCATTCAAATCAGAGGTGGCGAACCGTCCGCCTTCCAATGGTACCAGCGGCCTCAAATCAGGCGGCAATACCGGAATGACATCCATGATCATCCACAAAGGATCGACCCCGCTTTTGCGAAAAGCGTCTACAATTTTCAGGCGCTTGGCCAGTTTTTGCCGTTTGGCCACAGATCCGGTTTCCCTTATCTCAGAACGAAGCTGAACATAAGTTTCCTCCAAATCCAGGTTTTCCATCATCTGCTTAATGGATTCCGCGCCAATTCCCGCTTCGAATCCGGAACCATACGCCATCCGGGCCTCGTGGTATTTTTCATCCGACAGCAATTGTCCCTTGGTCAAAGGCGTATCTTTCGGATCAATAACCAAATAATTATCGAAATAGAGAACTTTCTCCAAATTTTTCAGGGTTATGTCCAATAAGTTACCGATTTTACTGGGAAGGCTTTTTAAAAACCAGATATGCGCCACAGGTGTGGCCAGATCAATATGAGCCATTCGTTCGCGGCGAACCTTTGACTGAATGACTTCCACACCGCATTTTTCGCATATAACACCCCGGTGTTTCATCCTTTTATATTTGCCACAATTGCATTCATAATCTTTTGTGGGGCCGAAAATTTTGGCGCAAAACAGTCCGTCACGTTCGGGTTTAAACGTTCTGTAATTTATGGTTTCCGGTTTTTTAATTTCTCCGTGGGACCATTGACGTATTTGTTCCGGAGATGCGATTGCAACTTTTACTCCGGTATATTGTTTGGGATCAGTGGGTTTTGCAAAAAAATCGTAAAGTGTTTCCATATTTGATTCCCTTTAAAAACTTTGTAGCTCGTGGCTGAACGAAAAGTCCTTTACGGACCTACTCTTTGTCTTCCAGCAAGGTTACTTCGAGTCCAAGGGCCTGAAGCTCTTTGGTCAGGACCTTGAAAGATTCAGGAAGTCCGGGCTCAAGAACGTTTTGCCCCTTGACTATCTTTTCATACATTCTTGTTCTTCCGGCCATATCGTCGGATTTAACCGTCAAAAACTCCTGAAGTGCATAAGCGGCCCCGTAGGCCTCCATGGCCCAGACTTCCATCTCACCAAGGCGTTGTCCCCCAAATTGAGCTTTACCTCCCAGCGGCTGCTGAGTCACCAGAGAATAGGGTCCGATAGACCTGGCATGAAGTTTATCATCTACCAGATGGTGGAGTTTAAGCATATACATGGTACCCACTGTTATTTTTTCATCAAAAGGCTCTCCTGTGCGACCGTCGTAGAGTGTTGTTTGTGCCGTAGTTTCTAGCCCTGCTTCCTGGAGGAGTGCCTTAATCTCTTCTTCCTTGGCTCCATCAAAAACAGGCGTGGCCATATGAAAACCGTCTTTGTGATGCCATGCCAGCTCAAAAAGCTCCTTTTCATCGGCATTGTCTATGAGTTCTTTTTCGATTTCGGAAGAAAGAATATTTTTCATCTTTTGCCTTAATTCCATCATGTTATTTTCTTCCAAAAGCCGATTGATCTGCTCGCCCAAGCCCTTGGCAACTCTTCCCAAATGAATTTCCAGTATCTGCCCCACGTTCATCCTTGACGGAACACCCAGCGGATTCAAAACCATATCCACCGGCGTACCATCTGCAAAGTATGGCATGTCCTCCAAGGGCAATATTCGGGAAAGTACCCCTTTATTTCCATGACGTCCTGCCATTTTATCGCCGACTGAGAGTTTGCGTTTCATGGCCACGTAAATTTTAACCATTTTGATAACACCGGGGGGAAGATCATCGCCTTTTTCATACCGGCTTACCTGATGTTCGAAATTTATCCTGACTGTTTCACGTTCCTCCCGGTAGCGCTCCAAAACATCGTGGACTTTTTGGGTAACATGAGGGTCTTTCAGAACAATACCTTCAAAATGGGGAACAGAAATATTCTCGATCATTTCAGGTACAATTTTAGTATCTTTCGAAATCAAGGTCTTTTTTGCTTTTTTCAGGGGGACCTCGCATTCCTGCCCTTCGAGAATGTTCAGCAGGTAATTTCGAGCCATCTCCTCAATGAGTATCAGCTTGTCATCCTGATCTCTTTCAAGCATCGCGATTTCTTCATCTTCTATCGATCGGGTACGGTCATCTTTCTGGATACCCCAGCGGGAAAATACTTTTGCATCAATTACAATACCTTCGACACCCGGCGGGACTCTCAAGCTGGTATCCTTGACATCGCCGGCTTTTTCACCGAAAATAGCTCTGAGAAGTTTTTCTTCCGGAGAAAGCTGGGTTTCTCCTTTCGGTGTTATCTTGCCCGCAAGTATATCACCGGCTTTGACTTCAGCACCAAGCCGCACAATGCCGCTTTCATCGAGATTTTTCAAAGCTTCATCGCCTACATTGGGAATATCCCGGGTAATTTCTTCTTTTCCCAGCTTTGTATCCCTGGCCACCACCTCGAACTCTTCGATATGCACCGACGTATAAACCCCGTCTCGTACCAGGCGATCACTGACCAATATGGAGTCTTCAAAGTTATATCCCCCCCAGGGCATAAAAGCGACTGTTACATTTTTTCCAAGTGCGAGTTCTCCTTTATTGGTAGCCGGACCATCCGCAATAATCTCTCCGGCTTTAACCTTTTGCCCTTTTCGCACTATGGGACGATGGTTAAAACAGGTGTTTTGATTGGAACGAACAAATTTTGACAAATTATAGATGCTGACGGGCTTTTCAAAAAAAGTGCCGGGTTTCACGTCATGTTTTATAACAATTCTTGAAGCCTCGACATCGGCAATAATACCATCATTTTCAGCTACAATCGTCACGCCGGAATCTTTGGCCACAACACCTTCTATACCGGTTCCCACCAAAGGAGCTTCAGAGGTTAAAAGAGGTACGGCCTGACGTTGCATGTTTGATCCCATCAGTGCCCGATTGGCATCATCATTTTCAAGAAAAGGAATTAAAGATGCAGACACGCTGACCAGCTGGTTGGGGGAGATATCCATCAACTCAATATCTTCCCGGCGCGTCATCATAAATTCACCTTCCACCCGGGAAGTAACCAGAGGGTTTATATATCTATCGTTTTGGTCAATGGGAGCATTGGCTTGGGCAATGGGGTGCTCCTTTTCTTCAAAGGCACTTAAAAATTTTGTTTCATGGGTAACCTGTGTGTCCTGCACAACCCGGTATGGCGTTTCAATGAACCCAAAGTTGTTTACCCTTGCATAAGTACTGAGCGAGACGATCAGTCCGATATTGGGTCCTTCCGGCGTTTCAATGGGGCATATGCGCCCATAGTGTGATGGATGAACATCGCGCACCTCGAAGCCGGCCCGTTCACGTGTCAAACCACCGGGGCCCAGCGCACTGAGACGCCGCTTGTGGGTAGTTTCGGAAAGGGGGTTTGTCTGGTCCATAAACTGACTTAGCTGACTGGTTCCAAAAAACTCTTTAACTACCGCAGATACAGGCTTGGGGTTGACCAGATCATGGGGCATGAGAGCATCGACTTCCTGGAGGCTCATTCTTTCCTTGATGGCCCGCTCCATACGAACCAGCCCGATTCGATACTGATTTTCAAGAAGTTCTCCAACGGCACGGACACGTCTGTTGCCCAGGTGATCTATGTCATCAACGGTCCCCTGGGTATCTCTCAGCGTAACCAGGGTTTTGGCAGTAAGCAGTATGTCCTCGTTTCTTAATGTTCTAAGATGCAAGGGCGTGTCGATTCCCAGCCTCATATTGATTTTGAGCCGGCCGACACCGGAAAGGTCATAATATGATGACTTGAAAAAAAGGTTATCCAAAAACTCCTGTGCCACTTCTCCGGTGGCTGGATTTCCCGGACGAAGCCTTCGATAAATTTCCAGCAAGGCTTCTTCCTTGTTCTCCACTTTATCCATCTGGAGTGTTTTTCGAATACAATCACTGGTGGCAGCCCCTTCGGTGAAAAGCACTTCAAACTCATCCACGCCTGCTTCTCTAAGCTTGGCCAGTGCCTCCTCATCAATTACTTCGTTGCCCTTTATGACCTGTGCATTTTTTTCCTTATTCAAAATCACATGGGCTGAAACTTTTCCCAACAAATCTTCAGGCCGGATTGGAAACATTTCTATCTGTGAGGCCTTCATTTGTTTTATCGCCCGCTGAGTAAAAATGCGTCCCTGCTTTAAGATAATCTCCTGAGTGGCCGGGTCGAAAATATCCTGTGTGGCCCGTTGTCCCTTAAGGTGCTTTTCATTGAATTCCCTGAAAATCTGTCCGTCCCGAAAATATATCTTTTCAGTGTCATAAAAATAGGACAAGAGGTCTTCCGTGGAATACCCGAAAGCTTTAAACAACAAGGTGATGGGAAATTTTCTCCGGCGATCGATTCGAATGTATACAATATCTTTTGGATCCACTTCCATATCAATCCAGGAACCGCGAACAGGAATTACTCTTGATGTATAGATTACTTTGCCGGAGGAATGGGTTTTGCCTTTATCATGGTCAAAAAACACGCCGGAAGACCGGTGCAGCTGACTTACCACAACCCTTTCAGTACCGTTTATAATAAAGGTACCTTTTGAAGTCATATAGGGAATTGTTCCGAAATAAATTTCCTGTTCCTTAATATCACGGATATTTGAAGTTCCCTTATCTTTGTCAACGTCATAGACCACGAGTCTGACAGTGATTCGTACCGGAAGTTCGTAGGTCATCCCCCGGTTTATGCATTCTTTCACGCCATGTTTTATTTCCCCGAACCGATAGGCGACAAATTCCAGGGAAGCACTTCCGGTAAAGTCCTTGATCGGAAACACCGATTTGAATACTTCCTGAAGTCCAATATCCTCCCGCTTTTCCGGAGGGACATCCATCTGCAAAAAACGCCGGTAGGACTCCCTCTGCATTCCGATTAAATCGGGTATTTCAATGATTTTTTTTATTTTACCAAAATTTTTTCTGATCCGCTTATTGGCTCGAATCTCTTGCAACATTGAATCTCCAGCTACTGGCTATAGTTTATTGGATATAGACTTTCTTAATTCTCAAATTAAACCCCAAGCGGAAAATTTATTCAGCTTGGGGCAAGAGGCTTATTTCAGCTCCACTTGAGCACCGGCTTCTTCCAGCTGTGCCTTATATTTTTCCGCTTCTTCCTTGGCAATACCTTCTTTTACAGGCTTGGGAGCCTCGTCAACCAAGGCCTTGGCATCTTTAAGACCAAGACCGGTGATTGCACGAACTTCCTTGATCACCTGGATTTTTTTATCGCCTGCGGCAGTGAGAATAACATCAAATTCGGTTTGCTCTTCAGCCTCAGCGCCTGCGGCTTCTGCCGGTCCGGCCGCCATCATGGCCACCGGGGCCGCTGCTGACACCCCGAATTTTTCCTCCATTTCCTTTACCATCTCCGAAAGTTCCAACACCGACATGTTGGCAATAAATTCAATTACATCTTCTTTGGTTATATCCGCCATTTTATCCTCTTTATCCTCCAAGTATTTTTAAAAATGAAGCGACCATTGTGGTCTTAAAGATTTCTAATTGTTTCCAAGAGCTGATCAGGCCGCTTCTTTCTGTTCTTTAATCGCCTGAATGACATTGATCATTTTTCTCGGAACATCACTGAGTGCGCTGACAAGGGCTGTGGGAACACCTATCATGGCCGAAAGTACCTGGCCAAGGAGAACTTCCCGGGAGGGCAAGGATGAAAGTGCCTTGATATCATCGGCACTGAGCACCTTGTTTCCCATCACACCCGTTTTTATTTCCAGCTTCTTGTTATCCTCGGCAAATTTGGTCAGAATTCTCGCCGGGGCAACCGGATCTTCATAACTCAGGGCGATAGCACTGGGTCCTTTGAAGCTTTCCTTAATTTTGACAACATCCGTATTATCAGAAGCACGATGCAACAGCGTGTTTTTAACCACACGATATTCGATATCCGTTTCTCCGAGTTTACGGCGAAGCTCATTTAGCTTTTCAACATTCAGACCCTTATAATCGGTGAGTATAACGACTTTTGCCTTTTTGAATTTGTCATTTAATTCCTCAACGATCTTTTGCTTCTGTTCCAGTCTCACGTGAAAATCACCTCCTTTCAATTTTCTGTATAAACCGGAGGATAATCAGGCATTTATTTCAGCACAAATAAAGCATTGTTTTGAACGCCAAAAAAACCGTCTATGTAGGCCGGTCTATGCCGATTATGCGCGAAAGCGAACCTACGGTCTTTGACAGATATGTATTATTGTATAGCTTTCCAGAAAATGTTTTTGGCTGAGTTATCGGTCGGAGATATACGAAAAAGTATAATTTCCTCCCTCTATCCTTGCCAAAATCATTTTCTGAAAAGCTATAATAAAAAAATTAACGAACAAAAATCCCTTGAGTTGGTTTTAATCAAAAAAAACAACCCCGGGATTGTTCCGGTAATCGGTAATCTATATTCTTATGCAAAAAATTCGGCTGAATCTTTAGCCGGGAACATCTAAACAAGTATTTTTTATTTGAGCAACTCTCGGACAAATGCAGTATCTATTTTGATTCCCGGTCCCATTGTTGTGGAAATGGCAATCGTTTTAAGGTAAGTTCCTTTACTGGAAGAAGGTTTGAGTCGAACAACCGTATCCAAAAAAGCGGCCATATTTTGAACAAGTTTTTCCGGACCAAAAGACACCTTTCCCATAGGAGCATGAACGATTCCGGCCTTTTCAACTCTGAAATCTATCTTTCCGGCTTTCAGTTCGCTGATCGCTTTTGCCAGATCGAAGGTAACCGTTCCGGTTTTTGCGTTGGGCATCAAGCCCCGGGGTCCCAGAAGTCGTCCGATTTTGCCGACAGTTCCCATCATATCAGGGGTAGCCACAGCCTTGTCGAATTCAAACCATCCGGTTTTAATTTTTTCGATGAGGTCATCATTACCCACATAATCAGCGCCGGCATCCTGCGCTTCTTTTTCTTTCTCTCCCTTGGCAAATACCAGCACGCGAATTTCTTTTCCGAGACCATGGGGTAAAACCACCGTACCTCTGACCATTTGGTCCGCATGTCTTGGATCAACCCCCAGCCTCACCGCCACATCCACTGTTTCATCAAACTTGGCGTAGGAGGCACTAATAGCAGCCTGGACCGCATCGGTAAAATCATGTTTACCTTCCGGATCAACTCTTTTTCTGGCTTCCAAATATCTTTTTCCCCGCTTCGGCATGTTCTCTATCCAACTCCTTATATTCAGGATTGCCGGCACTCCGGCATCACTTTTAATGTTTAAACCACTTCGATGCCCATGCTCCTTGCAGTTCCTGCAATGATCTTGCAAGCAGCATCCAAATCATTGGTGTTTAAGTCAACCATTTTTTTCTTGGCGATCTCTTCCAACTGGCTGCGACTCACTTTTCCCACTTTATCCTGTTTTGGATCCTCCGCACCTTTGGCTATCTGTGCGACTTGTTTCAGGAGCACAGCAGCGGGAGGGGTTTTGGTCACAAAAGAAAATGTCCTGTCCTGATATACAGTTATCACCACAGGTGTGATCGTACCCTCGTCGTTGGCGGTCCTGGCATTGAAGGCTTTGCAAAAATCCATGATGTTTACCCCGTGCTGCCCCAACGCAGGTCCGATGGGGGGTGACGGGTTGGCTTTCCCGGCCGGCACCTGCAGTTTAATCTGTGCGATTACCTTTTTGGCCATTATCCCTCTTTCTCCTGACTTCTTCAGATCTTAATTTAAATGTTTTATCTATGGTGCTTACAATATTAATTCCGCAGCATTCAAAAAAATATAGAGTTTCTATCGCTGTGATTACATCTTTGATACTTGAACAAACTCCAGTTCCACCGGTGTTGCCCTGCCAAAAATACTTACCAGAACCCTGATTTTGCCCTTCTCCTGGTTAACTTCTTCCACAGTTCCGTTAAAATTGGTAAAGGGTCCGTCAATTACCCGGATCTCATCACCGTATTCGAAATCGTATTTGGGTTTTGGTTTTTCCTTACCTTTTTCCATACGGTCTAAAATTTGCTGAGCTTCTTCATCAGAGATGGGAGTGGGCTTGTTGCGCCCTCCCAAAAAACCGGTAACTTTGGCCGTATCGTTAACAATGTGCCAGGTTTCATCATCGAGTTCCATTCGGACAAGAATGTAGCCCGGATAAAATTTTCTGGCCGATGTTTTTCGTTTTCCTTTTATCAGTTCGACAATTTGCTCGGTGGGAACCACAACCTGATCGAATTTATCAGGATTCGGAGCGGCGGCAATTCGTTCCTCAAGGGCCGTTTTAACTTTACTTTCGAACCCCGAATAAACATGAACTATATACCATTTCTTAGCCACCTTATTTTTCTCCTTATTGCAAAACAACCCTTACCAAACCAGAGAGGCCCATATCTACAATGCCCAAAAACAATGATATAATCATCACCAACACAAGAACGACCAGTGTCGAACCCATGGTTTGTTTTTTTGATGGCCACGTGACCTTTTTCAGTTCAACTTTAACTTCCCTTAAAAATTGAATACTCTTTGCCAGAAAATTTGGTTCTTTTTTTTCCGTTGAACTTTTCGCCACGGGAACGGTTTTTTTCGGCCCAAAGCTTTTTAAGGTTGAAGGCACTTTTAAAATATTTTCCGATGCCCCCTCGGGGTTATTTTTGGAAGTTTCCGAAGCAACTCCGGAATCGTTGTTTTCTTTTTTCTTTTTTTGTTTCCCACTATCCTTTTTTTTCAGTAGCCGTCCCATTTTGCTCCTAAAAACAGTGAAAGCCCAAAGTTTTTTCAGCCATTGCTTTTACGAACCTTAAACCCTGAGCTTTTTTTCCTTTATGAAAATTTTGGCAGGCCAGGAGGGATTCGAACCCCCATCACCCGGATTTGGAGTCCGGTGCTCTGCCGTTAGAGCTACTGGCCTGCAAATTGTGTTGCCGGTAACGCCTATTATTTTGACTCCTTATGCGGTGTATGCTTATGGCAAAACCTGCAATACTTGCTAAACTCCAATTTTTCAGGCGTTGTTCGCTTATTTTTAGTTGTAGTATAATTTCTTCTTTTACATTCAGTACATGTCAGGGTTATGATAACTCTCACCAACTATCTCCTTGTTCTATTCGATAATTTCAGCGACAACGCCTGCGCCGACAGTTCTTCCGCCTTCACGAACAGCAAAACGCACCTCTTTTTCCATGGCGATGGGGGTAATCAGATCGACCTCCGCAGATACAT
>SKZT01000212.1 GCA_007127235.1 Desulfobacteraceae bacterium
AAACGCAGTTTCTTTGTATTCTGTTTGGCTCCGTCCGAGATTTTGGACATGAAATCCAAAATATCCTCGGATGTTATCGATGATAAATCCTTTTCACCGAAATGTTTTTGGAAGTTGTCGAGGACGAATTCATAGTTTCTCAAAGTATTTTTTTTTCACATTCATCCTCTGGTAATTATAAAAATGAGTGATGCACTGGGAGCTTTTCATTGTTGACCTCCTTTTTCATTCTGGTTTATAAAATGTTTTGAAGCCCAATTTTGGAACTGACTGATGTTCAGTATACAAGAAAAATACTTGAATTTAAATTGTTCGAGAAATTTTTCTGAAATGCAAGGATGGTTGAGATCGGGCTTGATCAAAAAACCGTCTATAGAATTTTTCCCAAGTAAATTGAGTGACCCAGCAAAAAAGGGTTATTAAAACTTCAAATTTGGCTTTTTCTGGATTTGAGTGGAATAATATTAAAAAGGTACTGATATACAGATCAGCACAGAAATTTGTTGGCATTCCAAAGCTTGATATATCTCCAGGTTGGCTTTCAGGAAGTTTCATATTATAATGATGTCATAAAAATCTGGAAGCGGAGAAAAAAAATGGGAAATAAAGTGACCACCAAGAAGGAAATTATTAAACGTATTGTGAATGAGAGAAATAAGCTCGCTTCTTTTGGTGTTGCAAGCATTGGGCTATTTGGATCATTTGCAAGAGGTGAACAGACACCTTCGAGCGATGTCGATATTCTCGTTGAATTTGAACCTGAAAAACACACCTTCGATAATTTCATGGAAGTTTCTTTCCTTCTTGAAGATCTACTAGGGCGCAAAGTTGAAGTTGTTACCCCGGAAGGCCTCAGCACGTATATCGGACCAAATATTTTAAAGGAGGTAGAACGTGTCAGTTTCTCCGCATGAATTTATTCGGCACATGCTCGACGAGATAGATTATCTTCAAAGCCGAATTTCAAATACAGATCAGGATGCTTTTTTAGAGGACGAGACACTTAAAAGAGCATTTGTTCGAAGTATTGAGATCATTGGAGAAGCTTCAAAAAAGCTGCCGGAAGATATCAAGAAATTGCAACCTGATATTGAATGGCGAAAGGTCTCAGGAATGCGAGACCGGCTTATTCATGACTATTTCGGGGTAGATTATGCGATAGTCTGGGATGTAGTAAAAAATAAAATGCCACAGCTCAAAGCAAATCTTCAAACCCTGTTTAAAAAATTACCATAACACCAACAAATAAAGGATTAGTTGAACCTGCATTTTCATCGGATCGCTAAAAACCGCACAGAAAAGTTCAACCGTTCAAGAATTATTATCCGATACTTAATTATGGCAAATAAATTTTTCTCAGGGATACCAACCCTATGTTTAACCAATAGAAATACACTTTCTTTGAAAAAGCCGGGCATGGAATAGCTCCCCTATTTGGCATTTCATGGTTTTTTGGTGGCGATTATCCTTTTTTCCGCCTTTTTTCATTCTTTGTTTTTCAAACCCTTTCTAACCATCCCCTCGGATATCCCCAATTTCTTGCCGATCTGGCGGTAACTTAAACCTTCCACTCGCATTTGCCTGGCTTTTTCAATTATCCTGGGTGAAACAGGAGGTCTTCCCAGGCGCTTCCCGTTTCGTTTCGCATTCCGCAGACCGGCTTTCACCCGCTCGGAAATAATATTGCGTTCAAATTCGGCCACGGCACCGATCACTTGGAATACCAGCTTGCCGGTTGAGGAAGAGGTATCAATTTTGTTGTCGTAAGAAATGAAATCTATTCCCAGATGGCCCAGCTCATCCAGGGTGGTTATAAGATCCTTGAGAGAACGGGAAAGGCGGTCCAGTTTCCAAACCAGCACCAAATCAAATTTGCGCCGGCGGGCCTCGGCCATCATTTCCCCGAGTGCTGGCCGGGCGGTGTTTTTTCCGCTGTAGCCGTTATCTATAAATTCCCGATAGATTTTCCAGTTGGCCCGCTGAACATACTCTCGCAATTCGGCCAGTTGCATTTCCACTTTTTGTTTGTCGGTGCTGACACGTGCATAAATGGCCACAGATTTGCTCTGGTTCATTTTTTTCCCTCACAAGTTTTGGGGTGCGCATAAAACCCCTCTGAAATTGGCAATTGAAAAAGCCATAAATTCAAGCCTTTTCATAATACAAAATTAGAGCGTACAAAATAATGGTAATTTTATACCGTTTGTAAAACCTCCAGAACTTAGAAATTCTTTGATAAGTTATTCTGATGATAATTTGTCAGAAAAGGGTGCAAAGAAGGCCGAATTTTAGCAAAAAATTCAATTCTGGTTTCCTGCATTGGAAGTTTGGGTAAAGTTGGCCTAAATATTGTTCCTGTTGCTTTTAATCAGCAAATAAATGCAATCAAAACTTGTTCAATATTTTTCCCAAAATTTCTATTTTATCAGGCTCAGTCTTATGAATTTTTAATTCAATTAGAAAATCTTGCTTCTGCTACAACTCTCGCTATCGTTAATAAAAAGAAATTTGCAACTATTAACATTAAACTCTGTTCTCTTGCTGAGCAAAACCAAATCGTCTCCAAAATCGAAGAACTCTTTTCCGAACTCGACAACGGCATCGAAAACCTGAAAAAAGCCCCGGCGCAGTTGAAAACCTACCGTCAGGCGGTGCTTAAATATGCCTTTGAGGGCAAGCTGACCGAGCAGTGGCGTGCAGAACAAATAAAAAATGGAACTCCCCCGGAACCGGCGGAAAAGCTCCTGGAACGTATCAAAAAAGAGCGAGAAAAGCATTATCAATAGCAGGTGGAGGATTGGAAAAAGGCCTGCGAACAGGCAGAGGCGGAAGGTAAAAAGAAACCTGCCAAACCTAAAAAGCCCAAGGATTTGCCGCCGCTGACGGAAAAGGAATTGGCGGAGTTGCCGGTGTTGCCAGAGAGATGGAAATGGACAAGATTAGGTATTTTGGCCGATAAAATCCAGATTGGTCCATTTGGCAGTCAACTACATAAATCTGATTATACCGACCATGGAGTTCCCATAATAAATCCGAAACATATTCCAGGACCCGGCCAAGCTGTATAAGATCATCCACATGATCGATGCGGAAAACTGGGTCATGATGGGTGCGGATGTCAAAGGAGATATTTACGAAGGCCTTCTTGAAAAAAACGCCGAGGATGTCAAAAGTGGTGCCGGTCAGTATTTTACCCCACGGGCATTGATCAGGGCCATGGTGGAATGTATCCGTCCAGAACCCAATAAAACCATTGCTGATCCTGCCTGCGGCACCGGCGGTTTTTTCCTGGCGGCCTATGATTTTTTGCTTGGCAACTATAATCTGGATAAGGACCAGAAAGTCTTTTTGAAAAACCGGACCTTTTTTGGAAATGAAATTGTGGCCAATACCCGTCGCCTGGCATTGATGAACATGTTTTTGCACAATATCGGAGAAATTACCGGCGAATCCCCTATTTCATCCACCGATGCCCTGATTGCCGATTCCGGCAGCCGGTACGACTATGTTATGACCAATCCCCCGTTTGGTAAAAAAAGCAGCATTACCATCACCAACGGCGAGGGCAAACAGGAAAAAGAAGACCTGCGCTACAACCGCCAGGATTTTTGGGCCACCACATCCAACAAGCAGCTCAATTTTGTACAGCATGTCCGTAGCATGCTCAAAACCACCGGCCAGGCAGCCATTGTAGTCCCGGACAATGTGCTTTTTGAAGGAGGCGCCGGGGAAACAGTCCGGCAAAAGCTTTTACAAAACACCGATCTTCACACCATCCTCAGACTTCCCACCGGCATTTTTTATGCCCAGGGTGTCAAGGGCAACGTGATTTTTTTCGACAACAAACCCGCCGCCAAACATCCATGGACCAAAGAAGTCTGGTTTTATGATTTCAGAACCAATATCCATTTTACCAAAAAGAAAAACCAGATGACCTATGCG
>SKZT01000138.1 GCA_007127235.1 Desulfobacteraceae bacterium
AAATGGTACCTGCGGGCTTACTTTGATGATGGGACTCCGATCGGCTCGGCCGAGAGCCCGGAGTGCCGGATTGACTCGATTGCACAAAGCTGGTCGGTTCTTTCGGGTATGGGTGACGACAAGAAATCGCGGATGGCAATGGAGGCTGTGGATAAATATCTGGTTCGCCGGGACGATGCCCTGATACAGCTTTTGGATCCACCATTTGATAAATCCAGCTTAAATCCGGGTTACATTAAGGGCTACATTCCCGGTGTGAGAGAAAACGGCGGACAATACACCCACGCTGCGATCTGGGCGGCCATGGCTTTTGCAGCATTAGGTGATAGTCGTCGCGCATGGGAACTGTTCACGATGATTAACCCCATAAACCATGGGAAAAGCGCGGAGGGGATTAAAAAATACAAGGTAGAGCCATACGTCGTCGCGGCGGACGTCTATGCAGTCGAACCAAACAAGGGTCGGGGAGGATGGACATGGTATACAGGATCGGCTGCATGGATGTACCGCTTGATCATCGAATCCCTGCTGGGTCTCAGACTGGAAGAAAACACGTTGTCTTTCGATCCCTGCCTTCCCGCCAATTGGGACAGTTTCACAATGCACTACCGCTTTCGTGAAACCATTTATCACATTATTGTCAGGCAAAAACAAACAGGAAATAAAAAAGCAATGACTGTTACAGTGGATGGGGTGCTGCAACAGAAAAAGGAAATAGCCCTTGTGGATGACGGTCAGGAACATGCGGTGGACGTGTTGATGGATTCGTGATCGATTGGTTATACAATTTTGGATGAAAACAAAACTAAAAAAATAGCCACCCAAATTGGTATCAAATTTAATATTTATCAACTTGACATTTGCGGTCTAAAATGAAAACCTTATTTATAGATCCTTGTGGAAGTTTTATTTTGAACGGTTATTTTTAAAGTGAAAGGAGAAAAATCATGTTTAAAAAGGCAGTGCTGGTTTGTTTGTTTATATTGTTTCCGGTTTGTTTTTCAATGGCAGCAGGACACGGCGGAAAAGAGGAGGCTAAGGATCACGGTAAAGAACCATGGGTGGTTGACATTGAAGATTTGACGAAAAATAATGAAAATTTTCGTCAAACAAAGTGGACAGGGGATTACCTGCAGATGACGGTTATGTCCATTGAGCCCGGAGGAGAGATAGGGCTTGAAGTGCATGAAGACGGGGATCAGTTTATACGCGTAGAAGAGGGTGAGGCACGTGTGGTGATGGGCCCATCCCGGGACGAAATAACCTTCGACAGGAAAGTATCGGATGATTGGGCGATTTTTATCCCTGCGGGTGCATGGCATAACATTATCAACATAGGGGATGAGTCTTTGAAGGTTTATGTGATTTACGCTCCACCGGAGCATCCTGCGAAAACATTGCATAAGACTTTTGAGGAAGCGGAAGCCGATCATCATCACTAATTATGAAGAAACTGTATATTATCAAGACGGGAACAACGTTTCCTTATACGGAGAAAAAATTTGGCGACTTTGACCGGTGGACCGCAATGGGGCTCGGTTCTGTCGACGTCAAAGTCGCTATTGTGGATGCCGAACATGGCGCTTCTCTTCCACCGGAAGACAAATGCGCGGGGGTGGTAATTACGGGATCACACGCGATGGTAACAGACAATGCGCCATGGAGTATCAAGCTGGAAAGATGGTTAGCATTGCTGCTAAAGGCATCAACACCTGTTTTCGGCATCTGTTATGGTCATCAACTGCTTGCCAGGGCTGCCGGAGGATGCGTGGACTTCCATCCACTTGGCAAGGAAATCGGCACGGTAAGTGTTCAATTGCTTCCGGCTTGCTCAGAGGACCCTATTTTCAAATCGCTTCCGAAATCGCTTCCGGTCCATGTCACCCATTCGCAGACTGTGCTGGAGCTGCCCAGGGCAGCTATTCGTTTGGCCAACAATGGGCATGAGCCCAATCATGCTTTTCGTCTTGGCAACTGCGCGTGGGGAGTTCAGTTTCACCCGGAGTATAGTGCCGGCATAATGCGGTCCTATATACAGGAGCAGTCCGGCGAATTAGAGTCTGCCGGAGTTGATATTTTACAACTTTTGAATGCGGTTTCGGAAACTCCCGTTGCAGCTCAACTGCTTAAACAATTCGGCAATTTTGTTCAGAGCCGGTTGGTTGGTATTCATGAAAAAAGCTACAAGGTCCGTCAGGGGTAATATTTGTATAATTTTTCAGCAGGTACTCCCAATAAATAAAGGGAGATCAAGGTTAAGTTCCGAAGGGTGCAAAAAGCGAATCCTTCCTTTTCCCACCGGCGGGGGGAGGTGGATATTTTTGTGTCAATGATGGCAATTTTTCCGCCTGCTTTCTTGACACGCCTCATCAGTTCGACATCCTCCATCAAAGGCATGTCAGGGTATCCTCCCAGCATTTCAAAAAATTCTCTTTTGATAAAGATTCCCTGATCTCCGTAGGGTATATGGGTCAAGCGGGAACGAATATAAACGTATTTTTCAGTCAGACGAAATATTGCCTTAGGGGAGCGAATCGCTAAATCAAAAGCTCCCGCCACGGTATTTTTATCCTGAAGGATTTTGATTATAGCCTCCGGTGCATTTTCGTCAAGGTAAGTATCGGCGTGCAGAAACAGAAAAATATTACCGGAGGCTGCTTTGGCCCCGGTATTCATTTGGATCCCCCTTCCTTTGGCGGATGGAATTTTTTTCACATGCCTGCCTTTGACAACCTGTAGCGTGTTTTGTGAACTGTGGCCGTCCACGATAATAATTTCAGGCTTCCGGGAGAAAGAGAGACCATTTAGATGTGAAATTGTTTCATTTATGATGTCAGGCTCATTGTAAACCGGAATAATGATCGAAAGTTCAATGTTCATGTTTTTTTCAGCCACCTCATGCGTTATGGTAATTTTTGCCGCCTCAGTTTACAGGCTACAAATTTGAAGAAAGTCTCAGCTGGTTTTTATTAACGGTCAAGCCAAATTTTTCCTGGATCAGTTCATGGTGTCCTTCATAAAACGGAACAAAAATCAGTCTTGCTTTTTCCGGCTGTATATTGATGGCTGACAGGTATGGGAGATAACGTTTTGAAGGAACTGCAAAGGATGAAAAATTGATTTTCATGCTCTCGGCTGCTTCGGTAACCGTAAGGTTGACCGGATGGATATCTCCGGCGGGCAATTTATTGATCTGTTCGTTTCTGGGTTGAGCAAGGGTAATGTTTCGATTCAACCTCATAAATACCTTGGGCGGTACCTTAAAGGCCGATGACCAGAAATAAAAGTCGGTTTCATGATCTTTCGGCCGGACAATCCTGGGCAGATTGGCAAGTTTTATCAGATGCGCATATGATTTTAAATCAATACCTTCAACTGATGCTCTGATTCTCCAAAAGGGCAGAAAAAATTCTCCTGGTATTTTAAGGGTAGCAAATTTAATTCTGGAAAGCTTTCCCCCCTTTGCCAACCAGGCAGAGTCGCAATTTCTGCAGAGCAACACAAAAGAATCGCGATCACCGTCAAGATTCCACCCGCAATGAGGACAAAGTGTCGGAACAAACAGCAAACGCCATTTTCGGGGATCTTCCGGAAAAGATTCAATGGCGAAATCAACGGGTAATTGATCAGAAACCTTCTTATTCATCACCGCATCAATTATTCCATTTTTTACATAAAAAGGAGCATAAATAATGCTCAGTGTTTCCCCGATAAAATCCTGGTGATAAATGGGGCGTTGGATGTTTTTATTGAACCTTCGGGTAAAAAGCCCCATGGCCTTATCAAGAGGATATGCAGGTTTTAAGAAATAACCCGTTGTTTCAGGCAAGGCGAATTTAAGTTTCAAAGCCTGGCTTCTAAATCCGAGGGAAACGGGAAAATAATTTGATTGAACCCCCTGGTAGCTCATATCCATGAAGCGATGCTGCACTCCGGTG
>SKZT01000085.1 GCA_007127235.1 Desulfobacteraceae bacterium
ACAAAACCCTTTACCGGTTGTTCAGGTTTTTGGAAATCCGATAGCAGCAATGTATCTGTCAAGAACAAATCGCTGAAAGGTTCGAAAATTCCGGCCAGCTCCAGCGACGGTACCTTGTCAGCGGATCCTGTTGGTGCGATCGGTATGGAGCGCATGATTTTTATCCTGGGAAATCTTTGTCTGATGTTGGCCTGCAAATCAGTCAGCCGATCGATAAAAGCCCTATCGTATCCCATACTTACCGGATTTTTCGGTTCCACCAGTGTTTCGCAGAAGTGAACAATGGTGGGACGATAAAATCCCAGGGCTTGCAGAACCGTGTCCTGGTCGTTAAAAAGGGGGATAAGGCTGCTGAGAGCACCCTTTTTATGAACAGCATCAATAGTGTTTCGTATTGATGTCGATTTCCAGTTTCGTTTTTCCAGCAAAATAGTACCAATATGGTCCACCCCCAAAGCAATCATGGCTTTTGCCTCCTGGGGAGTTTGAATTTCATAAACCTGAATTAAAATCTTTTCCATGTTTGTTTTTTGACTTTTTAAAAGAGTGCAAATTAAAGGAGTGCAAAAGCTGTGCTTTTGCATCTTTTGCGAAAGCACAGCTTTCGCACTCCTTTTTTCGAAAACCTCAGCGGTTCATTATGGTAAAAAGCAACCCCTTTGAATATCTGAAATTGGGATTGACTTTTTGCGAAAGGTCTAACATATTCAATGTGTTTTCGCAATCTTTTAAGCAAAAGGAAAAAGGTCAAAAATGATTCTGATCATCGATTTCGGTTCACAGTACAATCAGCTTATTGCCCGACGAGTACGTGAATCCAAGGTGTTTTGCCGGATTTTACCGCCACAGACGGATTTGGAAACCATTAAATCCCTCGAACCTGAAGGCATTATACTTTCAGGGGGCCCTGGAAGTGTTTATGAAGAAGACAGTCCAACGACCGATCCGGAAATTTTTAATCTGGGAATTCCTGCTTTGGGCATCTGCTATGGTTTTCAGTTTATGGTTCATACTTTGGGAGGAAAAGTAAAAAAGGCTCAGAAGCGCGAATATGGTTATGCTTCACTAAATATTACCGACCATGGCGGGCTGTATCAAAATATCGATAAAATCAATGAATGCTGGATGAGTCATGGTGACTCCATCGAAAGACTTCCAAAGGGATTTGAAATAACCGCTTTCACGGAAAATACCCCCGTAGCCTCGGCGGTTGACCGTGAAAAAAAATTATACGGACTTCAATTTCATCCTGAGGTACACCATACTCCCAAAGGAAAAGAAATTCTGCGCAACTTTCTTTATGATATTTGCCAGTGTGAACGCAATTGGACCATGAAAGCCTTTGCCAAGGAAGCTGTCGAGCAAATCAGGGAAAATGTTCAGGAAGGCCGGGTCATTCTGGGGTTAAGCGGGGGGGTGGATTCCTCGGTAACCGCGCTTTTGCTCCACAAAGCCATCGGGGACCGCCTCACGTGCATTTTTGTGGACAATGGTCTGTTGCGCCAGGATGAAGCTAAAAAAATTAAAAAAGTCTTAAAGAAGCACCTTGAGATAAATATTCGTTTTGTCAATGCTTCAAAACTCTTTTTGAAAGGTCTTGTCAACGTTACCGATCCGGAGAAAAAACGGAAAATTATCGGAAAAGTTTTTATGGATGTTTTTGAGGCGGAAGCCAAAAAAATAGAGGGGGTTAAATTTCTCGCGCAGGGCACGCTCTATCCGGATGTGATCGAATCCGTTTCTGCTTTTGGAGGCCCTTCTGTAGTCATCAAGTCTCATCACAATGTCGGAGGGCTGCACAAAAAAATGAAGCTGAAACTGGTTGAACCCTTGAGATTGCTATTCAAGGATGAAGTGCGACGGCTTGGAAAAACATTGGGACTTCCCGAAGAATTGACCTGGCGACAGCCTTTTCCGGGACCGGGGTTAGCCATCCGAATCATCGGGAAGGTCACCCCCCAGGGGCTTTCAATTCTGCGAAAAACCGATGCAATCCTTTTGGAGGAAATTCGTAATGCCGGTTATTACAAGAAACTCTGGCAGTCTTTCGCGGTATTGCTTCCCTTGAAAAGTGTCGGCATTATGGGAGATCAGAGAACATATGAAAACATTGTAGCAGTTCGTGCAGTCAATTCCATCGATGCCATGACCGCAGACTGGGCCCGACTACCGCACCCTTTGCTGGCAAAGATTTCAAACCGGATTATCAACGAAGTCAAGGGCGTAAACCGCGTAGTCTATGATATCAGCTCCAAACCCCCGTCTACAATCGAATGGGAATAGATCAGCATGGTTGACAAAAACTCCGACGAATTTCGAATCGGTTTTTCCGAAAACATCATGGAAGACAGAGACTCCGCTATGCAGGAAGAAATTCTGGAACAGCGGCTGGAAAAACTCAGCAACCGGGTCACCCTGATTTCCATACTGGTTCCCGTGTTGATCCTGGTTATTTTCACATTTGCTTATCTCGATATCAAAAGCCGGGTTTTCACCATGCATGATACCGGTGTGGAGAGACTTCATAACCTTTCCCGGGAACTGGAGTCTAAATTTTCTTCTCTGTCCATCAGATTGGCTCAGTTCGAAGCCTCTTTTTCAGAGCGCGAAAAAGCCCTGGCTGCCCTGGAAGAAACTTTCGCTCAAAAAATACTTCCCATGGAAGAAATATTTTTAAACATGGAGACCTCCATTAAAAATGTAGAAACAAGTCTTCAGGAATTAGAAAATGATATCCTGGAAATTCAGTCAGTACAAAAAAATACGGTTGGTAAACAAGACCTTGCCCTGCAATGGGAAAGGATGGAAAAATACTTTGATGTGACCCAAAATGATATGGAAACCCTCATGGCCCAGATGGAAGCTGTTGATCAAAATTTCAAGGATGAACTGGAAATTCTTACCGCTTATCTGGCCAAAGAGAAAAAACGTATTGAGGAGGTGGTAAAAGCAACCACCGGTTTTGCTCAAGAAGTGCAAAAAGTCAGATCCGATCTTGGAAACTTATCGCAAAGAGTTGAAGGGGTGGTTCATGCTGATCAGTTACCGCTGGCAATCGAAAGGGCACGTCTGCAGCTCAAAGTGGCACTGGATGAAGCGATTATGAGAATGGAACGTCGGTTGGATTCCTTGGACAGGAAAATTTCTTTAATATCTTCCCAAACAGACAGCATCATGGAACGGAACCTTCAATAACGTTTTCGATTCTTGCAATGTCTTCGGGAAGATCCACCTCGGGAGAGTCATACCTGGTTAGTACTACCCTGATTTTATGACCGTGCTCAAGAGCCCGAAGCTGCTCCAGTTTTTCGATTTTTTCCAGCTTACCTTCGGGCAAATTTCTGAAAATATCCAAATATTGTTTTGTATAAGCATAAATTCCCAAATGCTTATAGATGTCAAAAACAATTGATGGGTCCCGCCCAAAAGGAATGGGTGATCTGGAAAAATACAAGGCGCAGCCACGGTAATCAAAGGTGACTTTTACATCTTTGGGATTGGTGATTTCATCTTTTCGAACAATTTTAAAAGCCAGGGTGCTCATCCTGGTTTCAGAATCCTCCTCAAAAGGTTTAACCACATCATCAAGGCACCCGGGATGTACAAGAGGCTGGTCTCCCTGTACATTGACCACGATATCCTTTGGCAAAAGTCTCATTTTTTCGGCAGCCTCAGCTACCCGATCTGTGCCGGAACGGTTTTGCTCCGATGTCATGATAACGCTTCCGCCAAATGCGTTTACAGCCTGGGCAATCCGGTCATCATCCGTGGCCACAACTACATGGGTAATTTTATCGGCCTTTTTCGAATTTTCATATACCCATTGAATCATGGGTTTTCCGCAAATTCTTGCCAGAGGCTTTCCTTCAAACCGTGATGATCGATATCTTGCCGGAATAATTACAACCGTTTTCATATTAAAAGGATTCCATCCA
>SKZT01000097.1 GCA_007127235.1 Desulfobacteraceae bacterium
TGAATTTGGATGTTAAGAATTGCATTTGAAGGGGAAAGACTTAAATAATCCAACAGCTCCTCGTCTGAAATATATTCTAAAGTTTCTTTCCAAAGACCATTTTCCTTAACAAAAATATTTGCGCCTGTTACTATAAAGCCTCTGTTAGAAATTCCTTTACTATGTATTAAAATGCCATTTTTATAGGGTTTTTTGTCGAGTATTATGAGTTTATCATCGTTTTTTACAAGCTTGTATTTTTCGGTAAGATCAATTCCAGCTTCTTCATACATCGCCTTATCCAGTAAAGCTGCTTCAGTGGTTAATGTTCTGTAATACCAGTCCAAATCATTATTCATCAAAGCTGAAAATCCGGCGGCTAATGTATTTTCCGGTGTTTTATAATTAGCCTGGTTTTCATTAATCAGTCCGACCTTAATTGGATAATTTTCTTCTTGAGCCCAAGAAATAAATACACTTAAAAATATCGAAAAAGAAAAGGCCACTGTCACATAACTTAAACATTTTGATAAGTTTTTTCCCATTAGTGTTATTACTCCTAATTAATTTTTTATTTTAACGAAGGTAAAGATAATAAAACCTGGGGCATTTCATTTTTATCTATTAGTGGATGTTTTATACTCCCAAAAATAGTATAACCATAGAAATCAAATTTCACTACACCGATTAATTCAAGTCCTTCCCATTCAGAGGAGACAAGCAAATTCCCACCTTGTGCTGTAATACTTTGGGAAATACCGGTTTTTCCATTCAATTGACCATGAAGCACTATTGCATCGGGTGTTTTTGCCTTAGCCTCCCCACCAATCTTCACCTCAGCCGATAAAGTGCCGCCGCCGCTCCAATCGGTTATATTATGGCATCCTTGATGATTGCCTTTTATTTTGACACTACCTCCGCAGGATAAATCAACCTTCAATACATCGAGTGATACAAATTCCCTTAATTTTTTCGGCAGCGGAATACCGACAATTGTAAATGGACCGCCTGAGACCTCAAGATCAATATTGGTTGAGCCCTCCACTGATAAGATTGCGGATTCTGAGCAGCACTCCCAGAAACGGTCGAAATTGCTTTTTATTTTCATATCTAATTTATCCGACAATCCCAGTGTTTTAAGGGGTTCACTTACATAGTTGGGCATGGAGATTTCTATGCCGGCGTTGAATTTTTTATCGCTATTGATCACTCTTAATGTGGTTGTTGTACTGTCAAGCAATCCTGAAGCTATGGAGGCTGTTATTGTCTCATCAGTAAAAGCATCATTTGTTAGATAATTCAGCGGACTGACATTGACCATCAGATTGAATCCTTCAGGATTGGTGATAATGTCAAAATCGCTTTTAAAAAGAGTGGTTCCGGAATCTACGCAATAAGGGCCGATGACTGAATCCACTTTAACAAAGGTGGCATCAAATGAAGTGCTGCAACTGTTGCCATCCGGAAGAACATATTTTGCTTCATAGATATGAATACCGGGAATCTCGCTGGTATGATAGATGCTGTCATCGTTTATGGATTGAATGTTTGGATGCATTGTCCAGATTAATTCCCCACCTTCGGGAGTTGTTTCAGCAAAAACAGACCCATATTGTCCTACAGCCAGAGCCAATGTACCTGCTAAATTAATATTGCAGGTCTCGGTGACTGTTACCTCGTGAGTGGTTTGGCATGTTGAATTAGATCCCGGATAAGCATAGGTCAAGGTTATGGTTGTGGTGCCCTGTGTCAATCCGGTAAGGATTGCTGTATTTCCCGATGGTTCAAGCAAAACGGATTGCGGATTTGAATTCTCCCAAATAAAACTTCCCTCAAGAGGCACACCTGAGGCAGAGAGAATTATTGTTTCTTCAACGCTGACGGTATCCCCGCCCTGGATGATTGCACAACAATCTTCGTACCATAAGTATTTGACGTTCGAACATTTTTTTCCCCTGGGTGTTGTATAGGTCACTCCGACCCTGATATACTCGCTGAAAGTTGGCTCAAAGCCTGTCAAGTAAGCGGTATTCCCATTGGGTATCAGGTTGGGAATTCTCCACCAGGAATAGGACCCCGCCGATGGATTACCGGAAGCTTCAAGGGTAATAGTCTGATCTTTTTTAATTGCAGATGGTCCGGATATGGATACATCGCAATCCCAGGCGCTTGCCGATGGTACCATTGCAAATGCCGGAAATAAAAGAGTCCACAATATGTATTTAAAAAAACTTTTCATGTTAAAATCAACACTTTTGTGTGAAATCCGATTTTTCTGTAGGTGCGAATTCATTCGAACTTAAAATCCGGCACGGATTTACAGAAAATTGCTTAGAGTCCCCCAGCAACTTTTTCCTGTGAGAAATGGGCATAGACTCTATAAATGGATAATGGGGTGCACATTGTGCGAATAAATTCGCACCTACAATTGATCATAAGTCTTTTCACACAAACAGGTTACACTCAAAAGAAATCGGGGCTTTTTTACCTTTTTGCAAAGACACAATGACATTAAGAAAGTCCGTATAAAAGTTTCAGGGCAAAAAAAAACGCGAACCTGCCACCCTGGGCATATTCGCGTTCATATCATTATTCTACTTGATTCGGCGGCCCGGCTGTCATGATCGAAAAATCGATTTTAGACCCTTAGCTTTGCGTCACTTCCTTTCGGAAGTTTTGCCTTTTCGTCAATTTTTTACAATTTTAGCGATAAATTTTTCGAAAAGTCAAGTAAAAATTAGAAAATATTTGAACAGGTAAGGTCCCCTAAACCCACCACCCTCAAATCAATTATGATCAGGCTTTTTTACTAATACTTTGAAAGGGCTGGATCCGGGTTGTTTTTTTATCCAAAGATCCCTCTGGGGAAAAGGAATTTCAATTTCGTGTTCTGCAAAAGCTTTGTAAATTGCCATGTAGAGTTTATGGCTGATCACGCCGCGGTCTACAGGGTGTTCGATCCAGCAGAGCAGTTCAAAGTCCAGGCTGGAATCTCCAAATCCCCGCATGCGCACCCGGGGCGGTGGGTTATGGCATACCTTGGTCTGCTGCTCTGCCACAGATTGCAAAACCTTTATCACTTGATCCAAATCGGATCCATAAGCCACTCCAACTTTGATGCGAATACGGTACTTGACCCATCGCCCACCGGATTCATTGAGGATTTTCGCGTTGGCAATGACAGAGTTGGGGATGGTGATTTCCACATCATCCCGGGTCAAAAGACGTGTGGAACGAATGCCTACCTTCGTGATTTCTCCCCGCTCTCCTGAATCCAGGACCACGTAGTCTCCGTGTTTATAGGGGGCATCGGCAATGATAAAAAAACCGGCAAATAAATTGGCCAGAGTATCCCGGGCTGCAAAACCGACGGCAATGCCGATAACTCCAGCGGAAGCAAGCCAGGCCGTGGCATCGATGTTCCACACCTGCAGTAATGCATAACTGCCGATAGCAACAATGATGACCGTCAACATCAGATCAAACAGAGGAATGGTGCGTTCTTCCACAATGGCAAAACGGTTGCGTATTCTGCCAAGCATTTCCAGACCGATAGTGCTCGCTTTGAGAGCTGCACGAATCAACTGCAGAACAAGAATACTCAACAGTATCCGAATGGTGACCGTGATGGTAAAGTGACTCAAAGGAAGGGTGTGCAAGGCGGTTACAAGACTTATATAAACCACCACCACTGCAGCCAGGCCTGCCCCCAAACGAAGGAGCTTTGCGACCAGATCGGCATTGGTCCGGGATGTGAGTTTGAGCCCCCAGAAAAGAACGAACCAGCGAATCACAATCGCCAGGCACAGTCCGACTCCAATGATTACAAGAGCCAGGAGTATCGGAAATGTAGACAGCAGATTCCATATATTTTCGAGCCAGGAGGGCAGCCAGTCAGGAGCGTTGAGGTTGTTTTCAACAGGTCCGTTCATTATAAATTTTCCTTCTTTTCAA
>SKZT01000167.1 GCA_007127235.1 Desulfobacteraceae bacterium
AATATTGGGGATGAAAAAGACAAAAATATTGGGGATGAAAAAGACAAAAAGAAAGAATAATCTGTAGTCTATTTTATATCACATCACTAAGTGTTTATCGTTTCTCAGTTCAGGGTTTGCCCTCATTGAAACTGTGTCAGGGAAATTGTAGAGTTGTTTAGGCTGTACGCAATCTTTCCCGCCATTTCCTAAAAAAAGGAGGTGCTGACATGAAACTGGGCATCCGTCAATTTTTCTCAAACAGGCAAATCCCATGTGACCTTTGTGGAGTCGATCTTAACCAAGGTCCTTTGTGCAGAACGGAGCTTTCAAATTATTTTTGCCGCCATTGCATTGAGCATCTCAATTGCATTCCGGTTTTCATGGGAACGGTTATCAGAAATTATCTCAATGGTAATGTGATATGAATTTCCAAAAAAAAGATTACGAAAGCTGCGGTATTGTCGAAAGTGATTCGGTTTATCGGAATTTGATTGAAAGCGCCCCGGTGGCAATTTTTGTCC
Organism: Desulfobacteraceae bacterium; assembly: GCA_007127235.1. Classification (GTDB taxonomy): domain Bacteria; phylum Desulfobacterota; class Desulfobacteria; order Desulfobacterales; family SKZT01; genus SKZT01. Next base: position 504 of record SKZT01000167.1, read on the forward strand.
ACAAAGACGGGCGTTTTCTCTATGTCAACAAGGAGGCTGCCCGGCTGTATGGACTGTCTGATGCGTCAGATCTTGTCAATCAGCCGTTATCTAAATTTTTCCATCAGAGCGATTTGCATTTATTTCAGCAATGCCAGACGAAACCCACTGATTTTCATAAAGAAAAAAGCCGCGGTAATTTACGCCTTGTGAGGGCGGACGACAGGGTGTTTGATCTGGAAATGATTTCGGTTCCGATTATATTCGATGATCAAAAAGCCGGTTTGTCGGTATGTATCGATATTACGGAACAAAAAAGGGGAGAGTCTTGTATCTTAAACCATATAATGTTTTTGGAAACACTTATTGACACCATACCCAACCCAATTTTTTATAAAGATACCGACGGTGCTTATTTAGGATGTAACAGCATTTTTGCTCAAAAAATACTCGGTCTGCCCCGTGGCGAAATTATTGGAAAAACCGTGTTTGATTTGCCGGAATTAATTCCCCGTGAATATGCGGACAAATATTCTGAGCAGGATCAGAAACTTTTTCAGCAGCAAGGTGTTCAAATTTATGAGTCCAAAGTTCGCTGTGCCGATACAATCATAAGGGATTTTGTTTTTTACAAGGCCTGCTACCGTAATGCTCAGAATGCCCTCGCAGGACTCGTAGGGATAATGATCGACGTTACGGAGTTAAAAAAGGCTGAGAAAAATTTACACCGGTATCAGGAACAGCTTCGCGACTTGACAAACACCATGGCTTTGGTTGAGGAATTTGAACGTCATCGGATTGCCACAAGTCTTCAGGAGCAGATAGGGCAAACTCTGGCAGTCTCCAATATGAAACTGGGAGCTTTAAGGGCAGAGCTTGCTACACCTGAAGGGTTGAAAGTTTTGGATGAAGTTCGGGAGCTTATCAACCAAAGCATACATGAAACAAGGGCCTTGACTTTTGAATTAAGTCCTCCGGTACTTCATGAGGTGGGGCTTAAAGCGGCCTTGGAATGGCTCGTGGAAAAATTTGAAAAACAGGGAGATATAAGTTATACTTATCATGATGATGGTAAAACCACTGAACTCAATGATAATATAAGAGTTATGCTTTTTCGGGCCACAAGGGAACTTCTTTTCAATGTCGCCTTTCACTCCAGGGCTACAAAAGCTGCGGTGAAATTGTGGGAAGATGATGATTACATCTATATTTGTGTAAAAGACAACGGTGTTGGATTTGATCTGACAAAAATTGATTCCGCGATAACTGAGCCTTCCGGATTCGGTATTTTCAGTATCCAGGAACGAATGCACCATTTGGGCGGGCGTTTTGAGATTAAATCAACGCTTGGAGAGGGAACTCAGGTAACTATTGTTTCTCCCAAGGTATATTATCGAAAATAATTTCAAGGAAAAACAACGAAATGAGTATCCGTATTTTATTGGCTGATGATCATAAAATCATGCGTGACGGACTTCGGTCGCTCATATCGTCAGAGGATGGGATGGAGGTGGTAGGGGAGGCCGAAAATGGAAGAATTGCCGTAAAGTTGGCCCGCAAGCTCAAGCCTCACCTTGTAATATTGGATATTACCATGCCGGAACTCAATGGGATGCAGGCAGCCCGTCAGATCCTGGATGAATGTCCCGAAGCTAAAATTATTACCCTGTCCATGCATTCGGATCGGCGATTTGTTGTTGAAATGTTTAAAGCTGGCGTTTCAGGATATTTACTTAAAGATTGTGCGTTTGAAGAGCTGTCTCGCGCCATCAAAGCAGTCATGGCCGACCAGAAATATGTCAGTCCTGCTATTGCCGGTACAGTGATCAAGGACTATGTGGATCAAATGGTCGGAGACCAGGTATTGTCAAACGAACTGACAAATCGTGAAAGGGAAGTACTCCAGTTGATCGCCGAGGGCATGACCACCAAGCGGATTGCATCCAGTTTGAATATAAGCCCCAAAACCGTGGAGACTCATCGCCGAAAAATCATGAAGAAGCTCAATATTCACAGCATTGCAGAGTTAACCAAAGTCGCCATTCAAGAAGGGCTTACATCGGTAGATACTTAGTGCCTGTCCGGAAACTCCTCTCCCTCCGGGAGGGGTTGGGGGAGGGAAAGATAACCTCCTGATATCATTCACCCCCACCCCGACCCTCCCCCAAAGGGAGAGGGAGTATAGGAGTTTCCGGACAGTCACCTAAGTTCTTGTTTTTTTGACAAGCTTAATTATCCCCTCAAGAGCCAGGGTGTAGCCCATAACCCCTAAACCGGATATTTGTGCGGCGACAACGCCGGCGATCATGGATTTGTGCCTGAAAGATTCTCTTTTATAAATATTGGAAAGATGTATTTCGATAACCGGGGCTTTGAGGAGAAGCAGAGCATCGCGGATAGAAATGCTGGTATGGGTTAAAGCTGCCGGGTTGATAACAATTCCATTGATATCCTCCATAAATGCCTGCTGGATTTTTTCCACTATGGCCCCCTCATAATTGGACTGGAAAGTTTCCACCATTATTTCGGCGTCTGCACCCTGCCGTTTTAATCCTTCATCGATTTCCGCAAGGGTCGTGCTTCCATAAATTTCAGTTTCTCTTTTACCCAGCATGTTCAGATTGGGGCCATGGACAATGAGCACTTTTAGTTGCGAGGTGTCTGTCATTTTTTTATTTTCCTGCCCTACTTAATGGTGGGTGAGTTTATTATTTGGCGAAATCGGGTGATGGTTTCTCTGTAGTCAGGGCTTTTGTAAATTGCTGATCCCGCAACAAAGACGTCGGCACCCGCAGCGGCAATTCTGCCGATTGTTTTTTCGTTTACCCCGCCATCCACCTGGATCAGGGGCGGGTTGGGTTTATCGGCAAGTATTTGGGTAAGTGCCCGAATTTTCTGCAGGCTGTTTTCAATGAATTTCTGGCCTCCAAATCCCGGATTGACTGTCATGATCAAAACATAATCGATATATTCAAGTATCCATTCAATGGCATTAAGCGGAGTTGACGGGTTGAGCGCTACACCGGCCTTCACATTGTCCTGTTCTTTTATCAGCTGGATACTTCTGTTAAGATGTGTGCAGGTTTCGCTTTGGACACAAATATGAGTGGCACCTGCCATAGCAAAATCTTTGATATACGAATCCGGATTTTCAATCATTAAATGCACATCGATGGGAAGCGTGGTGGTTTTTTTTACAGCTTCCACCACTATCGGGCCCATGGTGATGTTGGGTACAAAATGGCCATCCATGACATCCACATGAATCCAGTCTGCTCCGGCATTTTCAACAGCACGCAATTCCTCGCCCAAAACAGAGAAGTCAGCGGACAAGATCGATGGGGCGATAAGCTTCATAAAAATGTTCTCCTTATCTCTTTTTAATAAATCTGGCGGCAAAAAAACCGTCCATGTCATGTTGGTGGGGAAAGCTTC
>SKZT01000209.1 GCA_007127235.1 Desulfobacteraceae bacterium
ACAGCAATTTATATGCCAAATCGGCCATAAGCGAGGCCCTTAAAGGCTCAGTAAGGATGTATCAAAACCGTGGAGGATAGGGTTTGTCTGGGGTTTTTATCTGAAGCATTCATAACTCTCTTATCCGTTCTTTACAATCAGGAAAAAGGGCTAAATCATTCTTTTGATTTCATGCATTTTTTGTGAAAGTCGTTTTTCTGAGACTGAAACCATGGTTTTTAATTCCTGAGCGAATAAAGATACCTTGAACTCCTCAATAAGCCAGAAAAATTCTTCAACGGCTGCTTTTTTTTCTTCCGAGGTTTCAGGATTAAGGCTTCCGAGTATTTCCTCAAGCTGAAGGACAAAGCCTTTAAGAATTTTTTCTTTGGTCAGATCTTTTTCCGGATTGCTGAGTCCTCTATGTACGCGGATTTCAATGACCTTAATAAAACGGACAAGTTGGGATAAGCGATCGTTGGTATACAGGTCCAAAAAGTTTTCAGGAATAAGTTTTTCCAGATCATTTCGCATCTGGCTGCAAAAATCCAGAAAGCGCTGATTTTTGGGGTTGGATTTCTCAAGGTTAAAAATGCTTTGCCTTGTTTCAAAAGCAGCTTTAAGGATATCTGAAGCTGTGGATATCTTTTGCCGGCTCAAAGGGTCAATTTTTTTTCCGGCACTTTCAGCATGACTCAAAAAAGCTTCAAGACTGCGAATATTAACACAAAAGAGATCTTTCAGCACACTGTGGTAGAGTTTTTTTTCAAAGACTTTGCACCCTCCCAAAAATGCCGTGTATTCGGGCGCAATATCAAACATCGACAAGTCTTTTTTTATAAATTTAAGTTCACTGGTAAAATGAAGTTCAAAAAGCTTTACAACCCCTTCTTTGTGATATCTAAAAGCCTCATTGCGATCGGTGAAAATCCGAAGTCCGACAGTCTTGCCTTCATCGGGTTTCAGCCCAGGGTACAAAATCCAAGGGTTTCCGCCTTTAACCCGAACGGTGATGGCCTCTGGAAGGTCGCCGATATCCCATTTTTTAATACCGTCTCGCTCCCATGCTTTTTTTACCTGGGTGATATCTTCCTGATCCAATTTTTTTGAAAAGTTCTTATTGAGAATTTCTTTGTTTCTTCCGGAACATATGGTTTTTCCATCAGGATCTTTAACGGAAAATCTTATTTTTAAATGATCCGGAAGGTTTTCATAAGACCATGCGGAAACTGGAATATCGATCCCGAAACGGTCGAAAACAAAACGGCTAAGGCCGCTGAGCAGGGAGATGTTCTCTTTCGGTATATTTTCTGAAATAAACTTCGCGGTATCAGCTATGGGAACCAGTTTTTTTCGATATTTTTTGGGAAGTCCTTTTAACAGGCAGAGAATTTTTTCCTCCATGAAACCATCTACATGCCAATCCAAAGGTTGGTTAAATACTGACGGTGCCAATGAAGCCGGTATGTCCATTGTCATGCCGTCTGTTTGATCTCCTGGTTCAAAGTGATATTTGCATGAAAAACTGTTCTTGCCCACCTGTATTTGATCGGGAAAAAGCACTATCTCATCGGTATCGGGCAAATAATTGACGACATCTTCCATTTCCATGCGCAAAAAATTATCTCCGCCGGCATTTTTAACAGCCCTTTTCAACGCTACTCTGCTGTAAACATGGCTGCTCAGACGGGAGCTGTAAAATCTGAACAACTCCTCATTATCCACCAGAATATCTTTTCGCCTTAACCGGTTTTCCAGATCGATTGTTTTGTCAATCAGGCCCCTGTTATGTTCAATAAAACCAAAACTTCCCGAGATATTATTTTCCATCAGCGCGGAACGAATAAAAATTTCAGCAGCTTCCTCCGGATTGATTTTTCCATAGGAAACCGGCCTGCTTTCCACGATAACCAGTCCAAAAAGACTAACTTGTTCGAAAGCAATGACTTCCCCGCGTTTTTGATCCCAGCGCGGCGATAAATAAGAATATCGGCACAATCCTTTTCCTATGCTCTCTAGCCATCGGACACTGATATTTGCACAGGTGCGGGCAAAAAGCCTGGATGTTTCTATCATTTCTGCTGCTACAATCCACTCACCCCCACGTTTAAAAAGGCCTGAGCCCGGAAAGATCATAACTTCCCGGCCTTTGGCTGCATTATATGTATTTTTTTCTTTTCTTTGTGCAATATTGGAAATAAAGCCTGAAAGAATACTTCTGTGAACTGCTTCGTACTCCGGTTCAAATGTGGTTTTATTTTTATTATTGTCCATAGAGTGGTCTTTGTGTGAGCCCACATGGACTCCGGATTCTTCGAGAATTCTTCTAAGTTGCTCAAAAATATCCTGCCATTCCCGCATTCTTTTGTAAGACAGGTAATGTTGCTTGCAAAAGTGTTTTAATTTTCCGGCACTTTTATGGTGGTGCCATATCTGCCGGTAACAATAATAAATATTTACGAGTGTAATAAAATCCGAAGTGGGATTGGCAAATTGTGCCTGAACCAAATCGGCTTGTTCCGCTTTCTCCAGGGGACGTTCACGAGGGTCCTGAATGCTCAGAGCCGCTGCAATGACTGTGATATCAGAAATACACCCCTGACTTTGGGCTTCGATAAGCATTCTGGAAATTCGGGGATCCAAAGGAATTTTGGCCATGAAGCGCCCCATTTCAGTCAATGCATACCCGTAGTTTCCGGATTTTTTTCCTTGCTTTATTTCCCGAATGGCCCCCAATTCTTTTAACAATTCGAAACCATCTGAAATACTTTTTGAAGCCGGGCGGTCAATAAACGGGAAAGCGTCGATATCATCGAGTTTTAAAGCAATCATTCGCAGGATAACTTCCGCCAGGTTTGATCTGAGAATTTCCGGTGGTGTATAGAGGGGACGTGAATAATAATCTTCTTCGGAATACAGACGGATGCAGACACCGTTTTCGACACGTCCGCAACGCCCCATTCTCTGATCTGCACTGCTTCGGGATATTGGCTCTACGGGAAGAGTGGTTGTACGGGTTTTGGGAAGATATTTCAGAATGCGTGCAACACCTGTATCCACAACATATTTGATACCGGGGATGGTGATGGAAGTTTCCGCCACATTCGTAGAAACAATAATCTTGCGGCCAGGGGCGGATAAAAAAATGCGTTTTTGCAAATGGGAAGAAAGCCTTGCAAAGAGCGGGAAAACAGATACCCCCTTATATTTTTTTCCCTCCAGAATTTCACAGGTTTCCCTGATATCATGTTCCGTAGGCATAAATACCAGGATATCACCACGCGCACTTCCCTTTTGAAGCTGGTCCAATGCTTCGACAGCCATATCCACATGGGTAATATCTTCTTCGTTACCGAATTTTTCCGGGGGCCAATACTGCACCTCCACCGGAAACATACGCCCTGAGATCTCAATTATGGGAGCATCATCAAAAGCTGCTGAGAATTTTTCCGTGTCAATGGTTGCCGAAGTAATGATGATTTTCAGATTCTTTCTTTTTTCAGCCAACTTTTTAAGCAAACCCAACACAAAGTCAATATTCAGACTTCTTTCATGAGCTTCATCAATAACGAGGGTGTCATACTCATTCAAAAAAGGATCGCTTTGGGTTTCTGCCAGGAGAATGCCATCGGTCATGGTTTTAATGTAACAATCTTTGCTGACTTTTTCATCGAACCTGATTTTGTATCCAGCAGATTGTCCCAGGCTTTCGCCAAGTTCTTCGGCAATCCTGGAAGCCACCGTGGTGGCAGCAATGCGACGGGGCTGTGTGACCCCGATTTTCCCTTCAACCCCTCGCCCGGCCTCAAGGCAAAGCTTGGGAATCTGTGTTGTTTTACCGGAACCTGTATCACCGGAAATAATCAGGACCTGGTGCTGCCTGATCCTTTCGATGATTTCTCTTTTTTTGGCTGCTATGGGAAGATTGTCATCAACAAAAAACCTGGGAATGTTTTCTTTTCGCCGTTTTTTTTCATCAATGGAGGCGATTATTCGGTGTTCAGTTTTCGATATCCTGCGCTTCAGGTTGTTTTTCCGTGAACATTTTTGACACAAACGTTTTAATCGAAAAATTTCCTGCTTGATTTTAAAACGTTCCGAGCCAAGAGTTTCCGGAAGCATTAATTCCAATTTTTTTATTTGTTCTAAAAGCATTCTTTATTTTAATAAAGGGGTCTGACAGATGGGATTATACAGGCAAATTTCGAGGTTAATCTGATGGTAACCGCTTTTGTTTTTTTACATACTTTTGTCAAGACGATAGAGCATGACATGTTCCACAGGCCGATTTGCGGCTCAGGCTTTTACAAGCAAGCTGTGCCGGACAAATCGGCCAATATAAAATCTGTATAGGGGATAGAAAAGTTAATCACAGAAAAAAATCAGAATCCCTGACCACCTCTCCGCCCACCTCCACCGCCGCCGCTTCCTCGACCTGGGGATCTGCCGCCACCGCCCCCACCGCCACTTCCACGACCTGGGGGTCTTCCGCCCCCACCGCTTCTTCCCCTGGGTCCGCCACCGCCGCCTCTTCTTCCACCGCCTCTTTCCTGAAAACCTTCGGTACGTGGCTTGGCTTCATTGACCTTGATGGTTCTTCCATTCAAATCCTTACCGTTTAAAGCTTCAATTGCAGCCTGCCCTTCGGCACTGGACGGCATTTCTACAAATCCAAATCCCTTGGATTGGCCACTATATTTGTCTTTGATAATAGCAACCGATTCAACCTGTCCGAAAGATTCAAAAGCCTCCCGCAATTGGTCTTCGGTAACCTGGTATGCTAAATTGCCTACGTAAAGTTTCATTCTTTTCTCCTTGAATTGAAGATTGAGCGATTTTAATGGCACCTTATATGCGGGCCCCATGAATCATTTTCGGCCTCTTTGCCAAATCATAGAATTCATAATATCCTTGACCATATGCATTTTTATCAATACTTTTGTCAAGAAATACTTTTCATGGATTACCTTATCCATACGGCAGTTTAACAGATATTATAAACATGATTTAATACATTTGCAAAAGGAGCCGGTCAGGCATGAGCCAAAACGAATTAAATAAAATTATATATTCAATGATCAAGGTTAGCAAGTTTTATGACAAAAAACCGATATTGAAAGAGATTTCTCTCTCCTATTTCTACGGGGCCAAAATTGGTGTTATCGGTCAAAATGGTTCCGGAAAATCTTCCCTTCTAAGAATTCTTGCCGGTGCCGACAGTAATTTCAGCGGAGAAACAATTCTGTCTCCGGGTTATACTGTTGGTTTTCTGGAGCAAGAGCCTTTGATGGATGTAGAAAAGACGGTAAAAGAGGTTGTTGAAGAAGGGGTTCAGGAAACCATCGATTTGTTGAATGAATTCGAAAGTATCAATTTAAAATTTGCCGAGCCAATGGATGATGATGCCATGGACAAGCTCATAGAACGTCAGGGAGATGTTCAGGAAAAGCTTGATGCTCTGGAGGCCTGGGACCTGGACTCCCGCCTGGAAATGGCCATGGATGCCCTGCGATGCCCTCCGGGGGATAAATCTGTAAAATTAATTTCCGGAGGAGAAAGACGCCGCGTGGCCCTTTGCAGGTTGCTGCTGAAAAAACCTGATATTTTGCTTCTGGATGAACCCACCAATCATCTTGATGCTGAAAGTGTCGCCTGGTTGGAGCATCACCTTCAAAACTATCCGGGAACCATTATTGCGGTTACTCATGATCGTTATTTTTTGGACAATGTTGCCGGATGGATTTTGGAACTTGATCGAGGCCATGGGATTCCCTGGAAAGGAAATTATTCCGGTTGGCTGGAACAAAAAAAAGAACGCCTCAGGAAAGCAGAAAAATCTGAAAGTGCACGTCAAAAAACGCTTGAACGCGAATTGGAATGGATCCGTATGTCCCCCAAAGGACGCCATGCCAAAAGCCAGGCCAGGATTAAGGCATATGATAAACTTCTGTCTCAGGAAAACCAAAAGCACGAAACGGACCTTGAGATATATATTCCTCCCGGACCCCGTCTGGGCGATGTGGTCATCGAAGCCGCAAACGTTTCCAAATCATTCAATGATCATTTGCTGATCGATAATATGAATTTCAGCCTTCCTCCCGGCGGTATTATCGGAGTTATCGGCCCTAACGGAGCCGGTAAAACCACTTTGTTCAATATGATCAATGGGACTCAAAAGCCCGATAAAGGTACCATTCGAATCGGAGACACGGTCAAGCTGGCCTTTGTGGATCAAAACCGCGAGCTGAATCCTGATAAGAGCATATGGGAAGAAATCACGGGAGGTGATGAACAGATTTTACTTGGCAAGCGCTTGGTGAATTCGAGAGCTTATGTGGCCCGATTTAATTTTTCGGGAACCGAGCAACAGCGCCCAGTGGGCACACTTTCGGGCGGCCAGCGCAACCGTGTGCACCTGGCCAAAATGCTACGGGAAGGCGCAAACGTTATTTTACTGGATGAACCCACCAATGATTTGGATGTCAATACCCTGAGAGCCATGGAAGAAGCTCTGGAAAACTTTGGGGGAAGTGTTTTGGTAATCAGCCACGACAGGTGGTTCCTTGACCGCATTGCCACCCATATTCTGGCATTCGAGGGTGACAGCCAGGTCGTATTTTTTAACGGAAACTGGTCGGAATACGAAGCTGACTGGAAAAAGCGCTTTGGGGCCGACGCCGCAGTACCTAAAAGAATCAAATACCGCCGGTTGACTCGTTAGCAAAAAAAACCGATTGAAATTAAGGCCGGAGTGCGAAAGTTGTACTTTCGCCTGACCGGCTGCAAGCCGGTTCACCTGAAAAACAGATGGGTCAAAATAGAACCACACAAAATGAAGGAGTGTAAATATGACAGCAGAAGGTTTGAACTCACAGCTAAGGCGAGAAATTTATACCGACATGGTTTTGATTCGAAAGTTTGAGGAAAAGCTGATTGCGCTTGCCCGGGAAAAAGCACGGGTGGTGGGTATGCAGATTCTCTCATACGGTCAGGAGGCGGTGGCGGTGGGAGTTGTAAAGGCTCTCAAACCCGATGATGTTGTTGTCACCAATCATAGAAGCCACGGTCATCTTCTCGCCAAAGGAGCCGATCCGAAGTTTCTCATGGCCGAAATTATGTGTAAAGCAACCGGAGTTAACAAAGGTAAGGCGGGAACTCTTCACCTTGCGGTTCCCGAGATCAATGCCATCATGACTTCCACCATTGTGGGAGCATCACCTCCGCTTGGTGTGGGTGCGGCTTTTGCGCAGCAGTATAGAAATTTACCCGACATTACTGTGGTGTTTTTCGGGGATGGTGCTGCCGCCGAAGGAAGTGTTCATGAGGCCATGAATCTGGCTGCCCTGTGGAAACTCCCCGTGCTTTTTGTCTGCGAAAACAATTACTGGGCAGGGGCACAGTGCCTTCCGGAGCACTCATGCGTAGAAGAAATAGTCCGGCGTGCGGATGCCTATGGCATGCCTGGAGCGGCCATGGATGGCAACGATGTGGAAGCTGTTTATAAAACCACCAGGGAAATGGCAGAGCACTGCCGCAGCGGAAAAGGGCCAGTGCTGATGGAGGTGCGCACCTATCGAATGAGGGGGCACGGAGAACATGATCCTTGTCACTATATGGATCAGGTAGAACTCCAACAATGGGCTGAGCGATGTCCTGTCAAATCCTTCAGGCATCGTTTGATGAACGAAAATCTGCTTACGGATAAAGATTTCGCCGCCATCGATGCCGAGCAAGAGGCGGTGGTGGAAGCGGCCGTAACATTTGGTGATGACAGTCCGTTTCCAGCAGCCGAGGATGCACTCATGGATCTTTGGATCAATTCCTGACCTTGTAATTTTTCCAACCCAAAACTGATGGAGGTTTTTTATGGTTAAGCTGTCAACCGGCCAGGCACTGCAAAGTGCACTGGACATGGCTTTAAGTCTGGATGAGACCGTTTTTATAGCCGGAGAAGGTGTCGGCACCTCGATTCATCTTGATCCGAATCTACCGACCCATGGTTTACTCGAAAAATATGGCCCAAAACGGGTCAAAGATACCCCGGTAAGCGAAGCAGCCATTGCCGGACTGGCTGTGGGGGCATCAGCCATGGGGCTGCGTCCGGTAGTGGAAATCATGTTTTTCCCCTTTATCACACTGGCAAGTGACATGCTGGTAAATCATGCCGCCAAGCTCAGATACATGAGCGGCGGCAAAAACGCTTTTCCTCTTACGGTGAGAGTCAAAGCCGGTGTAAATTTCGGTGCCGGATGTCAGCATTCCCACAATCTGGAGGCATGGATTGCCCATATTCCAGGATTAAAACTCGTATTTCCCAGCAATCCCTTAGATGCCAAAGGACTTTTGCTAAGTTCAATTTTTGATCCCAATCCTGTCGTTTTTGTTGAAGAAATGCTTCTTTACTGGATGCCGGGAGAAGTTGCTGAAGGGGATTTTCGCGTTCCGATTGGAAAAGCCAGTGTTGTTCGAGCAGGCAAAGACTGTACCCTGGTCAGTTATGGCGGGGCGGTTCATACAGCGTTGCATGCAGCTGAAATCCTTGATACCGAGGGTATTTCTCTTGAAGTAATCGATTTGCGCACTCTGGTGCCCCTGGATGAATCCTGTGTTCTCGATTCCATCAAAAAAACCGGGCGCCTGATCGTACTGCACGATGCCACCCGATTTTGCGGATTCGGTGCTGAAATTGCCGCCATTGCCTCGGAAAAAGCCTTTGATGCCCTTAAAGCACCCGTCATGCGGGTGGCGGCCCCTGATATACCGGTACCTGTTTCTCCGCCGCAGGAACAATTTTACAAGCCTGACTCAGATCAGGTGACCGAAGCAGTCCGGGCTGTCATGGATCCGTCGGTTCAGCGCCGGCAATAAATTGTTCAAAGATATAACAGTGATTATCAGCGCCAGCCGTCGAACAGATATTCCGGCTTTTTATTCCGACTGGTTTTTCAAAAGAATGAAGCAAGGCTTTTTATATGTTCGCAATCCCATGAACAGAAAGCAGGTCTCCAAGATTATTCTCAACAGGGAAGTCATTGACTGCATCGTTTTTTGGACAAAAAACTGTGAACCCATGGTGGCTAAATTAAAAAACATTTCGGCGTATACTTATTACTTTCAGTTTACTGTGAACCCGTATGGAAATAAAATTGAAAAAAATGTCCCGACCTTGAAAAGATCTCTTCACAGTTTTAAAACCCTATCGGATCTGATCGGTCCGGATCGGGTCATCTGGAGATATGATCCCATATTCTTCCCCCAGGGATTTACCTTCTCTGATCATCTTCATTTTTTCAGAAAAACAGCAAAAAGCCTTTCAAAGCATACCCGAAAATGTATGATAAGCTTTTTGGATGTCTACAAAAAGTGTAAAAAAAACATGAAACCGATCATGTATCGCAATCTCAAAGAGACAGAAATTTATGAAATCGGCGAAAGGTTTGCTCTAATCGCTCAGGATTATAACATTAGAATGGAGACATGCGCAGAAAAAGCAGACCTTTCAAAATTTGGGCTTTCAAAAGGCAAATGCATTGATGACCGGCTGATTTCTAAAATTTCTCACAAAAACATTAAAGCAAAAAAAGACAAGGCTCAAAGAGATGCCTGCCGCTGCGTGGCTAGCATTGATATCGGAGCCTACAATTCGTGCATGCACCATTGCCTCTATTGTTATGCCAACTACAATTTTGCGACGGTCATAAAAAATTTCCGGCGACATGACCCTGAATCGCCTTTGCTATATGGAAATCTGACGGGCGATGAAAAGATAACCGAAAGAAAACAGAAATACTCAGCCGTATATCAAAGTATACAGAATCGACCCTATTGCATTTTACGCCCAAACATTTTCCAATAGTATACTCGTATCAAAAAGGATCCTCGTTTTAAATATCTGGTGGAAATCCTTATGGGTGGAATATCTGCGCAGATTGAAGGGGAACAAGACCAGCTATTTACTGTTGCATAATCGCTAATCAAGGGGGAGTATGATTCAGTATGAGAATGTCACCAAAATATTCGGGTCAGGAGATAAATCTGTTACTGCAGTTGATAATGTGAATTTTGAAGTGGAAAAAGGCGAACTGGTAACACTACTGGGACCGTCCGGATGCGGTAAAACCACGCTTTTAAGACTTACCAATCGTTTGCTTTCATTAACCCAGGGAAAAATAATTGTCGATGATCAAAACATCATGGATATCAATCGGGTAAAATTACGCCAGTCCATGGGATATGCTATCCAAGAGGTGGGTCTTTTCCCTAACAAAACGATTTACGGCAATATAGCCATTGTTCCCAGACTTTTAAAATGGGATGAAGATCGCATCCGTGATCGGGTGGATGAGCTTTTGACAATGCTGCAGTTAGAGCCGGACACTTTTCGGGACCGTTATCCGGTTGAGCTATCGGGAGGACAGCAGCAGCGTATCGGCGTTGCCCGATGCCTCGCTGCAGATCCGAAAATTCTTCTTATGGATGAACCTTTCGGAGCCATAGACCCGATTAACCGGGTAGAAATCCAGGATGAGTTCTTAAGGGTTCAGGGGAAACTGAAAAAGACCATTATTTTTGTTACCCACGACCTTCAGGAGGCAATTAAAATGGGAGATAAGATTGCCATTTTTCAAGAGGGACAGCTAATCCAATATGATACTCCTGAAACGATTCTTACCAATCCCAAAAACGAATACATCGCAGATTTTGTCGGAACCGACCGCGGCCTGAAAGTCCTGGGATTGAGAAAGGCAAAAGACGTAATGGTGGAAAACCCCGCCAACCTGATTCAGGCATCCACCAAAGCCTCTGACGCTCTTAAGTTTCTTCAGGACAAAAAATTGGAACATGGCACTGTAGTCGAAAAGGAAAAGCCGATTGGTTATTTAACATCTGCAAACCTGGAAGAGACTGAGGCCCCCATTAAAGAGATTGCAGAAGCATATCCGAAATTGATCACCCCTTATGACAATCTGAAAGATGTCATGTCCGTCATGCTCATGTATGACATCCGTGTTCTATGTGTGGTGGATGAAGACAACAACATGGCCGGTACCATCTCACTGGAAGATATCCAAAAATCAATTATGAAGATATATAGCGGAACCGGAGAGGATAAACATTAAATGGATGTCTGGCAGTTTCTTGCAGATAATAAAAAAAGGTGCCTTGCACTCACCTGGGAGCACATCTGGATTGTTTCCCTGGCATTGTTTATCGCGATTCTGATCGGTGTTCCCATCGGTATTGTTATCACCCGAAACAAGAAGGTCGCTCAGAGCGTAATCAACACCGCCAATGTGTTGATAACAATTCCCTCTATCGCCCTTTTCGGTATTCTGCTGCCCATTTTGTCTTTGATCGGCCACGGCCTCGGCAAAGTCCCTGCAATTACAGCTCTGGTTCTTTATAGTCAATTGCCCATTATCCGAAATACCTATACCGCGATTCAAAATGTACCTTCGGAGTTGGTTGAGGCTGGACGGGGATTAGGGATGAGCAGATGGCGGAGGTTGAAAGAAGTTGAAATCCCTCTGGCAATACCGGTAATTATCGCGGGGCTTCGAACTGCTGCGGTCATGAACATCGGTATTGCGGCCATTGCAGCCTATATCGGAGCGGGTGGCCTGGGTGTTTTCATTCAAGAAGGTATCAGCAGGGTTCACCAGGAAATGATTGTGGCCGGCGCTATACTCGTTTCATTGCTGGCTATCCTTGTCGATGGCACCATGGCACTTCTGGAAAGACTAATAACGCCTAAGGGGGTCAAGATTGGAAGGAAACAGAATCAATGAACAAAGCCGTTTCCAAATCCTGGCGTTTTTTGACAGCGATAATTCTGATTTTCAGCGGGATAGCCCTTGAACGAATTGGTACCATCGAATATCTCTCTGATCCCTTTGAACTGAAATATACTTTCAGCCTTGTATTGCAGCATATTTGGATGGTTGCTGCGAGTATGGCAATCGCGACCACCCTTGGACTTCTCATCGGGATCATTTTTACCAGGCCCGGATTCAAACGTTTTTCGGGACTTATGATGTACATTGTCGGGCTGGGGCAGACTATTCCCTCTCTGGCGGTTATCGCTCTGTCCATGAGCGTTCTCGGCGTGGGTTACCAGACCGCCATATTTGCTCTGTTTGTTTATTCAATTTTGCCGATTGCGCGAAATACGCTGGCCGGAATAAATTCAGTGCCAAAATGGATCATCGATGCCGCAAGAGGTATGGGCATGTCAAATTTTCGAATTTTATTTGACGTCGAATTGCCCAATGCCATGAAGGTTATCCTCACCGGATTCAGGATAGCCCTGGTTATTAACATCGGAACTGCGGCTTTGGCATTTCTGATCGGTGCCGGAGGCCTGGGAGAACACATTTTTCCCGGTATCGATCTCATGCGGCCTGACAAATTGCTTGCAGGAGCAATCCCTACAACTCTTCTGGCTCTTTTGGCAGATTATATGGTAAAAATCTGCAGCCTGTTTCTTATTCCCAAGGGCATACGGTTAAAAGAGGAAGAAAAGTAAAAGGCGGCCTTCAGATAATTGTTTTTTCAAATATTGGACTGCAAAAACAGAAGGTAAAAAATAATGGAAAAATTAAATATATTTAAATATTGTGTCGCTCTGGTGCTGGTGATCATGGCACTTTCATTCTCATCGCCGGTTGAGCCGGCAGATCTGATTGTGGTAGGAGGAAAAAATTTTACTGAACAGTATCTGCTGGCCGAACTGGCCGGATATCTTCTGGAGACAAACGGGTTGCCGGTTACCCTGAAAACAGGGGTCGGTTCGGCCGTGGTTCGAAGGGCTTTGATCAACGCCGAGATGGATCTCTACTACGAGTACACGGGTACTGCCTACACAGTATATTATGAAGAGTCGGATCGTAATATCATGACCAATCCCCAAAAAGTATTCGAGTGGGTCAAAAAAGCCGATGCTCAAAAGAAGTTGGTTTGGCTTCCTCCCGTAGAATTCAACAATACCTATACCCTGATAATGAGAAAGGATCATGCGGATAGACTCGGAATTGAAAGTATAAGCGATATGAGCGATTATATCAATGCACATCCTCACGAATTGGTGGTAGGTGTAAACGCTGAATTCTGGGAACGTCCTGACGGTTTTAAACCGCTGATGCAAACCTATGGTTTTCAGATTCCCTTTGCTCAACTTATAATAATGGACTCGGGCCTGGTCTACCTGGCACTCAGGAACAAAAGCGTGGATGTCTCCATGGGATTTGCCACAGATGGCAGGATTCAAGCTTTCGATTTTGTCACCATAAAGGACGATAAAAATTATTTTGCGGTTTACAACCCGGCCCCGGTGGTCCGGGAAGAGACTTTGCAAAAACATCCCGAAATCCGCGATATACTGGAGCCACTCACAGTTCACCTTACGACAGAAGAAATGCGCCGAATGAATGCAAAAGTGGATGTCGAACACAAAGATGTCAGTACAGTAGCCCGTAAGTGGCTCGAAAAGAAAGAACTTTTAAAATAGGCAGAGTGAGTGTCGATAATTTTTCGATTTGGAAACCGGGAAATGGGTATTCAGGATTCGGGAAAGGATAAGGAATCGACAAAGTGGTCCTGGAAGTTTTCATGGCAGGACAGATCGATAACCTGGGTGGTTTTTGCAAGGTTCTGAGCTTCTATGAGGCTTTGAGGGTCGAAAAGTGTCAAAATAGCGCCTTCTCCGGCGGCATTTCCCACGATTTGGATATTTTCTTCCGGCATGGGGGGAAACATGCCAATGGTGAGAGCATCCTCTTTGCCGATGTAGTTTCCGAAAGCACCCGCAACAAGCAGCTGGCGGGGAATTTCTACACCGATATGTTCACACAGAAGATCGATTCCGGTACGAAAGGCTCCCTTGGCAAGCTGAACATTTCGGATATCCGCCTGGGTCAAGGTTATGGCTTCTCCGATGTCGGATTCGCGCTCGGGAACCAGAACAAATTCAGGAATCTGATCAGGGTTTAAACGAAGCTGCTCAATCTCAAGGCCTTGGTCAAAACGTCCATCGGACAGGATAATGTCGGCACGAAGCAACTCGGCTACCGCACTGATAATGCCAGAGCCGCAAATTCCCGATGGCTTCTGGTTTCCTTTTACCAAACATGTGCATTTTCCGGTTTGCCGGTCGATGGACACTTCCGATATGGCTCCGGATACCGCCTGCATGCCATGTTGGATAATTGCGCCCTCCAGCGCGGGTCCCGTAGCGCATGATGTGGCCACCATGGATTGCTTGCCTGAAGCCATTAGTTCTCCATTGGTACCCACATCCGCAAGAATGGTGTCGAATGGGGCTTTTTTGAGATCCACAGCCAAAGCCGCAGCAATAATATCGGCACCCAGAAATCCGGATATGAGCGGAAGTGTCAGTATTTCGGCATCCACATTAAAATCAAAACCAAGCTGGCCAGCGTAAACTTTTTGCATATCATAAAATTGCGGCACATAGGGAGCTTCCCCAATCGACGACGGATCAATACCCAACAGCAGGTGAAGCATGGTGGGATTTCCCACCACGGTCACCTTTTTAAGTTGTTGGGTATTATAATTTTCCATGGAATAACACAACTTTTTGATACCCAGGTCGATGGCCCTGACCACAATCTGCTGGAGCCGTTTTAATACCATGGGATTTTCAGCCATTGCTGTAATCCGGCTCATAACATCACTGCCGAAAAGTATCTGGGGATTTTTCAAGGAAACAGAACCGTCTATCACCCCTTGACTGAGATCACAAAGATAGACTGCAATAGAAGTGGTTCCCAGATCAACAGCGAGACCACGTTCGGAAACAGGGCCGATATTTTTGCTATAGCCGGCGATGCGGGATATGAGGGTATCGGAAACCTTCGGCTGTGGGGTAACCTCAGGACTCAAACCTGCCGCCAGGGGAATATCGACCACCAGATTTTGGGTAACCACTTCCTGACAAGCCAGCCCATCCCGAAAGCTTTCTTTGAGTTTTGCTTTATCGTGTTCCCCTATATTATCTAAAGCGTTTTTTGAGGTAACCTCAGCGATTTTAACAGCGCATTTGGTACATCGTCCCTGACCTCCGCAGTCCGCCCGCAAAAAAATTCCTTCTTCGGACAAGGCGTACATAATGCTTTGCCCGTTTTGGGCTTTGATCAATTTTTTTTGCGGCAACGCCAGAATGTCGAAATGTTTGGTCACGTGGCAACCCCTTTTGTTCATATTCAATGCTAAATTTTGGAACATTGGCTGGTTTGCTGTCCGCCTATACAGCGCTTATGGCTTCACCAACGTGCCCCCACCTCAACGATCCGATATGGGCAGGTTTCCAGGCTGCACCTATAACATTTGTTAACATTGGTTTCGGCAGGCGCTTTTCTATGCAGAAATACAAAAAAAGACCATGATTTGGCCGGAATCATGACCATTGAATCTGTCAGCGATACCCCGATATTGGCAGAATCCACCATTGAAAACAAATACGATTGAAAATCCATCGGAACATTATTGAATCCGGGCCCAAAGCGGCACCCGGTATACAAATCGTAATTTCGGGCCAGTGTGGTAATGTGTGAAAATGATAAGTTCGCCAGGGATTCCAACAACCCCACACCCGCAGCGTAGAAAAACAACCCCTCGAGAGCGCTGCCGTTTTTCATCATTTTATTGACTTCGGTTTCGAGGTTGGGGCCCAATGTACAAACACATGCAGCAACTTTAGAGACATCTTCAGAAGGTCCAAATGAAAACAGCTTGTCACGGATATCATTTTTTAAATCGGATACATCATGCACAGCATAGACAAGGGCCGGGAAAACAAGTCTTTTGGCTTTATCCATAATTGACGCAGCCATTTTTTTCATCTCGTCGTCCATCCGATAACGGCTTCCGCCGGCATACCGGGCAATCTGTTTCAGGGTCAGAGGCAAATCCTCTGGTTTCGGGCGGGTAATAATGATGTTTTCTTTTGTGGTCATGGGAATGTATCTTTTTCTGATTGTAATGGTTTACGGAGTGTGACTCCCGGTTATTTGTGCCTCTACATCAAAAATTAACCTGAAAATAGAACTTTGCAATGTCAGTGCCACAATATTTTTTCACTTTCCAAATCCGTTACCATCAAAAAAACTTTGAAGGATTTCTAATAAAAACACTCTTGGCGATTTTGCCAACAAATTTTTGTTTTAACGCCAAAGCCCCATAAACGTCAACCCGAATCGTAGTCGAGACAAAGCTTAAAGCTCATTTCGAAGTGTAAAACCATATTTCAAACTACTCATTATTCATTGATTCCCCATCTCTCTGGGTCATGCCCACCATCACCATGGACATCATGCTCATGACCAATGGCAGAAGCAAATCCGGGATAGGTACTTTTTTGTTTTGATACTCAAAAAGCGGGGGCAAAAGCAGCAGGTGGCTGATGGGGTATTTAAACAATGATATCTCCTGTTGGCTTTCGTAAAAAGCTTCCTGAAAAATCAAAATCATCCGTGCATGCCGGGCTCCATAGGTAGACATTTCATCCTGCACTTGGCCCAGGTATCGCTGGCTGGTAGCATTGAGAATTATCAGGTTGTCCTCCGTAGTGTCATAATCTTCCCTTAATACCGGAAAGTACCAATCTCCTTCCGCAAAAAAAGGGGTTTCCGCCTGAAAAGAAAGGTATTCCGGCGACTGATTCAAAAAGACATCCGTGGTTTTACCTTTCAAATAGCGCTTTTCCCATTGCTCGACTTTTTCTTCTCCATATAAAGGCACCAGAGCATTGCGGGGTGCTAAACGCACGTATTTGTCACCAACGCGGGGATCTACAGTTACCAAAGGGCCATGGGCACTTTCCCCGAGAAAATAGCTTTGCGAGATCAGCCTGGAAAACTGGTCGAAACGATCAGTCCAAATATCTCCGACACCATCGGGAGGCCCGATGAAAAAGGAAGTTGAATATCTTGAATTGTCTTCCATGGAATTTTTTATCGCATTTTTTAAGTTGATGTTTCCCACGATATTAATAAGCCCCAAACACCCCTTTTTTAATGCCGATTTGATAATATTGGCTCGTGCCGGCACGAACTTGTTCATTGCTTCTATGAACAACAAAAATATGGTTAGATAAACCATGTCCGTTTCGCAGAAGGCAAAGGGCTCTTTTAAAAAACAACATCCAAGGGGATTGTTTAACCTGGAGATATCGCATTCGGGACCGACATATATGCACTCGGAAGGTAGTTTTTCGCCCACGGTTTCAACAGAAGCAATGTCGTGAGATTTTGAATCCAGGAGGAAAAAAAGGGAATGGGATTCAAAGCTGTCCCTGGTTTCCCATGGATTTCCCACCCTGAAAGCTCCCGGAAGGAGGCGGTTGAGCTGAAGTGCCAGGTTTTTTGCCGCCGCTCCGGCGGATCTATCAAAGGTAAGAAAAATGATTTCCTTTTCTTCTTTCAGGGCATCCGACAGGTGCGACACCACATCATCTATGGTATTTGTTTCCTGAGTATACAGCAATAAGTCAATGGCATTATGAGTCTGTATAATTTCAATAAGTTTTCGAATATGTTTAAAATAGATTTTCTCCCAGAAATTTTCAGCGCTTGATTCCCAGGCACTTTCATGAAAAAGCCAGCTGTCTGAAACCATGTCTTCGATAGGAATTCCCTGAGCTTTGAAACTTAATTGATGAAATTCTTTTGCAGCGGATCCAAGTCCTTTCAACGAGTTTCTTCCCGCAGTAACCGATTTGGCACGATTTCGGGGAAAATCGGAAGATCGTCCGTGAGCCCGCCCATATTCAAAGGACAACATGTAGAAAAATGCAAAATCGATAAAAGGCTGCACGCTGGGATCGACTTCCGGTAGAAAAATACAGCGGTTCTGAGAAAACATCTCCACTTGCGATTGTTCACGGATCGATATGGAAATGCCGACAAAAGGAATTTTCTGGAGGTACAACTTGTTCATAATACCAATGGCCTCATTAAGCCGGGCTTTGTAGGTCGCATTGACCAAAATGAGATTATAATTCAAATCCTTTCTCAGGCATTGTATATACAGATCATTATAGTCAAGGGGTCTTGATATAGAAGACCAGCTGCACTCCTCCAGCTGCATTCCTGCTTCATTGGCAACCCCTGTGGTATTGAGAGCATCAATGATAAAAGCAGCACAGCTGTTCACACTTTCATAGGCCACTTGTTTGCAAAACATTTTCACCTGGTTGTCATTGAGCAAATTTGACAATGCGGGAGCAATTTGGCGAAGGCTTTCCAAAAGGTTCACGGCCTGTTTCTGACCGTAAATTCTTGAACTCAACCATGTGGCAAAAAGGCAGAGGCAAAACAGCGAACATATTGTACTTTTGATTCCCGAAACCGTAATTTCCTCACCACTCAGTGTAGATAAAAAACCGCCGCTTCTTGCAGCAACAAGGCCCAGGTCTGAAAACTGCTTTTCCGTAACCGCCAAAAAAAGCACATTATAGGACTTCAAATGATTGGCAAACTGAACGATTTCAGCTGTGGTTCCGGACCAACTGCTGAGAATCACCAGATCTTTTGCAGGAGAAATGACCTTGAACAGATTTTCGATCTCCACGGGTTTTACCACCACTACATCCATTTGGGGAAGAGCGGTTCGCATAAAAAACCTTGCTGCCAGGTTCATATTACTGGCACTGCCCATCCCAACCAGCACGATACGTTTGAGCCTATTGAAATTATTTCCAAAACGGCGTTGAAAAAGGCCTGTTTTGAGGTTCAAACTGGGAAGCTCATGGGAGTTGGGGACATAAAATCGCAGTATTTCCAAAAGTCTCGCCGGAATTTCAGCAAGATGGGTCTCATAAAATGAGGTATAGAAATCTTTCCGAACCTGGGGAGGGCTTAGAATCGTTTCAAAGGGTTCAATTTCAGGCATTGGATTTCCATCAAAGTCGGTTATGGAAACCGTCTTCTGCAACTGATTATTGCCAAACGTACTGGTAATACGAGCAAAAATCTGCTTGCCGTCCAAAGGATAAACCACCACCTTAAAATTGTCTAACAGCTCTTGTTCTTTTTCCTTATACCGACCAATTTCAGCATCTCTGTAAGCACCGGGTGCGTTTTGCAAAACCAGGGCATCCAGTGCTTCAAGGTGTTTTAACCTTAGGGATGCTAATTTACGGGTAGTCCGGCTGATCAATTCCTGTGGAAAAAGCCCCATGGCAGCATTAATGTCCGAAACCACCATAAAATCATCTGTATCAGGACATTTTACGATAAATACCGGTCTTTCGTGGCTTGCTACAAGCAGTTTGCGGGCAGAGTAAAGGCTCATCCCAGCCACTGCCACCTGGCCACCGCCCCGGGTCAATATTCTGGCTGTTTCAATGAAAGCCAGTTCATCGATCTCTTCAGGAGGTTTTCCCTTAACACGATGGTAAACCTTATAATCAACAGACTGACTTCCAATATCATAATTTTCAAGACCTTTTTCAATCTGGGTACGAATACATTTAAATCTCTTTTTTTCTTCGCTGAGCCGTTTAAAGAAATATCCCCAAAGCAATGCGAAGTATTCAGAGGAATTGTCACTTCTGAAAGTATACCTAGCCACTTTTTCCAGAAAAAAACGGATATCGTTTTCAATGTTGGTATTAAATTGACCATTTAAAACAATAGTCCTTTCAAAAAGATTGTCGAAAAAAGGATGGGAGTTTCTGGCAGTCACCGCTGACTGAAGTGCCCAGCGGCCCTGCGAAACCACAGGGGGCAAAAGGCTGGCGAGAACTGTTGGATGCGTTTTGCCGGGCACCACGAATTGTCCCATCTGCAACTCTTTGGGGGTGAGATCCAACGGTTTGGTAAAACCCTCCAGGTGTTTTTCCAGGAATGTCATTGCTGCTGCTGCGGCCCACCCGTAAAGGTTGGCACCTTTTTCTGCAAAATAAAGGGTTTTCCAATCCAAAGGAAAAATTTCCTTTGCCCGGGGCCAGACAGTTTCCAGTTGTTGCTGCAATGCCTCTTTCAGCCGCGGGCGTAAAGGAAGACGACTCATCAAAACCGCATCGATTAAGCGAAAGATGGACCTGACACCATCCGTATCATAATCGACCGGAATTTTTATCTGTGTAATTCTCAAAAACCTCCATAAAAACTCAGAAGCTTTTTGTTTTTGTCCGGATGATTCCAGTTCATATTCTTGTGCCCGCGGTACATTTTCCTCGGAAAGAATTTCTTCGAAAAGCTGATCGAAAGCATTGAAAATATCCGCCGTTTCCACTTCCAGGTATCCTTCTTTACGGCGTTTTTCAATGGTATGAGACAAAGCATTTCGCACCAGTGCCTTTATAACCACCGTAGAAAGATCGTACTCACCAATTAGCTTATTAATCAGATTCTGAAGGTCTTCGCGCGATTCGATAACCATTGATGGCAGTGGATCGGACCTGCCGGGCCATCCGGGAACAATTCTGAGGGCATCGGGGTTATCGATATCGATCAGCTCCTTGAACAAAGGGTACGATATTTTTCCTTTTTTGAGATCCAGAAAATAATTTGTCGGAAGATTTTCAAAAAGAATCAATCGCAGTTGCCGGTCCTCAATATAGCTTTTGTCTGCCATGGTATCAAAAAATTCTATCAATTCCTGAGGCAAATTAGGATAGATTGGATTTTTTAACAGGAGATCTACAAGCTGAATCACTGAACCGACAGTTTTTCTTGCCCGAAGCGGTTCATTTTCATCTCCGAAAACCCCGATTCCCGTACTGTCGGGTGCCCGGTAAATAATGGCCGACATAGCTGTCAAAACACGGGTCAGGCTGTTTGCCGCCCGACCGAAATAGCCGACTATTCCACACATGTGAAACCTTTCTTGTTAGTTCAAGGTTCAACGTTCAAGGTTATTCAGTTCCATGCTTGATCAAATGCCCCAGTTCATGAAAAATCAATTCATTACAGGCAAGCTTGCAAGCCTTGAGACTTCCCGGGATGCTAAAAACCAGAGTATTTTTGCTGACCCCGGCCATAGCCCGGGAAAGCATTGCAGCGGTACCGATTTCTTTGTAACTTAATTGGGTAAATAAAACGGCGAACCCGGGAAGTTCTTTTTCCAATAACGGCTGAACAGCTTCGATAGTAACATCCCTGGAAGCAATTCCCGTGCCTCCGGTAAGAATCACCGCCTGTATTTTTTTATCTTTTATACATTGTGTGACCGCCTCCATGATTGTCTCCTGATCATCATCGACCACACGATGTAAAACCACGTCATGGCCTGCATCAATCGCCTTTTTTTTTATCCAGTGACCGCTTTCGTCATTTTCAATAATACGTGTGCTGGAAACGGACAAGACTGCAATACAAGCCTTCTGAGGTGCCTGTTTTTTATGTTGGTGCGTACCCATTTATGATTCCTTATCAAGGATGACCTTGTCTTCACCGTCGCATTCTTTCATCATGACATTGACCATTTCAGAGCGACGGGTTTCAACAAACTTTCCCACATAATTGCCCTGGATTGGCAATTCGCGATGTCCCCGGTCCACAAGCACCACCAGCTCGATACGATCCGGGCGTCCAAAATCAATGAGCGCATCCATGGCCGATCGAATTGTCCTGCCTGTAAAAAGAACATCATCTACCAGAATAATCTTTTTGCCATCCACAGAAAATGGAATCTCGGTAGCCTGGATTACGGGATTGGTACTAATCCGGGTCCAATCATCCCGATAAAGTGTTATATCCACCTGACCGGTGGGGACATCAACACCCTCGATTTCCCTGATTTTTTCCTGCAGACGTCTGGCCAGATGAACACCTCGGGTTTGAATGCCAACCAGCGCCAGGCTTTCCGCCCCTTTATGAACTTCTAAAATTTCGTGACTGATTCGAACCAGGATGCGGTCGATATCAGAAGCATCCAGGATTGTATCTGATGACTTCATGAAATTTTCCTTATGGTTTTATCTGTATTATTTACAAATCCAAGGGCATGGCATACTATAGACCTGCCGTGGCTTTTAATGTTTTAATTATTGTCTGTCCGGAAACTCCTATACTCCCTCTCCCTTTGGGGGAGGGTGGGGGTGAACGATATCATGAGGTTATCTTTCCCTCCCCCAGCCCCTCCCAGTAGGAGAGGCGTTTCCAAACAGATTCCATATCTACATTATATGGGAAACTAAAATCAAGCATCATATTATGATTATGGTGCCTGTTTTTTGGGAAGGTTTATCAGCGGGTTATTTTTCCACCCCTGAAACCTGCTTGATTTTTCGCATAAATTTTTCTATGTTCTCAGGTGGGGATTTCATTAAACACTATGAACGCAATAGAGGGTTAAATCCCATGAGAACAAACTGTACCGGGGTTATTCTGGCAGGAGGTTTGGCCAAAAGATTTTCAGGCGAGCTCAAGGCCTTTTTGCCTGTTGGAGGGAAAAAAATCCTGGATTGTATTTACGCGGTGTTTAGTCAGTTGTTTGACGAAATCATACTGGTGACCAATGAGCCTGCCGATTATCTGGATTGGGATTTAATGATAGGTACCGATTTATATCCTGTTCGAAGTTCACTGACAGGATTGCATGCAGGATTGTTTTATGCATCCAATCCCTATGTTTTTTTTTCAGCTTCCGATACCCCTTTTTTGAAAGTAAAACTTGTCAAAGTCCTTTTAGATCATTTGGACAGTCAACCCGATGTGGTCATCCCGGAAACCTCCAAAGGAATTGAGCCACTTTGCGCCATATATTCAAAACGATGTTTTCAGAGTATTGAACATCACCTTTTGAAAAGGGATTTTAAAATTCAAAATTTTTTTAAAAAAGCACGGGTAAAAAAAATTTCTGAAAAACGTTTAAAAATTGCAGACCCGGATTTGTTGAGTTTTTTTAATATCAATACTGCCGAAGATTTACAAATGGCTGAAAATATCCTGAAAAAAGGGAAGGGGTAAGGTGGTAGTTTTAAGTTAAAACCTTAAACTTAATTTTTTCTGATTAATACGGAGGAAAAGTGATTCTTTTACATTTGTTGGACCAAATTAAGAAACACCCCGATTTTCATCGGGCAGGGATGATTTTATGCCACAACGGGGTTGTTCGGGGCACGTCCAGGGATGGGCGGAAAATTTCGAGACTAAGTGTATCTGTGGATCACCAGAAGCTCAAACAGATAATCGAATCGAATAGAAAGCTTCCGGGGATTCTTGAGATTTTGGCCCATATTAACGAGGGCAAGGATCTTTCTGTTGGAGATGATATCATGTATCTGATTGTAGCAGGGGATATTCGTGAAAACGTGATTTCGGTTCTTCATGATACCTTAAATGAAATCAAATCCACGGTTACTCAAAAAACCGAGTATTTTTCGGACTCATGAGGTAGTTTCTCAAAAAGTTCGGATAGTTGATTTATCTTGGGTTTAACCTGGATTCCTGCTTTCGCAGGAATGACGGAAAAAACTTGATTATCGAGTATAAACATAGAACAAAAAATCGGGTGGTTATTTCATGAAAGATTTTACACACATTGACGATAAAGGAAGGGTACGCATGGTGGATGTGACGCATAAGGACACCACTGAGCGGACGGCTTTGGCTGAGGGTAAAATCTCCATGACCCCTGATACGTTTGAAAAAATTTACAACCAATCGATCAAAAAAGGCAACGTGCTTGAAACGGCCAGAATCGCCGGAATTATGGCTGCCAAAAAAACATCCGATCTGATCCCCATGTGCCATCCGTTAAACATCACCCATGTGGCGGTCGATTTTTTCCCGGATAAACAGAAAAACGCCATAGGCATTCAGGCATCCGTGCGTTTAAAAGGCCAAACCGGTGTGGAAATGGAGGCTCTGACAGCGGTTTGCGCAGCCGCCCTGACCATTTATGATATGTGCAAATCTTATGATAAGGCGATGATTATTTCCGACATAAAGTTACTGAAAAAAACGGGCGGAAAAAGTGGAACATGGTAAACCAAACCAGGAGGAATTTTCAAACCGATGCATTCCAGATTTTTTCCTGAAAACTTTCTTGAGAAAGCAGCCATTGTTGTCATAGGCATATTGATGATTCAACTGTTCGGCTGCGCAGAAAAGCTACCTGTAATAATAGAAAAAGAAAAACCCCCGCTGGTACTCCTTTCGCCGTCGCAATATCCGGGATTCAGCGATGACATGCTTTTTGGCGGACTGGAAAAGGCTATTTCCAAAAGTCTCGATTATCTGAATAAAATTCCGGAAAATAGAGAAATTCGATTTGGTTCTGACGTCTATTGCGCTGCCCATGTGAAAAAATCATTGGTCCGGTTTATGGAGTTTATTCAAAAGAAACCTGATAGAAAAGATATCGATGAGTTTATTGCGGATAATTATCTGGTTTATGTGTCCTCCGGCGCAAAGGAAACCGGGAAAGTTTTGTACACAGGGTATTATGAACCTGCGCTTCGTGGAAGCCGCTTTCAATGCGAAAAATATCCTTATCCGGTTTATGGCCCACCGGACGATTTAATCACCATCGACTTGTCCGCTTTTTCAACCCGCTATGAAAGAGACCGAATCATGGGCAGATGGAACGGCAAAACCGTAGTCCCCTATTACGAGCGCAGACAAATCGATTTTGAACACATATTAGCCGAAAACTTATCGCCACTTATTTTTGTCGATAATATCGTCGATCTTTTCTTTCTCCATGTTCAGGGTTCCGGACGGGTTTATCTTGATAAAGGTAATTTTATAAACCTGCACTATCACAGCACCAATGGAAGGCCCTATAGAAGCATCGGTAAATATCTTATCGACACCGGAAAAATTGACCGGGATGAAATGTCGATGCAAAAAATCAAAGAATATTTAAAAGAAAATCCCGAAAAGATCCCACATGTTCTAAGCCACAATCCTAGTTATGTGTTTTTCGAGATATTGGACAAAGGGCCGACAGGCGCCCTGGGCGTAACTCTAACTCCGGGAAGGTCAATAGCTATAGATCGAAACCTCTTTCCTGATGCCGCCCTGGGATTTATCGAAACTCAAAAACCCCTTCTTGATATAAACGGACAAATTAACCGCTGGGTCGAATTTTCCAGGTTCGTTCTCAGCCAAGACACCGGTGGTGCCATTCGGGGACCAGGACGCGCGGACCTGTTCTGGGGAAACGATCCCTACTCTGAAATAGCCGCCGGTCATATGCAGCACCAGGGAAACCTTTATTTTCTGGTATTGAAACCACACTAACCATCTGATAAATAATTAGCAGTGCCTGTCCGGAAACGCCTATACTCCCTCTCCCTTTGGGGGAAGGCCGGGGTGGGGGTAATTGATATCAAGAGGTTATCTTTCCCTCCCCCAGCCCCTCCCAGAGGGAGAGGAGTTTCCTCTCCCATTGGGCATAGGCGTTAACCTAAGCAGTGAGATGCAAATGCGACTAAAGTCCCTGTTTATTATAATCATTGCTATTTTGTCGATATTTCTCATGCAGGTTGAAATGATGGCAGGAGAAAACCATGAAACAATGCGACCATCCACAGAGGATGACCAATCGACCCCCACAAATATATGGGCAATGCGCCTTGCTGAGGGGGTGGAGCCGGAAATAATAGCCCAAAAACACGGCTTGGAATATGTCGGGCCGGTGGGCACGCTCAAAGGATATCATCTGTTTCGCCTACCCTCCAAAAAAGCCCGGACATTCGAGGATCAGGCCCTTCGCAGGGATCCGGAAATACTCTGGCTGGAACAACAATATGAACGGAAACGGTTCAAACGCCTGCCGGCCGATCCCCTTTTTCACGATCAATGGCACCTGAACAATAGCGGTCAATCCGGTGGTACATCCGGCATGGATGCCAATGTAATTCCCGCATGGAGGTCGGGCTTTTTGGGAAACGATGTTCAAATTGCTATTGTGGACGATGGCCTGCAACACGAACACCCCGATTTTCAGGGTAATTATGCATCGGAAGACAGTTGGAATTTTAACGACAACATTCCTGATCCCAGCCCGACTGACTCGCGGGATAATCACGGCACCAGAGTTGGTGGTGTAGCCGCAGCCCGGGATGATGGTTTAACCTGCGGTGTAGGCGTCGCCTATAGGGCAAGCCTTTCCGGTATCCGTCTGATTGCAGGTCCCATCACTGATTTCATGGAAGCACAAGCGTTGATTTATAATTATCATAATAACCATATTTTCAACAACAGCTGGGGGCCCCTTGACGATGGTGAACGACTGGATGGCCCAGACACGCTCACCCGGCTCGCCCTGGAGGACGGCGTAACAAATGGTCGAGATGGCCTTGGCTCTATCTATGTCTGGGCTGCAGGAAACGGTTTGTCTAACAATGACAACGTCAACTATGATGGTTACGCCAACTCCAGATACACCATTGCCGTGGGGGCTGTGGATCATAACGGCAAGCAGGCAAGATACAGTGAGCCGGGAGCCGCTATGCTAATTACGGCTCCCAGCAGCGGTGATAGAGCAACAATAACCACCACAGACCTGCTGATGCCCTACGGAGATACTTGCACTTCATCTTTTGGTGGCACCTCTTCATCCGCTCCGCTTTTATCGGGAATTATTGCTCTGATGCTTCAGGCCAATCCCAGCCTCTCATGGCGTGATGTACAGCATATCCTGGTTAACTCCGCTATCCGCAATGACCCTCAGGATGAAGACTGGAATCAAAATGGGGCAGGAAAATGGATCAACCACAAGTATGGATTCGGGATGGTTGATGCAGCTCGGGCTTCCAACCTGGCTTCCACATGGACCGGATCCGGTACTACCCGCTCTTTCGATTCCGGAGTGATTTCTGTAAACCAGCCTATTCCTGACGATAACCCTGCCGGGGTTTTATCTTCTTTTAACGTTTCAAGGGATCTTATTGTGGAACATGTGGAAGTTATTTTCACTGCCACTCATCCCTGGCGAGGGGATCTGGAAATCGCACTGACCTCCCCGAACGGTACCCGGAGCATACTGGCTGAAAAGCGATGGGATTATAACCCTGACTACCCCGGCTGGAAGTTTATGTCCGTACGTCAGTGGGGCGAACCTTCAGAGGGAATCTGGACTTTACAGGTAGCGGATCTGTGGGAAGATTTTTCAGGCACATTCGACTCCTGGCAACTAATTCTTCATGGGACAGAACCCAAAGAGACCGGATCATTGCAGGTAATTATCGAGCCAGAAAAAGCCCGCGCCGAAGGCGCTCAGTGGCGGCGGAGCGGCACAAACACCTGGCGTAACAGCCAGGACACGGAAATCAATGTGGCCTCAGGCACCCATACCGTTGAGTTCACCATTATCCCAGGCTGGAATACCCAAAGTAATAAAAACGTAACCATTGTTTCGGAAGAAACCTTTGAATTGAATGTTACTTATTGCGAGAACAATACTCAGCACCCAATTTCTGTTTCTTCCGCCGACTCCAATGGTGCGGTCAAAGGGCAAAACAAATACCTGCACAACACACAGGTCACCTTGAAAGCTATTCCAGGCCGGGGATACATTTTCAGCCACTGGTCCGAAAACGGCCTTATCGTTCAGGGAGCCAGAGCCACCTACACTTTCCGGGCCACGTCAAATCGCAACCTTGTAGCCCATTTCCGCAGGGTGAACCTGCCCGGAATGTTGCACCTTCTGCTGGGTAAATAGTTGTTAAATCAGGTGTTTATAAATTCGTGGCACCCGCGCGCTAATAGTGGACACGACTTCGTAGTTGATGGTGTTGAGCAGTCTGGCTATTTCATCCACATGGATAGATTCGCCGTTTTGATTGCCAAAGATTACGACTTCGTCTCCCACCATTACCTGGGGAATATGCCCAACATCCAGCATGGTAAGGTCCATACAGACCCTGCCGGTTACAGGTGCTCTTTTGCCATGTACCAGCATGTACCCACAGGAAGACAGCAGGCGATTGAAGCCATCGGCATATCCTGCCGACACCGTGGCAATGGTGGTGGATTTTCGGGTCCGGTAAGTATGGCCATAGCTTATACAAAATTGAGCAGGCACCCTTTTAACCTGGATTACCCTCGCTTTAAAAGCCATGGCGGGTATCAAGTCAGCCTTGCTTTTATCGACTTCATCAGAGGCATAAAGGCCATAAATGGAAATACCCGGACGAACAAGATCCAGATGGGTTTCGGGATGTTCCATGACCGCAGCACTGTTGGCAGCGTGGTGCACCTGAAATCCGATCCCGTTTTTTGATAAGCGGTCAATAAAGTCCGTGAAAATTGCAAACTGTTTTCCGGTGCTGGTCTTATCGGCACTGTCGGCCATGGCAAAATGCGTCATGATGCCTTCCGGAACAATTCCCCGAAGCCCCACAATGGATTTTATCTGCTCCAAAGAGCTTTGGGTCATATTAAAATCAGCGCAGGATATTTGTCCGCGGTCTGTTAGCAGGCCAAGCCGCCCCATGCCGGTATCAACCTTAATATGAATTTTAATTTTTTTTCCCAGGGCTACGCCTATTTGAGAGAGCGCGGAAGCACATTGGGAGGAAAATACGCTTTGGGTCAAATTATATTGAAGCAGGTTTTCAGCCATGGATACAGGTGTGTAGCCCAAAACCTGGATGGGTGCATCTACGGCAGCCTTTCTCAGGGCTATGGCTTCGTCTATTCTGGCAACGCCCAACGATTCGGCACCCGCAGAAAGGGAGGCACGTGCTACATTTTCTGCCCCGTGCCCATATCCATCAGCTTTAACCACAGCCATCAATTTTGCTTTGGGGTTGCATATATTCCGAAGCTGAGAAACATTATGTGCTATGGCTTTAAGATCAATTTCCGCCCAAATTAAGGGATTTTTCAAACCAGGGCCTCCGATTTAATCCTTCTTAAACGAGATTTTCAGATAATAGACACCATTTTCAAGCTTGAAATTAACAATTTGGCCGCTTTTTTCAAAAACTTTGATCATCGCTTTATTAGAGGCAAGTATATCGGCTTTAAAACCTTTAATACCCTGCTGTCTGGCTGTTCGCACCAGGATTTTGTACATATAACCCGCTATTCCAAGGTTTTGATATTTTTCATCCACCAGAAACGCCACATCTGCATATCCACTGTTTTTTTCCCTGACAAAGCGTGCTTCGGCAATAATTTGTCCGTTTCCCGGTTCTCCGATAAGTCCCACAACAGAGATGGAATTGGAATAATCAATGTTGACATATTCCTGCATCCGGGCATGGGGCATGGTTTTAATAGGAGAAAAATACCGGGCATATACCGCTTCATCGGAAAAACGGTAAAAAAGCCGCCGCATCTGCTCTTCATCCGAAGGTTTTATGGCCCTGAATCTGACTTTCAGATTGTTTTCGAAAATATGTGATGAAGCAATTTCCGACGGATATAGATGAGCGCTTTCCGGAATAAAAATCTGGTCCTGGAAAATAATTCTTGCAGCCTTGGCCTGATCCAGCAGTTTTTCCCGGTCGTCCGGATGAGCCAATTCAATAAGGGTCTGTGCCCTCTCCCGTATGGTTTTTCCACCAAGCTCAGCCGAACCATATTCTGTTATAACCATATCGACAGATTCTCTGAGTGTAAATAAATTGGGATAACCCTCAACATTTAACACAATGTTGGAAACACCCTCGAGATTTCTGCTGGGAAGAGCGAAAATAGATATACCTCCTCTTGAAAGTTCAGCTCCGTTTACGAGATTCATGGTCTCTCCGGGACCTGCGGAAACATTTCTTTTTCCTGTATGCAAGGCGATTCGGCCGGTTAAATCCACCTTCCGCGCCGGCAATATTGCCGCAAAATCAGGATTTCGGCCAATATTGATCGGATTGGACACATTGTCTATTGCCTGAAACTCCACCAAAGGATTTCTATCCAGCCATTGAAAAAGCTCCCTGGTACCCATGGCATAAGAAGTCAGAGATTTGCCCCTGAAAATATTTTTATTTTGATTGGTTACTGCGCCGCTTTGAATCAGCTCCATGAGGGCATCGGTAAAAACGGGAGAATGAATACCCAAATGGCGCTTGTCCGCCAGAAACTTTCCCAGGGCTTCAAACAAGGGATCGATTAAAAAAGCCAGGCAACTACAATCTTCTATTCTTGAAGCAACATTAGCAGCCACCTTTTCATAAACAGCATCTGTTGGCCAACGCTCCAAAATAATGGGTTTTTCCTCGGCTTCTACAAGATAGTCAAATTCGGAAATATGTACAAAGGTGTCCCCAAAAGTAAAGGGCGTGTCAGAATTGATCTCTCCAATAACCCAACGGGCCCGATTCATGGCATAACGCGCCACATCCACAGACACACCAAGGCTGCAATACCCATCTTCATTGGGAGGCGTTATCTGGATCAAAACCACATCCACATGAATTATTCCACTCTGTATATACCGGTGTATCTGTGAAAACCGGCAGGGTATAAGGTCAACCCGGCCCGCGGTAATTTCTTCACTGGCAACCCATCCTGAAAAGAACGTTTTCAGCCGGAATTTTTGTGAAACGGGCGGTGCAATCCCCTCCCCGGATATGGCTTCACCGAAGCTCAACAACTGAATTAATTCCAGGTCCTGAAGGTTAGCCGCCCTGGAGCTCATGAGATGTTTTATCAGCGTTCCGGGTTCTCCCCCGCCGGTTCCCAAAAAGATGCTCATCCCCGGCTCAATTTCTTCAAAAGCCTCTTCCGGAGTTACAATTCGTTTCCGCCATTCTTCCTGAGGCACCAACCGCAACTTTTTAACCCTTTTTAATATGCCCATAATCACCAATTTTCATATGCTCATATTCACCAATTAAACATTCTGATAATAGCGGAGGCCGATGTGTATGGCAAGAAAAGATACAGCCAAAAGCCAACGCACTGGCCATAAGGGGCAGTAAGGATGAGCCGAGGTGATGATGGATTGGCTGTGCCGGGTAAGGGTCATGGCAGAGCGCTGAAAATTATGGTCACAGAGCATCTTATTCCGCTTTAACATCCGGTCGATTGAGACCTGGTTTTTTCAGCGGTTCATTAGCCGTTCTTTTTTACCTCTTTCACGTGTTTTTTTCCACAGCCACCCATTGACAAAATATGCATAACTTGATAAATCTATGCATAACAATAAGGATAAAGAGGTCAACAATGAGAACAACTCTTGATTTACCTGAAGAATTATTAAATGAGGCTATGAAGGTTACCGGCATAAACACAAAAACCAAGGTCATTATCACAGCACTGGAAGACTTGATCAGAAAATCAAAAATTTCGGAGTTGAAGCAATTTAAAGGAACCGTCGATTTAACCATTGATTTAAATGATCTCAGAGGGCGTCATTGCCGGTATTAGTTGATACCTCAATATGGGTTGATTATTTCAGAAGCGGTCACAATTCCGAAAAACTTGATTTCCTGATCGATGAAAATCTTATCGTAATAAATGATCTGATTTTAGCGGAGCTGATTCCATTTCTAAAGATACGCAATCAAAGAAAAATAGTTAGTTTATTGCAAAGTATCAAAAGGTTGGATTTGACTGTAAATTGGAACCAAATCATCGAGTATCAATACAAATGCCTCAAAAACGGATTGAATGGTATTGGGATACCAGATTTGATAATTGCCCAAAACGCAAAACAGAACCATAGCAGAATATACTCTTTGGACAATCATTTTAGCTTGATGAAAGATATTCTGAATATTAGGGTAGAAAAATAATTCCTGATTATAACGCATTTGGGGATGATTGGTTAAGTGAATAGGTGATCACAAAGGTTTTTTCCTTTGCCAAAAAGGCGTTTTGTGGTCCCCCCCTTTGAAAACCGGGCTTTACGCACACTTGACACAGTTTAGGTATTTGTCGTTTTCAATCAGATCGTGGCAACGAGGTTGCAAAAGATGATTGCAAACGTTTCCCCCTGTCACCCATTTTACTGAAATGGCCCGGCTTGCAGCCGGCTGCCAAAGTATAACTTTGGCACTCCAGCTTCACAGATTCTTCGTTTTTTTGAGAAGTTAATGAATTTTTTTACGTTCCACAATTTGTCCTTTTGTACCGATCACCACTTCTTCCATGGGGATTTTTTTCCCTGCCTTTTCCATCCCTTTCCGAACGATCATTGGAAGTGCCGAGCAGCAGGGAACTTCCATGATGACCGAGGTAATACTTTTGAGCCCGGCCATTTGGCATATTTGCGCAAATTTATCGATATAGGCCTCAACATTATCTAATTTGGGACATCCCATCATCACGGCTTTTCCCTTAAGAAAATCCTGATGAAAATTGGCATAGGCCAGAGGCGCACAATCGGCCACCACCAAAAGGTCAGCACCTTTTAAAAATGGTGCTTTTGCGGGTACCAGCATGATTTGAACCGGCCAGTGCGCCAACTGTGACCGGCTTTCCGAAACCATACCCATGTCCTCTGCTCTTTGCTCAGTGTGTTTAGTGTTAAACCTTTGAATTTGAGCCGATGGACAGCCGGTATGGATAAAATCGCCATCCCGTCCGCCTTTTTCCTTCTCGGCAAGATATTCTTCTACCGCAGCTTCGTCAAATTCTTCAGCTTCACGTTCTATAATTCGAAGCGCTCCCGTGGGGCAATCCCCGAGACAGGCTCCAAGGCCGTCACAAAGCCGATCCCTGACTACCCGAGCTTTGCCGTTTTCAATTACCAGAGCACCCTCTGCGCAAGCCGGAACACAATTGCCACAACCATCACAGAGTTCTTCGTCGATTTCAACTATTTTTCTCTTTACGTTCATGATTTCACCTAAATTTAAAATTCCTGCGCCATGCGCGTGATTTATGGAAGGAGTGCAAAAGCTGTGATTTTGCATCTTTTGCGAAAGCACAGCTTTTGCACTCCTTACCTTTGAAAATTATTTTTCTGAAAAATCCTAACATAGGACCTCCAGTGCCTGCTCTCGCCCACCTTCGGTCAAAAAGGATTTTTCGATAATTTTTTCAAGGCGCTCTTTTTCCAGGGGACCTTCTTTCTGCTTTTCCTCCAGATTGGCGATCAGATCGGCATCATAAAGCACCTTGAAATTAACGGAGTCATTATCACGTGGCCAATGATGGTGCCCGATAATATCGCAAACTTCCCGGATCAGCTCTTCTTTGGCCCCCAGTTTTTCAAGAATGGACCTTGCAATTGGGGGGCCTTCCATATGCTGGTACTTAGGCGAAACATTCTGGTGCTTTCTTTCCGCCTCGACAATTCCAATATCATGAAGATAAGCGGATGTAAGAATAACAGCCATGTTTGCCTGTTCGGCTTTTCCAATCCGCTCCGCATATCGTGCGACACGGGAGGCATGGCCGATGCGTTTAAAATCGCGCTTAAAATAGCGCTTCATCTCCACCGCCACTTTATCTTTCAAAAAATCCTCCTTTTGAGCAGCAACTTCGGGTGGAAGATCCCCGATACATTGTTCAGCATACTGGCAATAGGCCGCACATCCAAAGTCCATCTTCGGGTTGACGAACCTGTGGCCACAATGGTTGCACTTTCGGGTGGTATCGTCCTTGAAAAATTCCACCTCTTTTTTGCATTTCGGGCACATTGTGTTGAAAATGGCCCCCGGTTTCCAATACCGGCTGTCTTGTCCTGGGCACTTCATAAGCGATTCCTCCTTATTTTTTTAAAATTTCGGATACTACACATACGTTAGGTTCATGGGCAGAGGAGTTCAAGTTTTTAAGTTTTAAGTTTTAAGTTTTAAGTTTTAAGTTTTAAGTTTCCTCTGAACAGATTTGGAACATTTGGGGCAAGGTTGGAACCTGTAGGGCGGGTTTGGAACCCGCCCCTACGAGGAGAATGAAAGCACCCTGGGAACCCGGTGATAAAAACATTGTCAATGTAGGGGCGGGTTCCAAACCCGCCCTCGGTTTCGAACTCTACCAGGTTCCCAACCCGTTTTCGGATTCCAACCTTGTCCGTTTATTTTCTGAATGCTTGCGGTTATCCGAGTATCGCTTTTAAATCCTCATCGGGAGTGGAAATCGGCATTACATTAAAATTTTTAACCAGAACATCCAGTACGTTGGGTGTGATAAACGCCGGAAGGCTTGGGCCGAGACGAATATCTTTTATTCCCAGATGGAAAAGTGTCAACAAAATGGCACATGCTTTCTGCTCATACCATGAAAGGATCATGGACAGGGGCAGATCGTTTACTCCGCAATCGAAGGCTTTGGCCAAAGCAGATGCGATTTGAATTGCCGAGTAGGTATCATTGCATTGGCCGACGTCCAGAAGTCTCGGGATACCGCCGATATCTCCCATATCCTTGTCAAAGAAACGAAATTTACCACATGCCAATGTCAGCACCACGCAGTCCTGAGGCACTTTTTCCACAAATTCGGTGTAGTAGCTTCTTCCAGGTTTGGCTCCGTCACAACCACCTACCAGAAAAAAGTGGCGAATCTGTTTGTTTTTCACCCCGTCGATTACCTTGTCGGCAACCCCCAGGACTGCATCATGGCCAAAGCCGACCATGACGGACTTTCCAGGCTGATCTTCGGTAAAACCCGGAAGTTCCAGGGCTTTGTCAATGACCGGTTTGAAGTTTTTATCGGAGATATGCACAACGCCCGGCCAACCGACCAGCCCGGTGGTAAAAATATTGTCTTTATAAACATTCTGGGGTTTTTGAATGCAATTGGTGGTCATCAGAATCGCTCCCGGAAAATCCGAAAACTCCTTTTTCTGATTTTGCCAGGCAGTTCCGTAATGGCCGTAAAAATGAGGATATTTTTTTAATTCAGGATATCCATGACACGGAAGCATCTCTCCGTGGGTGTATACATTGATACCAGTACCTTCAGCCTGCTTAAGAATTTCTTCCAGATCTTTCAGATCATGGCCGGATACCGCAATCGCCTTACCCTTCTTAAATCCTAATGGCACTTTGGTGGGTACAGGGCTTCCATATTTACCGGCATTGGCTGCATCCAGCAATTCCATGGCCCGAAGATTAATCTCACCGCACTTCAAGCAAAGCCCTACCCACTTATCAATATCCGGACTTTTATCCAGGGTAGCTGCCAATCCTTCATGAATAAACGCATATACTTTATCATCTTCCTGGCCAAGAATCCTTGCATGATCAGCGTATGCCGACACACCCTTGATTCCATAGATAAGGGTCTGCTGAAGAGAATGAATATCCGGATCGATGCTTGGATCCGACTTGACCCCCACACCTTCTCCCTGCTTTACCATAGCCTCTATGGTCTTTTCGGGTTTAAAAACAGCAGGACCTTCTGCAAAATCTGTTTTTCCACCTGCTTCTTTAACTTTTTCCGCAAATCGGTCGCGTAAATCAACACACTGGTTAATCAACCCGACAAATCTGTCAGGGTCAAAATCCACATTGGTTAGTGTTGAAAAGGTCGCTTCAACGGTAAACGTGTTGATCTCAGAGTCTGCAATACCGACTTTGCGCCCCTCCACCGCAAACTGTGAAAGGCCTTTGAGCGCATAAATTAAAAGATCCTGAAGACTTGCCACATCATGGGGCTTTCCACAAACACCAACTTTAGTGCAGCCTTCCCCTTTAGCCGTCTGTTCACATTGAAAACAAAACATGATTTCTCCTCCTTAGATTTATGGTTAATCAAAAAACTTTTTTTTCGTGGTTTTGATTCTTTTTTACAATACAACATGCTATCCTTTCCTTGACTTAGATCAAAAAAATGAAGAAAATTCAAAAAAAGGTTATTTATGGAAAAAAATTTCCCATTTATTGCCAATGTTCCTGTTTTTTCAGGACTTTCGAAAAGCAATCTGAAAGAGATTGAAAATATCGCAGTCGAGAAGAAATTCGATCGAAATGAAATGATCTTCTTCGAAGGCGATGAGGGAAACGGTTTTTATGTGGTTGTCAATGGACAGGTGAAAATTTACAAAGTATCCATGGATGGCAAGGAAAAAATTCTTCATATTTTTGGTCCGGGAGAACCATTCGGAGAGGTGCCGGTGTTTACGGGAAAAAATTTTCCGGCCAACGCTTTGGCCTTATCCAAATGCAAGCTGGTATTTTTCCCCAAAAAAAGCTTCATTGAACTGATTTCCCGAAACCCTTCTCTTGCCATGGGTATGCTTGGAGTACTTTCCATGCGGCTTCGTGAATTTACGGTGCAGATTGAACATCTCGCACTTAAAGAAGTACCCGCCCGCATTGCTTCTTACCTGCTTTACACTTCCGAAGAACAAGAAGTTTCTAATCCTGTGGAGCTAGAAATATCCAAAGGTCAACTGGCAAGTCTTCTGGGAACAATTCCGGAAACACTTTCCAGGATTTTTTCTAAAATGTCTTCCCAGGGATTGATTGAAGTCGCAGGACGCACTATCTGGCTTTTAGATCGCCCGGGTCTTGAAGCTTTGGCTGAATCCGGCAAAATATCGGCTTTTGGCACAGATGTGAAATGAAATAAGTTTTGACAATAACAGATCAAATCTCAACCTGAAAATTTCTTAAACACCTTATTTCACATGGACTTAAAAACAATATCAGACAAACTGCTTCGACTGTTGAAGCCTTTCGATTTCGGAACACCCATCACCCATGTCTATAATCCGCTGGAATATGCCAGAGCCCCCTACGATATCTATATTGAGCGTTACGCGGTTGCACCCAAAGAAATTGTTCTGGTGGGTATGAATCCGGGACCCTGGGGTATGGTACAAACCGGAATTCCCTTCGGAGATGTGGAAATGGTTAAAAACTGGCTGGGCATCGAAGCAGCGGTGGGACAGCCGGCAAATCAGCATCCTAAACGCCCGGTTCAGGGATTTTCATGCCCAAAAAGCGAAGTCAGCGGAAAGCGTTTATGGGGTTGGGCGGCAAAGACTTATGGAACGCCCGAACATTTTTTCAAACGTTATATTGTCATCAATTATTGCCCGCTGGCTTTTTTCGGTGAAAACGGGCGCAACTACACCCCGAACCTTATAAGGGTTGCCGACCGAAA
>SKZT01000270.1 GCA_007127235.1 Desulfobacteraceae bacterium
GAAATGCTTTTGCAGGAGGATTGATCACGGCTGTTTTCCTTGAAATCGGAAAACATATCTTCACGTATTATATGATTATGCAAGCGTCAAAATTCGGCATGGTTTACGGTTCTCTCACCGCGGTGGTCATATTTCTTTTATGGGTGTTTTATGCAGCTTGCATTTTTCTTATCGGTGCAGAGATAACCCGCAATCTTGAAAAATTATCTCATGCAGCTACTTGAAGTAACTCATAGCGTTTCTCAGATCATTGCCAATATCCTCGATCAATTCATCAAACTCTCTTTTTATGGTCTCCCATGTGCTTTCATCCGTCTGCTCTATTTCATTCAATTTAGTGCCCGCTTTTCTTTGTTTTTCGATGATATCATTAATATTGAACTCTTGAGAATTGTCTTTCCACTGTTTTTGTTTCATCTTGATTTCATTCAAGGTTTCATCAAAATTACGCAGTCTTTCCTTGACCTTTTCCATATATTTTTCTTTTTCGTTCATCGGTTGCTCCTTTTATTAAAAACTCAGCTGTGGGAATGAATTCGCACCTGCATGTTGCTCCCATCGATTGGGGTTTTCCCTGTAGGTGCGAATTCATTCCCACAGAGGCGTCTATACAACCATATACGCAAAAAACAACCCCATCAGTATGCGAGACTAAAACCTGACCGGTGGCTTAAGCCCGGCAATATGTCCTTTCCCTTCCAGGGAATTTTGTCAGATGCGAATCGGCTCTGTCCGGAATGGCGAAAAAAACTTATATATCGAGTTTTAGCCCCTCATGTTTTTAAGGGCTGCGATGCGCTGTTCAATTGGCGGATGAGTCATAAAGAGTTCTTTCCACGAAGACTTTCTTTCCTGCTTTCCGCTGATTCCAAATGCGCTCATCTGATCGGGCAGCGGCTCGGGGTCGCGTCGACTAAGCCTTTCAAGGGCGGCTATCATTTTTTCACGGCCGGCAAGTTCACTGCCTCCGGCATCCGCACGAAATTCACGTTGTCTGCTGAACCACAGAACGATGGTGGACGCCAGAATACCAAAAATAATCTGAGTCACTATACTGGTAACGAAAAATCCAATTCCGTGCCCTTCTTCATTGCCCAAAATTTTCCTGTCCACGTAATGTCC
The DNA here is from genome assembly GCA_007127235.1 of Desulfobacteraceae bacterium. GTDB lineage: Bacteria > Desulfobacterota > Desulfobacteria > Desulfobacterales > SKZT01 > SKZT01. Next base: position 1,123 of record SKZT01000270.1, read on the forward strand.
CACGACCCTGGAGAGGAAAATGACAAACGTATTGACCACTCCCTGTATGAGGGTAAGTGTAACCATGTCACCGTTGGCCACGTGACTGACTTCATGTCCCAGGACTGCTTCGATTTCATCCTGGTTCATATTTCTCAAAAGCCCTTCACTTACGGCTACCAGTGCATTGTCACGCCGCATACCTGTTGCAAAAGCATTGGGATCCGGCGAATCAAAAATGGCCACCTCGGGCATACCAATACCGGCTCTCTGGGCCTGTTTTCGGACTGTTTCTACAAGCCAGGCCTCCGTCTGGTTTCGGGGAGTTTCAATAACCTGTGCACCTGTTAACCGCTTTGCCATCCACTTGGATATCGCAAGAGAAATAAAAGAGCCGCCAAAACCGAATACAGCAGCAAAAATCAAAAGGTTATAGTAATCGAGCCCAATGCCATGCTCATCAAGAATACGTCCAACACCGAACAGACTGAGCACAATGCTCAAAACAATAAGGATTGCAATATTGGTCGCTATGAAAAGAACAATACGCTTCATGAGTGTTCAAACCTCCTGTTTGACAAAATAAAAATTGTAATCAATCCGGAACTATCCGGTACCTATCCTTGTTAATATACCATAATAAATTGGTTTATTTAAATATGTATCGTTCATAGATTTGTCAAGGTTAACCAAGGCTGCACACAAATTGTTTACACTCGATGTTTTCCAACCCTAAATCGCTCAATTCAGCCCCGACAAATACGCCTTGCACTGACTGGCAGAACTCTTTATACTCAAACATATGGAAATAAAACACATCCCACACGATAACCTTTTTGGGTGGGCGTATGTTATCGGTTAAGAAAAAGGTTTGCATAATTTCAAATCTCCCTAAACCCCTTTACTAAAGGGGGAAACAATGACACATCCCACAATCTTCTGGACTGAATCCGGCCGGAAACGATCGGCCCGCTGGCGCTCGGAAAGCAGAAAATTTCCGCCTGAAAAGGTTATCATAGCTGATGACACCATGAAAGCGGATACTGCATTTCGCTTGGCCTGCGGGGGAACGGCAATTTTGTGGCGTGGCGACTTCCAGAATGCCAAACAACTGTTAAATGCCATGGCGCGCAGAGCGGACCGAAAATCTAAAAAAACCTGCAAGGCGCCTTCATCCATGGCCGAGGCTTTTCACCGTCACCGCATGGCCATTTCAAACCGCACACGCATATTAGGTATGCTTCTTCTTGAACTGGATGCAGATCATTCAATTTATCTTCGGCGAGCCCCGGATACAAGAAAGCTTATTGCGGAAGCACATGGTTTTGATGGCAGGCCGGGTGTTATCGCGCTTCGTGAACTTTTGGGAATTATAGGAGCCCATGAATGGCGAAAAAAAGGCATTGAAATCGATTTTCTCAAGGATCGCATTTACCCCCACTACGGTGTTTTCAGCCCTGTCCGGAAAGAATATATCGCTCTTGTGGCAAAAACACCGGTCCCTTCCCACACTCTTGCCTTTGATATCGGAACCGGTACCGGTGTGCTCGCCGCAGTTCTTGCTAAAAAGGGCGTATCAAAAGTCATCGCCACAGATATCGACCTGCGCGCCATTGATTGCGCGCGGGAAAACATCATGCGTTTGGGATTTGCTGACCGTGTTGAGGTGATGGCCGCAGACCTTTTTCCGCCGCAAAAAGCCCCTCTCATTGTCTGCAACCCCCCGTGGATACCGGCAAAGCCAGTCACGCCCCTGGAAAAAGCAATTTATGATTTTGAAAGCCGTTTTCTTTACAGGTTTTTAAACAAACTGCCCCGGCACCTGGAACCGGGAGGTGAAGCCTGGCTTTTGCTTTCGGATCTTGCAGAACACCTTGAACTTCGCCCGAGAAAGCAACTGCTTTCAGCTTTTAAAAAGGCAGGCCTTGAAGTTCTTGAGAAAATCGATACCCGCCCGACCCATCCTCGCTCCCAGGACAAAAATGATCCCCTTCACACCGCACGCGCAGCTGAGATAACATCCCTCTGGCGTCTTGGTGCAATATAAGGTACTATTTAACTTTTTCCTCAGGTCCGTGATAAGTTTCCAATTCCAATATACACCCCAATTTGGAACGTTTCTGGGTCCCCCCCGTTATCTTGAACACACGAGCGGCAGTCATAATGTTTTCCTTGGTTAAACAATGAATTACACTTGCCGCCGTTTTGTCATCCAGTCGCCCAAAACAGTTTGACATGATCAATTCACGCCCGATACCCACACCTCCGTTGACCAGATAAATGATATCCTTAGAACCAGATTCGCCCTTTCTCCACACCAGACGCACTTTATTTCCTTCTTTTACCTTTTTTAGAGCGTCCTGACGACGACTTCCGTCAGGATTACCGTATCCAGTCCCCACAGCAGTTGTTCGGAATTTTTCGATAAACAGCTTTTTTTTGGGCTTACATACAATTTCTTTTAAATCGATTCGGACTTCTTCTGATTTTTCCTTTGATTTCAAAAATATTTTTTCTAACATGCCAAGAATTTTCATAGATTTTTTTCCTGTTAATTTTTAATCTCCTGATCCTATCCCTGACTTTTTTAATGCTGTCAGGACTCGTTTTTGTGAGAGATCCCATCCAGTGGTTAAAAACCCAATGGCGTTGAATCACCGCTTGTTCGGCACCGCCAACTTTCCAAATCCCGAGAAACAACCCCGAGAGGGGTTAGGTTATCTAGCCGGTGGTTTTTAACCACCGGAGAATCACCCCCTCAAAAATAAGTCCCGAAGGGACGATGTTAA
>SKZT01000162.1 GCA_007127235.1 Desulfobacteraceae bacterium
AAGGATCGCTATGAGCTAGTAAACTTAGATAACCATGAAGATAAAGCAGCAGCGTAATTCACCTGCAAAAAAATATCATTTCATGATTGTCAAGAATTAAAATCCGAAAACTCAAGAATATGAACATCTGTCAAAAGCTCAAGTTTTTCTTGCATCTTTTCATACTCTTGTACATCCAGAAGAACAGCAACGCCTTTTCCATGCTGGGTAATGATCAAAGGTCTTTTTGTATTATGGACCTGCTTTATAAAATTGGCGATACCTGTTCTTACCTCAGACAAAGGTTTAATATCCTGGTCGATTTTCAATCTCTGCATTTTCCACCCCATATTTATGCTTTGTTGTACAATATAGCGTACAACAAATGGTCCATACAAGTTTTTTTAAGCATCACAACAAATTTAAGGAAGGTTCTGTTTTTTGCAGATCCGCTAAAACAGTTTCTCCTGGCTTTAAAGAATTCATATTTTGGGACCATAGGTTAAATGCTTTAACCTTTATCTGTGCACCGAGACGCTGGAGATAGACAATTATTTTTTTGCTTCGTAGGTTGGTGCATTAGGGGGTGATTTTCCTTTTAGCACCTGATGATAATATTGGTATGTAATTGGGGTGCCTTGTTTAAGGATTTCGCTGCTGACAACATCACCTATAAAAACGGTATGGCTTCCGAGATCTACCTGATCAACAACTTTTGCTTCGAGAACGGATATGGCGTGTTCGATGATTAAAGGACAACCGGTAATGCCTTTTTTAAAAGCCACTTTGGACAGCTTGTCAATGTCCCTTCCAGATTTAAAGCCAAAAGGACCCAGGAAAGTCATGGGTGTAGATTGATCCAGCACCGATGCAGAAAATACTTTGCTTTTTAAAATGAGACCATGAGTAAAATTCTTTTTGTTAATGATGACCGCAACTCTTGGCGGATCTGAGGTTACCTGTATTAAGGTGTTAATCACTTGCCCGTTTAGCCGACCTTCATCTGCGGAAGTTACAAGGTACAATCCATAACTCAAGTCACGAAAAACGCTGCGATCTATTTTTTGTTCCATTGTGCAAAAGCCTCCTCAAATTTAAATATTCTTCGGATGTGGTTTTATTTGTGAAACTCCTTAAGAACTTGTTTTAAAATCTCATCAACATAATTTATATCCTCAATAACTTCTTGAGGCGCGCCACCCTGGGTACATACATTTCTGATAACGAGAAGAAGCGGTGGCATCTGGCGTAGATCTCTCACAACTTCCCAGCTCATGGCTTCTTCAATATGAAATATAGCACGGTCAGAACCTTCAAAGCCAAAAGCCTTTACGACAGATTGACGGAGACAACCCCAGGCTCCCTGCAGGTCTGATAAGATTGTTTTTTCGTATCCGGTTTTTTCTTCATCAAATGTCATGTTCACCTTATAACATATGGGCGGGATGCCATCCATTTTTTCAGCCTTTCTGAAAGCCATCCCTCCAGTTTCGGAACTAAATAAAAGCATGGATGAAGCAAGTTGTTTTGTGACGTGATGACGCCTTGTTTTTCAGCAATCTCAGCCAGTTGTGTGCTTGGATAAATACGGACACCCGCCGTAATTTTTAGGGCGTCAAGTTGAAGGGAATCAACAAAAGCAAGGCTTTCTTCTACGGTTTCCCTTGTTTCTCCAGGAGTTCCCAACAACAAAAACCCCATGCGCTCAATGTTGTGATGGACAAGCAAGGTTGAAATTTTCCGCACATCTTCTGGTAAAAATCGCTTATTCAAGTTTTTTAATATTTGCTCAGAGCCACTTTCAAAACCAAGACTGACATGTTTGCAGCCAGCCGCTGCCAAAAGCTCAACCAACTCTTCGTCAACATTTTTAGGATACAGGATACAGCTCCAACTTATATCCAGGTTTCTTTCCGTGATGCTTCGGCATAATTTTTTGGCATAGGCCGGGGGTAAATTGAATGTGTTGTCCACAAAAAAGAATTTCCTACATCCTGCTTCAGCCCATTTCTCAATCCAGTCTGCAATAATTTCGGGTGAACGCTTTCTGATGATGGTGCCTTCAATAACCGGGGTGGAACAATAACTGCATTTGAGAGGGCATCCCCGTCTAGTTTGCACAGGTATCCAGAGCTGCTTGTTTTTGACCATCGAAACAGAAAGTATTCCTGGGTCAGGAAGTGTCAACGCATCCAGTCTTCCAGCAAATTCTATTGCACTTTGCAAACTACGGCTACGGATATAAAGTCCCGGCAACCCCGAAAGATCATGGCCGTTTTCCAGCCGTGACAACAGTACCGGAAAAGCGATTTCACCCTCACACGCAATTCCAAGATCCGCATTAAGGTATGTGAGTGTACTTTCAGGAAATATGCTATATCCTGCACCGCCAAGGACAATAGGCGCATCAGTCAACTCCCGGCATACTGATATAACCTCTTTTACTTTATCAAGTAAAAATACGGGCGCTTCAAAGTTCTGATCATCAATGTTTCTGACCGAAATTCCGATACATTTGGGGCAAAATTCAGTGATGGCTTTTTTAATTATAGCACTGACGTTTGTTTCAAACATAAGATCAAGCATATTTACATCATGGCCAGCTTTTGCAACAGCAGCAGACACGCAAGCAAGGCCCAAAGGTATGACCGGCATGTTAAACTGTTCAGTATTGGCTGAAATTAAAAGAACTTTCACCGATAAAACTCCACGCTGACCGCGTTCCCTATTTGACAACAGGAAGGATTTTCCGAAAGTTTTCAGTGTTTGCCCGGTATGCCCACTGAAATATAACAATTTCTGTTGAGCTTACTAAGGCTCCGGCCTGTCGCAAAAGATCTATGGCGATGTCGCGGTTTTCTATTTCTCGGGATGCCACCGCATCGGCCACCAGATGTATCTGAAATCCTGCCTTGATAAGATCCAGACAAGTTTGTAGAACACATACATGGGTTTCCATCCCAGCCACTATGATCTTATTGCGCCCGAAAGAATGAATAGCGGAAAGAAAATCCCTTTCCATACAGGCACTGAAGTGCTCCTTTTGACATACCACGGGCGACCTGATTTTTTGGAGTATTTCGGGGTGGGTTTCACCAAGACCCTTTTTGTACTGTTCTGTCAAAAGAATCGGAATACCAAGGATATTGGAAGTCTGTATGAGTTGATTCACTCTACCGGCAACCTTTTCCCAAGTATTTATAACCTTGAGCATCCCCACTTGAAAATCGATTATCAAAAGAAGACTGTCTTTACAACCGGCAATAAATTCATGACGAATCATCAGCCATCCTAAAATATAAAGGTTTATGTTGAATCCATGTCTTTGTAAGCATCTTTCGTAATTCTTGGAGTGCATATAGCCAAAAAAATAGATCCGAATTACCAATATTGGTAATTCCGATGTGTAAAGCCACTTCAGTGGCTTAGGAGTAGATTTTGTCGACTTTGTTTCCCAAGATTTCCAGCCATCTATTTCAGGCGGATATTGAAGTAAAAGCCAAATACCTTTGTTGTTACCTGATTTAATTATAGCCGCTAAAAAAATACCACCCACAACAAGGCTTTTAGTATTACCGTGAATGCCAAAGCAGGCTTTTGCGGGGCAGCTCGTATTTTCGAAGACCAAGGTAAAAAATTGTACAAAAGGCTCTGACAACTTATTATCAATGTTTCGGTCATCTTGTATCCATTGTGTAATTTTATTTTCCCACCGGTGTTGATTCATAACTCCACCACCCAATACACGATAATCGGTATATTTGGGCCGTCGCCGATCCACCGTATCGTTTTCAAAAACACACGCTAAACCAATACCTATCAACTAACCAAGCTGCTCATTGTTTTAAAGCAAAAGAGGCCTTACCCCGAATGAGTCCATTTTTATGGGAACCCACCTAGCGTGTCAACAAAAACAGAGTCATATTTTCCTCGAAACCGAAAACCATTATTTAATATTCCTTTACACTTGGGTTTCGGAGGTGTAGGTACACAAAATGGCTGGAAGCGGCCCTGGGCCGACTCATTGCAAACTGAATGAGATTCAGTGTTTACCTACAGGATATAGCGGGGCGAGGATGTGTTTACTAAAGCTTCTGTACGTCTACTACCGTTTTGGGAGAATCTATTTCCAATTTCCCAAGCAAATCTCTTACCGGAGACCGCAATTCGTTTCTCCGCAAAAATCGATGCGTGTCAGTGCGAAACTCTGTTAGCTGGATCTCATCCAGATATCTTCCAATCTCTGGCCATGGTTTATTGCACGCATTCTCCGCTATCCGCTCGATCAAAAGCGACAGCACGCATATTTTCACATGCCCCTCGATTCTTTTGGGTAGCCAGTGATACATCGGAGTCATTTTGCTTCCCTGAGATTGTAGCAAAGAATGTAGCGTCTCCGGCGCATGCCGTCACAGATGACAACCTCCTTGGCCTTGAGATTGTCTTTGACGTCCACGTATCTTCCTTTTTTGGAAAGCACGTGTTCTCTGACCTCTTTCACGCTTGCCATTCGAGTTGTTAAAAGATACTTGCCGCACGCCCGTGCAAGGTCCTTTCGATTGTTTCGGAGTTCATCCCGGAATCGGCAACAAACAGGGCCCGGTGAAGGTTCCAGCCACGCAGGTCTTCACGGGCCTGCTTTACGGTATCGACATCCGAAGTGCTGCCAGGAAAAACCCACGATCTTACCGGCAACCCCTCGGCAGTTACCGCCAAGGCGACCACAACCTGTGGAGCCCAGTATCCCTCCTTGGCTTGTCCGAATTTTCTAAGGCCTTCCTGGCCCTCATCTTCGTTGTCTATATAAAAGGAGACCGACGTCGTGTCATAATAAACCAGTACCACGTCGCGGTTGAACAGATTTGCCGTATGCCAGAAAAGAGCATGTTCTACCTCGTTGGCATGTTCATGCAGATGGTCCATGGCATAGTACATATGATCGAGACTGAGCCCTTTGCACGAGGGCATGTGGATTTTTTTCAACCACCGATCCCATACTCATAGCTTGGATTCGGGCTCGCTTTGTTTATCCTGTCCGCGTGGTCGATTGGATCGACGACGTGCAGACCGCAAACACGTATAATGGATCGGCACAGCCTCGCAAGGTGGTACCTGTCCAGCTGGTCCGCCCGGCCGAAGCCGTGGATGATTTTTGGAACGGACCGTCCTGTATCGGGGTGGCGCACATTGTGGGCGAGATGGTAGTACTCGGGACTGTTCCGTCCCTGTTTTTTCTTTTCGTGGTTCGCAAGTACATAATAACCTACGCGGTTACCCTCTACGCACAATCATGTCAATATTTTAACGATACGGGAGTTACCTACATGTTTTGAGGTTGCAAAAAAACTAACACCCCCTATTTTAGAAGGTTTCAATCGCAAAACCACCCCGATTTGGGTGAAAATCGACCTACACAATCGAAACCCAAGTTAAACACGCAAAAGAACTGATAAAATTTTTCGCGGGGCTAAAAATCTGGAAAGAACATGGGCTTAAACTTCAAAATAATGTGGTTGTTTTAAACAAAAAAGGTCTCAGCTTTTAATTCACCACCTGACCAGAACGACTGAAGAAATAGCCCTGACCCAGGCTGATGAGAAAATTTCTGATAAACTTTGGAGCATCGACTGTCTGCTTTTAAAGGATTCTCTGACCAAGAAAATGGCCACAATTTCCGGGGTCAAAAAAACAGCTACTCTATCGTATGCTCTTTTTAACGCTGTCCTTGATAAAATTCCAAACAAACCGAAAAGGGATAAAGGCCGGGATTATCAGGAGAGGCTTTACATCCAGTATGCTTGGGTCTCGGGAAGTTTTTGTTATCAAAGATGGGTGGATTGTTTTGAAGGAGCTGTTTGTTGATGATGATTAGAGATGTTTTTTCCGGGGGTGACAACTTTTATTCATAATAATGGATCATCAAACATGGGAGCTTTTCTGTCCCTTTCTGAAATACTCCTTGTCGGACATTCCACACACATAGAGGTGATTGATTCCCATGCACCAAAAACCGAGGTTAACAAGTTGTCTACGAGCTTATCACTTAATTTCGGGAAGAATTTCTCTATTGCATAATACGACAAAGCCACATTTTCAGTTTTACCAGCCAGCTTATCAAGGATTTCCTGTTTCATCTGTTTTGAATAAAAAATGCAAAAAACCAGCACGAAATATATTTTAAAAATAAGGTGAATCAAAAAAAGATTCTGTCCCCAGAAGTTTAACGTATCGTTTGATTAACTTTTCCAGGGTATCCGGACCATCTAAAAAAATCCAATCATCAATAGAGCCTCGAAAACAGAATCGTTCTGCTGCAAATGTCCGTTCTTCTTTGTCAACGAGTCGAAACCTTAGCATAGCCGTATAATTTTGATCAGCGGTCATGAGCAGGAAATTCATAGCATCATCTGAATCCATCCCATTGCGCAGAGGAACTCCTATTAGAAAATTACCGAATGAGTTTTTAAAATCTTCAACATCCACGTTTGATTCATATATTGTGACAAATTATTTTTTATAATCCACAATATACCTCTTTGAACTATGCAACCTGGTTAAACTTTTTTCAACAAGCTGTTTTTCCTTATCTGTTATGAGTTGAGGAAGTTTCTTTCTTAAAAAAACCCTCGCATTTTCCGGATGTTCATAAATCTCATATCCATCAGGGATATGCTCAACAGGTTCACCTTTTCCATTTGTTTTTGTAGAAAAGAAATATCTTGCTTAAGATTTTGTATTTGATTCTGACCGGAAGGAAAGGTATTTTTAAACTTTTTAAACAATAATTTTCTCCAACCGGTCAAATTAAGAATTGTATCCCCATATATGAAATAGTTTCTCCCTTAAAATATTAATGAATTAATAAAGGTTTTCAGTTGAAAAAAATACCCTCTAATTATAGCTCATTTACTTTAAGCAAAAATCTTGTCAACAAAATTACAGTTAAAATTTTTACCAGAACTTAAAAACTTTTTTTAGTTATAATTTGTTTAGCAATATGAAAAATAATCCTCAGGGTGAGGTTTATGAGTATTGAAATTTTCGATAATTTTTTGGCCGGCGCCGAAAATTCAACCAATATATTGTATCCATTTTTCTGCATCAGGTATGATTTTAACGGATATAAAAGTTGCCCAAACGAAGTGCGCCTGTACGGACGATATCTTTTCATACCCAAACGGATCGATAGATGGCAGTCCTGAGGAAATAATACCCAGCCATACCATTTTATTTTGGAAAGAGCTTTGTTCTGATGCAAAGGATCAAATTCCGTTATCAAAAATTCCCATTCACCCAATTTACCCCGACACCACCACCAAATTGTCTTTAACATGAAGCTGTATTCCGTTTTTCACGACCACATCGTACCAGTTCTCATGGCGACCTGGCGTTTTATAAGTGAATGTTGAAACATCATAAAATCCCTCCACCCCAGTCATCACCGCCATCGAATTGGTCGCAGCAGCTTTTATCCCGTCATCTGTCGCTCTTATACCGATATAAAAATCATTTCCTGGCCAGGAAACATGATCCCAAGCCACCAGACTAAACAGCTCGCAATCTTTAAAATCATCCCGGCCTTCTTCGTAGGTTTGGGGTTCACACAACTGGGGTTTCTTTTTATTAAATTTAGTAAGGGGTCTGACAAGAAACGATATACCTTCTATTTCAAACCTTTCATTGTCGCACTGACTATGTGGATCATAATACACGGTCCGGATACTTGAGAAACGGTTAGCGTGTTTTTCTATAAAATCCCTTAAAACGTTTTTTAGCACAGGCCCCAGCAGACCTCTGAATTTTCCTGCAAACTGCCCGAAACCAAGGCCAGGAACAGTTATCATAGCCTGCTTTTTGTTTGTTGCTGCCACAGTATTTGCGTATATAAATGGTGCCAAGAGTCTTCTTTCATAAAGCCCGTAATACTTTTCATAATCGATTTGGCCATCAACGGTGACCTCGTCCCAGTCTGCAGGAGTGTTGTTCATGCCATTTATTAACAAAGCACCTGGCACATAAAGAAGCGTTGCACCAAACGGATTTTTGTGGATATCTGGATGGTGGTGCCTGCCATTATCATAGACAGTAACCGGAACAGCGATACAAATATCCCCAAGTATGGACAGCTCCTGGTGTTTCCAATCCGACCCGTCGCCAAAAACAGCACTTTCGGCAAAAATTTGAGGCCGCTTTGTTCTGACAAGGGTCTCGATAAATTCATCAGCAGTCAATTCTGAAATATCTGAGTTTCCCAGTCGCCGATACAAATAACCTCCCGGCTAAGTCAAAACGGTTTGGCATAAACTCTACATCAATTTATCTGATTACCGGAATTGACGGTTTAGGTGCTCGTGACTTTGATTTTTTGTGTGAAGTTAAGGGCCAAAAAGGCATTTTTACGAGTGGAGCCCATATCGGAAGCATTGGTAAAAACGCCGAGGGCAGTGGCTGGATAGGTGCAACCCCTGTTCCAGAACCTGCTACTATATTTTTTCTCGGCACAGGGTTTTTAGGCTTATTTGTATTTAAAAAAAGATGCAGATGAATTAGCCGAGCAACACAAGTGATTAAATAAGGGCCCTCCAAAAAAAAGCAATGTCTATTATTTGTCATATCAGATTTATATTCAAGTTCCATTATGAGGTGGAATAGATCATGACCAAAAAGTCAGTCAGTTTTGATGCCATGGTAAGGTTTTGATGAAACATTATATTTCGCATGAACAAGCCTGGAAGGATTAAACGGATAGACTGGGGCATCTACATGGCTAACTGATTTTTTCATATTAATCTGCCGTATCTTCCATGTTTATAGACAAACCAATAAATATCCTCCTGCCATAATTTAATCCGGAAACCAAAATTTTTCTGCCGGTGGAAAAGCATTAAAAAGACCTATCACAGAGATAAAACTCCCAGTGGCATATGTTGTTGGGCCCACTCACTTGGAAATTTTTCGCCCGCCGCAAAAAAAATCATAACCAAGAGCATATAGAGCTGACAGAATAAAGATGTGAGACGTATGCCTATCATCTCGGTGAAGACTGTAAAAAGCAAGCTGTATTTAAGCTGCGTGACCCGAAAGGATTTTAACCCAAATTAAGGGAAAGGAACCCATATCATGTGCGGCAGATTCGTCGTTTTCAGCAACCTTGAACAGTTCCAACAACATTTTCCCATAGACAAAGCCCTGGCTGAAGCCACACTTATCTATAATGTGGCCCCAACACAGGAAGTCCTTGCCATAGTCCGTCAGGAAGGTCTTAATGTCCTGGAAAAGCTTAACTGGGGTCTTGTACCGCACTGGGCCAAAGATATTTCCACCGGTTACAAAATGATTAACGCCCGAGTGGAAACCGTGGCCTCCAAATGTAGTTTCCGGGATGCTTTCAAGAAAAGAAGATGCCTGATACCGGCTGACGGATTTTATGAGTGGAAAGGTCCTAAGGGAAATAAGCAGCCATTTTTCATAACATTACCCGATGAGAAGCCTTTTGCTTTTGCAGGATTATGGGAAATGTGGAGAGATAAGAACAATGAGGATGAACCCTACAGATCTTTTACCATCATCACAAGGGATGCCGGCTGTATTACAACCACCCCATGCCATTGGCCGCGCCAAAGCCCACGAGGAGCATACCAGCACCGATTTTTGCCACCTGCTCCCAGCCTCGGCGCGACTCTCGACCCAGTCTCATGCCGATCCAGGTGAACAGCACCGAGAAACACGCGATGGTCGTCGCCACTGCCAGCGGGTCCGCGCGACCGAGGCCGAGACTGAACCCGACCACGACGTTATCAATGCTCAAGCCCAGGGCGAGAAAAACCAGCCCGCGCCACTGCGTGACGTGCTTTGCCAGCTTCTCGTCCTGGCGACGGTTTCGGACTCCGGCGATCACGGTCAGGAGACCCAGGGCGATCAGCAGCACGGTACCGATGACGTTTGTCTGCAAGCCAATCGCACGCGCGGTCACCGCACCCAGCCCGATGCCCAGCAACGGCATCACGAACTCGAACACGCCGAATACCAGCATCACGCGAAAGCGACGTGCGACCTGCCCCATGGCGCCGAGCGCCAGAGCCACGGCAAGATTGTTGGAGCCGATGACGACACCCAGGATGAGAAAGTCGATAAGTGTCACTGTCAATCCTGTGGCGCGAAATGCCGCCTGATTTGTGACATCATATGCATGATGGATGTGCCAGCCCTGAAGCCCTGCCCGCTAAAGCATGGAAGCACGTAGAACTCGGAAGCCAAGTTGGTGTTGGATGTCGTCATATTTTGCAGCGAACCATTGGTTATTAAGTAAATTCGCCTCGTTACTGTTCTGATATTTCCAGTATCGAAGCGAATTTTCCACAACACCTCTGAATATTTTACAGCATAAATATCTTAAAGAATTAGGCTAAAAAAGTCAAAATATATAAGGAGCAAATATTTATGTGAAAAAATTTGGAGGCAGGCTGGGCACAACTACCCATTTAAAGTCTGACCAGGTGCAACCCACTATCGATCCGATCAGATCAAGGCATACTAGGGCCTTTGCAACCAAGGGTTTCTTGTGATTTGGCAGTCGGTTTTGTCTGTTGGGTTAGCTTGCCGATATTTGTTCCAGGCAGGGCAATTCTGAGATGGTTTCCTTATAATTGCAGGGCATCCACTGACCCGAATTTTTGAACACTTTTGAAAAATGAAGTTGAAGGGCTGTCAGGTAATCGAACGGATTGATTTGGTTTATAATGCAGGTTTCAGCATATATGAACCTAATCTGAGCGATTTTTTTAAAAAAAATTGGGGACAAACGGGCAACTTTTTGATATTATATACAAAAAGAAACAAAAGTATAGACCTGAAACATAAACCCAACAGGTGGAGGACAAGATGAAGAAGAAAAAAAGTCGCCAAAGTAGAAAATCCAAAGAAAGTTCTTTGAAAATCCATAACATCGAGACTACTCCCGACAAACTTACTGGTAGAGCTGGACTGGCTTTTATTGTAGCCTATCTGGATGCCATAGGAATTTGGCCATGGGTAGAGCGATGGTTCGGAGGCATCCGCAAAAGCCAAAAAGGGCTTGGTGTTGTGGAGCTTTTCAAGCAAGTGTTTTGCTTTATGTTTGATGGCACCAGCCGGCGATTGACATATTTTGATCACTTGGCCAAAGACAAAGGATATGCCGGAAGTATAGAAACAAAAACAGAGAATATGGCTTCTTCCCACCAGATCAAGAGGTTTTTCAAGTCCTTTGCCTGGGTGCGTATATTTATTTTCCGGTGGCTTCTGCAAAAACTGTTTATCTGGCGGTTGCAGGTATCGAAACCCGATGTCATCGACTTGGGTCTTGATACCATGGTTATGGACAATGACGATGCAAATCGTCGACATGGAGTGCAACCCACCTATAAAAACAAAAAAGGTTTTCAACCTTTGCAGATGAACTGGGGTAGATTCATTATAGATGCGGTTTTCCGTGGCGGTAAAAAACACTCCAATCATGGCAACAGCGTGGAGAAGATGATTCGGAAAGTGGTTGGAAAAATCCGCAAAGAGTACCGCAAGGATGTCCCCATTATCATCCGTATGGACAGCGGTTTTTTTGACCAAAAGATTTATGAAGTTTGTGAAAGCCTGCAAATCGGCTATATTTGTGGCGAAAAGATGTATAAAGATGTCAAAGAAGTTGCAGGTAACTGGAATTCCGGCGATTGTAAGCGTTTAAATTCCCACAAAAACCAGCAATGGGAATATTTTGAATTTGGAACCAAACGTGATAATTGGAAATGCTTTCGTCGGGCGATTTATTGCCGATTCATTCACGATGGTAAACAGCTTTATTTGCCAGGCATGCGACCTGATACGATCATGATTACCAATATCGGACAAGGTCAGCCAATCGATGAGATGCTCATCAAGGCCGGGGCGGGTCAGTATTTGAAAGCTGATCACATAGTTGCCTGTTACCATAACCGTGGCAGTGATGAATTGGTTAACCGGGCCCTGAAAGACTTTGGCCATGAACAACTTCCTTTCAAGCGTTTCAACCCGAATGCAGCCAGATGACCGAATACGGGGGATCTGTGCCTCATGAAAAACATTTATGCGGGGATCTGTCCCATGCCTATAAGTATTGTCAACCTTACCTGAAAAATCTTTGGATAGGTTATCCCTTCAGCTATGAATATAATCGGGCAAGGGGCCATACCTATGCATTGCATGATGTTGGTGATATCAAGAAAGTTGTTCCTCCTATAAAAAAACACAGCCGTAAACTTCAGCAAAGTCAAAAGCACTTGGATTCTCATCCATGGTTTAGCTACATACCGTTTCTGCCTGAAGCTGATTTGGTCTGGGATATTAACAAGCGTTTGATGCCAAAGCCCAATTGACTTTAGTTTTAAAAAAACCGAGAATAGGGGTGGAGTCACCCAATTTATCCGAAAAAGTTAGCTTTGACTCCAGAAAATCATCAATTATTTGAAAGGAGAAGAATTATGAAATATCTGCTTATTGTTCTGGTTTTCGTATTTTCACTTACACTTTTAGGCTGTGAAAGCAGGTTGGGTTCTGCAGGGTTGGGTGCTGCCGGAGGTGCTGCCGCAGGCGCTGGAGGTTATGAGTATAGAATACATCAGGAAATGAAACGGGTAGAAGAGGCGCGTGATGAAGAAAGAATAAGCCAGGAAGAATATGAAATTCGCAAAGATCAGATCCAGCGCTTATCGATTATTAAATGATCGAATCATTTCCACGCTATTCTCAGTCCCACGCTCTGCGTGGAAATGCATTCCTGACCCATGCGGGCCATTTTGCTGGATTTAGTCTTATGCACAATGTTCTTCAGTTTTCGAGCCCTGTAAGGGCGCGACATAAATCTGTCCCAACATATCGAATCTGATTATATGTTGCGCCCTTGTGTGGTTCTTGTTCTTGGATTCTCACCATCAATGCTCTCGGCATCATGTGCTCACAAGGCCGAACATGTTGCCGCTCACCTGCTGTCGCCACAGGCGACCTTCAGGTAAAGCGGCTCGTCAGGTGCCTCGCGCTCTTGGTCCAGCCCTCAAGAGACCGTGGGCTGAATGTTCTGGTTGACCCGGAAAAGATTTTTCGGGTCATACTTGCTTTCACGGACGCGAGGTGTTTGTAGTTGTCACCGTAAGTAGCCTGAACACGTCCCTCGGCCTCATCGTTCATCATGAAGTTGATGTAAGCCCCCTAAAGGTTAAACGGGTGAATAGCCTTCCAAAATTTAAATTTCTGACTTTTTTATATTGACTTCCCGTGCATAGGGGAGTAAGAGTTGCTTTTTAAAATCTGTTTTAAGGGACGCGGCCCTTGTGACCGCGCCACCATGGGCATGAATAACGGCCGAAAAAAAAGGTTGACTTTGGCCGGAGTCTTTATTAAAAGCGGGTCGTTTGATCCTAAGGCGGCAGTCTTGGCTGACAGAAAAAAAAAGAAGTTTTTTTTTAATTACGATAAAAACAGGGATTGGGCTGAAAATTTCGCCCTGGTCATGCAGATCGGCCTCACCATGGCCGGTTGCATTCTGTTCTGTTTTTTTATCGGCCTGTACTTGGACAGGTGGCTTGGCACAGGCGGTTTATTCACGATAATCGGTATTCTGCTGGGAATTGCCGGTGGCGGCGTGACCGTATATAGACAGATTGGAGACATGCTGAAAGACAAGCGCAAAGAGCACAAAGATGAAGATGGATAAGATAACGACCATCATCGGGCTGTTCATGGTTCAGGCGATGATAGTGGCTGATGCTTTGAGAAAGATGGTCACTTCTAGATATACTTAAAACAATGCGGATTTACAATTTAAGATCGGAAAGCA
>SKZT01000198.1 GCA_007127235.1 Desulfobacteraceae bacterium
ACCGGAGCAAATATTGCCGGTTTTATTAAAGTGGCCAAGGCCATGCATGCCTTTGGGGTTGTTTAATGTTTTTTTCTTATGAGTCCTTGTATGGCTAAATGTCGTCCTGGGTAATGCAAAATATATGGCAAAAATCAACAGCCGGGGTATTTGGAACGAGGGCGGGTTTGGAACCCGCCCCTACAAATTTACACATGCGGTACCCTATCAACCAATCATTCCCAAATGCGTTATAACCAGTAAAAATTGAGTTCATACGAAGGCGTGAAAAAAGTAAAAATGCTTTTATAATTAGTCATTTAAATGTCCAGGTAACAAACCAACTGCTGGTTGACCACGCTGGAATATATTGACAAACCGCTGTTTTTCGTATCCACGATTTTTACAGCATCGCTGAAACGAGAGTCAGCGGGGCTTATGGTCTCAAGCATGTTTGGCAACTCGTTGAACCATTTTTTGTTAAAAACCACGTCTGGATTTTCGGGATAAACGGCCATATAGAAAATTTGGGTTTCCACCAGATCCTGAAAAAAATGAGTCCCAAAAGATAAATCGGGTATCAAACTGCCATCCTGGTAACTGATTTCTGCCATGGCGGAAATGTTGTTGATTTCTGAAAAAGTAACCGGAACTCCCATCTCCGGTGAATGGGTTCCCCATCTTCCGGGACCCAATAAGAGAGTGGGCATTTTTTCTCTGTGGGCAACCCGCTTGTTTAATTTTCCCACAAGACGCGCCACGCTGTATTTTTCAGAGCGGGTAAGCGCCGTGTAGTTTTCGGGGTCCACAAAAATAACACAGGAAACCTTCATGGAGACACTTCCCCCCATAAAATTACCTTCTGTTTTAACGATAACTTTTTCACGGTCAATTGGGTCGGGTATGTTTACGTGAACATTGTCTCCGGCGGTCTGCAGCGGCCGGCATTGCACCAGGTTAATCTGCACTTCATCTTTCTGATTAAAATTCACCGTAAATTCGATATCCACAGGATTCATATAGCTGTTTTCAAGCGTTTTAAGCATTCTTGACATAATCCGGATAAAGGGTGTTTCGGTCAGGAAATTGTCGAATGTCAATATCCATATGTCTGGTACCGGTTTTCCCAAGGCTCTCAGGCTTTCCATAGCCTCAGTATCTCTGATACCGATAAGTTCCAGCTTTGTATTCAATCCATTTTTCACCAATTCCGCTAAAGAGAAGGTTTCTATCCGGTTTTTTTCCAGATTCAAAATATCAACATAATGCTGGGAGAATTTTTTGATATCATTCATTCCCGACAAGGGCCTCACCAGGGGTTCGTCCACAGCGACAATTCTGGGATAGTCATTTTCGACCCGATTGACTGCACGCGTACCCAATCCGAAAACAAGCCTTAACATTCCGGATTTAGGGTCCATCCCCTTTTTCCATACAAACGGGTTATGGGAAAGTCCCACACCGGCCATTTCCGGAAAAAAGTAATTTTTCCGGTAGGCGCCGGATACCCGTTGAACCAGCAGAGCCATTTGCTCATCCATTTGGTCGAGTCCCCGCTGCAAACGATAAGCCAGGGCGTCTTCACTCATGGTGCCTGCAAATATTTTTTTGACGGCCTCTTCGAAATACTCATATCGTTTCTCGGGCCCCCCCTGATTGACACAGAAAAAACTATCGTACTTACCTGAAAAAGCGCTTCCGAATGCATCTTCCAGAAGGCTGCTGGAACGAACAATAATGGGCGACTGCCCGAAATATTCCAGCATGAGCTGAAACTGCTCCCTGATTTCATCGGGAAACTCGCCGTCTAACATCTGTTTTTTTAACTCATCAGCCTTGGAAAAGTAACCTTCCCTGGTTTTATGCGCCATGAAAAGTTTCCACCATCCATTTTGAACAATGTAGGAATAAAAAACATCCGAGCCTATATAGAATGAATCATGATTTTCCAAAACCTTATTCCAATCAAAGGATTTTTCCTGAATGAGAATTTTTCGTGCCAAAAGCATCCCTACGGATTTACCACCAATAAATCCGGTGCCAATCAGCCTTTCTTGAAGCTGAAGGAGATCCTCGAGAGAAAAATATTCTCTGATCAATGCAAGCACTCTTTTATTGCGGGTCAACATAAGACGGCTCAATTGTTCCACCATGTCAAGTTTTTCTTCATGACCGGCTTCTGATTCAAGCAGCTTTTTGGCCTGCATGAAAAGCCTGTCCCAATAATCCAGGTGGCGATGGGCGGTAGTAGATTTGTTTCGGGAAAGGTAAGAAAACAAATTGGTGGCCTCAGCACTGTCTATGACCGGTAACAGGTTTTTTTTGTCCTTGATATGCGGGAAAAACATGGTGGGGGAATAGCGGTGCTGCACTTTTAGCGGATGAATACACAATTTTCTTTTATACGTGTATACGTCAATGAGTAGCTGAGTTGTTTCCCTGATGCGGGCAATGGCTTTAAAAGAATGACGGTTTCGCTGAATTGCAAAATAAGCGATGGTGTTTAATTCAAAAAGATAGGGGCAGGTAATATAGAAAAAATCGCCGATCATCAGATCAGTTGCCCAAATATGCAGTAAATCGGAGAGGGAGTCAAAAACATAATAGACGTCTCTTCCCTCTCTGGTGATAATACTGTGGACTTCCGCAGAAAAGGATTCAAAGCCGTTTTCCACATTCAAATGGTAAATTTGCAGGCCGTTTTTGGGTTCCAGCAGAGGAATGTGACGGGCGAATCTCATATAAACCACCCGCTCCCCGTTTGACAGTGCATGATTGACAAAAGGACAAATCAAGCGCTGGTAATCATCAATATGATCGACCTGCCAGACCACATTGTCGCCTGTCCGCAAATGATCAATGATTTTATCCAGACTCTCCCATCCTGTACTCACTTGAGAATAATGGGGCATTGGTTAAGTCTCCTGCTTGTAGCGGTCATGTTTCTACCTGAACATTCAACATTTGAATTACTTTTCCAAAATCCCTTACCCATAAAATTCGTCCGATAGGTACAGGTTTTGGAGGTGACAAGGTTATGTGTATTTTTCGGGGATCATCTAAAAATACAAGAATTTGTTCCAAAGCTGTTTTTGTCTTTTTATCCTGGTCTTCCTGCAGCATTTGATAAACGTTTTCGGAAACAACCTTCAGAAAAGCCGGGAAAGCTGATTCCGGGTGCGTATTTTCAGCCGAGAGCATTTTTTCAATTAACGAGTGGTCATTATAACTGATATGGGTTTCCGAAATGGAAACTCCCAATAAATAGAGCAACAGATTGGAAATATCATGCATTGCAAATATTGACGGATCAATATTTGCCAACCTGATATCCGCAAAAAGTTCTGCCCTCTCCGGAGCTTTGATAGCAAGATTTTCCAGAGCTATTTTTCTCCCAAAAGGATCATGCCGGTATACAAAAGTGATATTGGATATAACCTGACTGGATTGCGGGGTGTGACTGAGACTATAAGGCTTTTGAGCAAATAAATCTTTGCCGAAAAAACTAACCCCCTCAATACTAACTTCCATACTCACAAGATGATTGTTTTCCATCTTATGGTGGGGAATAAAAATTTCTTTGGCTGTTATCGTCTCCTCTATTCCTTTTAGATTCAAGTATACATTGCTTAACGACAGCCAGTCTCCCCAAATTCCTACACTCAGGCTTTCATATTCCAGCCTTTCCACCATTGAAAAGCCATCGACCCTTCTTTCCAACTCCTGTTTTGTCCGATTGACAAGAAAATATTTCCATCCTGCGAAAACAATGATGCCAAAAAACAGTACAGTAAAGCCTGCAATAATTGTTTTTTTCATTAAGTTTCAATCTTTGTCTTGTTCTTGTTCTTGTTCTTGTTCT
>SKZT01000280.1 GCA_007127235.1 Desulfobacteraceae bacterium
AACCGTACAGGTCAGGCGGAAGCCCTTCGTCGAAGCGGTGCTGATACCGTGGTTTCAGACCTTGCGGATATCTCCGTGACGGAAGCCGATGTGGAAGAGAAGATGAAAGTTATGCCGCTGCCGTCAGCTAGTGGTCAACTGGATGAAATCGTCGAAAAAATTGACGATTTTTTGCCCGTGATTTTCCTTGACTATGACGGTACTTTGACGCCCATTGTGCGCCGGCCGGAAGACGCTGTTCTTTGTGAGGAAGCACGACGCGTTATCAGGGAAATATCTCAGGATATTCCCGTTGCAATTATCAGCGGGCGGGGGTTGAAAGATGTCCGAAAGCGAGTAAACGTGGATCGCCTTTACTATGCAGGCAGTCACGGATTCGAAATCGTTGGTCCCGGAGGAAGCCGGATTTCCCACGAGTTTGGCTCGGAGTTTGTGCCTGTCCTGGATGAGGCAGAAGAACAATTGAAAAAAGAGTTAGATGCCATCAAGGGATCGCGTCTGGAACGGAAAAAATATTCCATAGCCATTCATTATCGGGAAGTTGAGGAAAAAGATACCGAAAAAGTAGCCGATGCGGTGGAAAAGGTTCGTAACTCCTTTTCGAAACTTAGAAAATCTCACGGGAAAAAGGTGTTTGAACTCCAGCCCGATCTGGATTGGGACAAAGGGAAGGCCGTTCGCTGGCTTTTGGAAAATGCTGTTGACCTGGGGGGCCGGGAGGCGATGCCCATTTATATTGGTGATGATGTCACCGATGAAGATGCTTTTCGGGAGCTTTGGGAAGATGGTATTGGCATAGTAGTTGATGACGGCGTGTCGCGCAAAACCGGAGCCAGGTATTGCCTGGAAGACCCCGATGAGGTGCACAGGTTCTTAAAGCATTTATACTTATCGCTCCATGAGCACCGTACAAAAAAGGACTGGAGGCTCATCTACGAAGGTTTTGAACCGGAGAATGAAAAACTTCGTGAAACTTTGTGTACCCTGGGAAACGGTTATTTTTGTACAAGGGGTGCGGCTCCCGAATCGGAAGCTGATGACATACATTATCCCGGAACCTATCTGGCTGGTGGCTACAACCGCCTCAAAACCGAAATAGCCGGACATATTGTGGAAAATGAAGATTTGGTAAACATGCCCAATTGGTTATCATTGGGTTTTCGAATTGAGACGGGGCCATGGTTTTCACTTTCAAAAGCAGATATTCTCGAATATAAACAGCAACTGGATGTACGCCATGGTGTGCTTTACCGCAAAATCAGATTCAGAGACGACAAAGACCGGATAACACTGGTCAATGAACGCCGGATAGTGAGCATGAATGATGTTCATCTGGCAGGGCTGGAAACCACTATTGTCGCTGAAAACTGGTCCGGAAAAATCCAGGTCCGGTCGGCTATAGACGGTAACATTGTAAATAATGGTGTGGAACGTTATAAAAAACTCAATAACCAGCATCTTGAATCGCTTGAAGCATCAGCTCCGGGTCATGACACTCTTTTTATCAAAGTCAGAACCAACCAGTCCGATCTGCGGGTGGCTGTGGCTGCACGCACCCAGGCATTCCAGGATTGTTCCCGCCTTTTTCTCAATCGCCGGAACCTTACTCAAAACGGATACGCCGCTTCCGTTTTTCAGGTGAATATTGCAAAAGAAGAACCAATCCGGATCGAAAAGATTGTCAGCATCTACACCTCACGTGATCCTGCCATTTCAGAGTGTGGTTTGGAGGCCATCAACGCTGTAAAAGGGGCACCTGCTTTTGCAACACTTGTCAGCAGCCACAGGCTCGCATGGCAGCATCTTTGGAAAAAATTCGAGTTCATGCTGGAAGCAGAGCAACCTGAGGAGGAGATGTTACGGATTGCAAGGGTTGTGCATCTTTATATCTTTCATGTGCTTCAGACCACGTCACTCAATACCATGAAAATGGCTCTGGACGTCGGGGCTCCGGCACGGGGCTGGCACGGAGAAGCCTACAGAGGCCACATTTTCTGGGACGAATTATTCGTTTTTCCCATGATCAACATGAGGCTTCCGGAAATCACCAAAGTTCTTTTATCATATCGTTATCGTCGTCTGGACGCCGCCCGGGAAGCCGCAAGCGAAGAGGGATTGCGAGGAGCCATGTATCCCTGGCAAAGTGGAAGTAACGGGCGGGAAGAAAGCCAGGAGCTTCATCTCAATCCTCGTTCGGGGCGATGGATTCCCGACAGAAGCCACCGCCAGCGACATGTAAATGTGGCCATTGCCTATAATCTTTATCAGTACTACCAGGTAACCCAGGACATGGAATATCTCTGTTTCCAGGGAGCGGAAATGATGCTGGAAATCGCCCGGTTTTTGGCCAGCATCTCAACTTATAACCGGGAGCTGGAACGCTATGAGATATTAGGTGTTATGGGCCCTGATGAATACCATGACGGTTACCCCGGAGCGGAAGTTGGTGGTCTCAATAATAATGCTTATACCAATGTCATGACCGTCTGGGTTTTAAAAAGGGTAAAGGAATTGATAGATTTACTTCCTGTAGATGTGCGGGAGGAACTTTTAGACCGGCTGGATTTGACAACCGATGAGTTGATGCGCTGGGAAGACATCACCAAAAAAATGCGCTTGATTTTTCACGATGAAGGTATTATCAGTCAGTTTGAAGGCTATGAGGACCTGGAAGAATTCGATTGGGAGGGGTATGAAAAAAAATACGACAATATTCAGCGCCTGGACCGGATTTTGGAAGCGGAAAATGATTCCACCAACCGCTATAAAGTTTCAAAGCAGGCCGATGTTTTAATGCTGTTCTATCTGCTTTCGGCAGAAGAACTCGGAGAGATTTTTGAAGGACTTGGTTACCGGTTCGAATATGAAACCATCCCCAATAATATCAAATATTACATGAAACGAACTGCTCACGGATCAACTCTCAGCCGGGTTGCTCATGCATGGGTTCTGACGCGAAGTGATCGAAAGGGGTCCTGGAAGCACTTTACAGAAGCGCTTAAAAGTGACGTGTGCGACATTCAGGGCGGCACAACACCCGAAGGAATACATTTGGGTGCTATGGCCGGAAGTGTCGATCAGCTTCAGCGGGGGTATGTCGGTATTGAAACCCGGGAAAATGTCCTGTGGTTCAACCCGTGCCTTCCCCGGGAACTGAATTGTCTGAAGTTTCGGATTCGTTATCGGGACCGGCTCCTTGAAATCGAAATAGACTCCAAAGCTTTAAAAATAAATGGATCGCCAGTATTTGAAGACCCGATTCGGATTGGATTCAAAAAAAAGGTTTATGACCTCAAGCCTGGCCAATCCCTGTATTTCAATCTCTAAAAAATGTTGTGACTATTATGGCAATCAAAAAAAAATACCTGAAAACACGAAACATATGCAAGGTTACATTTCGGCTTTCCGCAGAAGTGGCCAAAACAGCATCCAGTGTAAACCTTGTAGGCAATTTCAATGACTGGAATCTGAGTGCTCATCCCATGAAAAAATTAAAATCCGGAGAACATACCATCACTTTGGATCTGGAGCCCGGAAAAGATTACCAGTTTCGTTATGTTATTGATTCAGTCCGATGGGAAAATGACTGGCATGCCGATAAATACCTTCCTTGCCAGGAATTCGGAACCGACAATTCCGTGATCTGCCTTTAATGTGACGCTCAGGCTTGGTAGCTTCTCAGTCAGGAAAAGCATATGTCGGAGACATCCAAAGATAAAAAAACGGTAACAAAATTTTTCCCCATAAATTTTCCATTTCGGAAATCTGAAATCAAAGAGATTCTGCTTCGGGTAAATCAAAGACAGGCTGCGGACAATATATACGTGGTTGCTGCAGGCGTGGCATTTTTTGGCATATTTGCTTTATTTCCCGGGCTTGCATCCCTTATTTCTTTTTATGCGCTGGTTTCCGATCCTGTGGAAGTTCAGCGGCAGTTTGCGTCGCTTCAGGAGATTATTCCTGAGGAAGCCTATCGGATTATTTTAACGCAAATTCAGGATATCGTGGCCACTTCCACAGGAAGACTGAGCATGGGATTTGCCGGCGGCTTGTTGTTGACGATCTGGGGAGCTTCCCGGGGAATGAAAGCCCTGATAGCGGCCCTGAATGTCGCTTTCCGTGTGGAAGAAAGCCGCGGATTCATAAAGCTGAACCTGATGGCCATACTTCTGACCGTGAGCGCCGTTCTTTTTGTTATCGTGTCGTTGCTTTTTATCGTTGTGGTACCCCCGGTATTGGCATTTTTCGACTTTCTTTTCGAGTACCGGGGGGTTATTTTCGTATCACGCTGGATTCTGCTGGCTGTTTTTACCATTTTCGGCCTCACCCTGATTTACCGTTATGCCCCGGACACACGCAGGGAAAAATGGCAATGGTTCAGTCCGGGCGCTTTAGTGGTGACGATTTTATGGTTGCTGGGGTCCTATCTATTTTCCTATTATGTCACCAATTTCGGCAATTACAATGAAGTCTACGGCTCCATGGGGGCGTTCATCATTTTGCTGATGTGGTTTTACATTACAGCTTACCTTGTTCTTGTTGGAGCGCAGCTGAATGCAGAGATCGAAAAGGAAAAAGACTAATTATAACGGATTTGGGGGTGACTTGTTGAAGAGGAGTGCAAAAGCTGTGCTTTTGCATTTTTTGTCTCGTTGCCATGCTTTGCCTGAAGACTTAGGGTATAAAAAAGAATTATAACCCAAAAAACGCAAAAGCGCAGCTTTTGCACTCCGCTCTTATCAAAATGCCTGAAAATTAGATCTTGCAAAGATCTTCGGCGGTATGAACTAGGCCTTTGAGCAGTTCGGCCATGGTTTCGTAGTTGAGTGTATCGTAGGTATCCGTGGGGCCATGATAATTGGGATTTCGATAAAATGCTGTATCGGTAATCATAACTGCCGGATAACCTTCTTTCCAGAAAGAGGCGTGATCCGAAAGGCCGACTCCCGGAATAAAAGAAGGCGCTGCAAGGGTTTCAACCGGAACCAGACATCCTTCTCTAATCCCTTTTTCTGTCTGCTTTACCAAGGCCCGGGATTGAAGGTTTCCAACGACGGCTATAAAGTCAGGAGTTGTTGAATAAAACAGGTTCATCAGGGGAAGCGGAAAAGCTTGCTTTCCATTCCTTTTACTGAAATATCCCACCATTTCCAGTGAAATCATGGCCCGGATATCCATATTGGCCTCTTTTGCCCTTCGGGCAAAAACCCGGCTGCCCATATTTTTTGTCCCAAAAATAGGGGGCTCTTCCAGAACAAAAAAGACCAGCTTTAAGGTTCTATCAAAATTGGAGTTTCCCAAAATCCTGGCCATTTCCAGAAGCATCGCCACAGCACTTCCATTATCGTCGGCACCGGGGGTTCCCAATACGGTGTCATAATGAGCACCGATGACAACAATCTCTTCTGCATAATTTTGTCCCGTGATGGTAATAACAATATTGGAGAATTTTTTGTTGTTGACAGTGAAATCCTGAATCGTTGGGCTTAAACCAAACTCTTTTAATTTATTGACGATAAAATCCCGGGTGGTCTCAATTTTTGACGGTTCAAAGAAACTTCTTGACCCGATATTATCACTAAGATGTTTCACATAATTGAATAGATTTAACTCTTCTTGTCCCCACGAATCCTTCGGAACAGAATAATGATGCGATTTGGCAGATCTTATTTTCATCATCGAATAGTAAGGATACACGAAAAGAATAACCAAAAGAATTATTGCACTCAGAATAATATAGCGCATTTAATGTTTCACTTTGTTTGCATTAAAAATGACATCAAGGTTGATGGTTCATTCTTTAAAGATAACCTCGAATAGAAAAAAATCAACGCTGATAAAATAAGCTCAGATTGTAAGGGATTTGGGGGTGAGGGGTGGTTTGTTGAAGGAGTGCAAAAGCTGTGCTTTTGCATTTTTTTCTCGTACCCATGCTCTGCGTGAGATGCAACCATGTCTCTGCTAAACCAGTTACGACTGCAGGACCTAAAGGTTTGCCTGGGATAATGAAAAAAAAACCTTTTTTTGACATAACCCGTTTAAGTGTTTACTATTTCCGCCAAGAACAAATTTCCGAAACACTCCAAAATTGTCTTTTTTATCAGAAACATTGGCAGTAGCACCATGAGAGGGGAGAAGTCTTTATCCCGTGCTTAAGCCAGTATCAACCAAAAACGAAAGGAGTTTTCTATGGCCAGATTACCTGTTATCAGCTACGAAGATGCCAACAAGGATATCCAGAAAACTTATGATGTTATCGAATCAAAATTCGGCATGGTTCCAAACATTTTTAAAGGAATGGCTAACAGTCCGATTGTACTTGATGCCTATCTTAAGCTTGACGAGCTTATTGCCGGTGGAAGTTTCGAACCGGTGGAGCAAGAAATTGTCAGAATGGTGGTGAGCCAGAACAACAAGTGCGAATATTGTGTTGCCGCTCACACGGGAGGTCTTCTGTCGAAGGGGTTGGAAAATGAAGAAATTTTAAAGATTCGCAAAGGCAAATCCGAGGACCCCAAAAGATCGGTGCTGATCGATTTTACCTTAAAAGTGCTGGAAACCAAAGGGTTTGTTAGTGACAGCGATATCGATACATTTAAAAAAGCGGGTTTTACGGATGCCCACGCTGCTGAAATAAGCGTTATGATTGCTCAAAAAACCCTGTCCAACTATTTTAACCACATTAACAATACGGATCTTGATTTACCGCCCGCACCGGAAATTTAATCAGGTGTATTCGTAACATTTCTGACGGGGTTGTTGAAGTAGCAGGCAAATCCCAGGGCTGTGTAACCTGTCATAGCGTAAGAAAGAATAAGGACTGGCTTTTCACCGAACCCAAGTGATTTAATGGATCAAATTGTAGGGGCGGGTTCCAAACCCGCCCTCGATCGAAATTCCCTGGATATTGGTTTGTGCCATATATAGTGCCAACATCCCCATCTCCCTCTGGGAGAGGGGCTTAGCACGCTATAACATGTCACCCTTCCAGGGTTCTTGTTGAATTCTGCCTGTTTTTTTTATTCATCTGTTTCTTTAAGCCAAAATCATTCTTTAAGCCAAAATCACAATAGGCTTATGCGAAAAAATTCAAATGTGTAACCATTGAATAGTTTTTACCCACCCAAATCCGTTATAATCAGCAGAAAATGTGTTTTTTGCAAGGATAATTGAAAATCCTGCTTGATTGACTTTTGTTTAAGAAATAATATAGATTTAATTGCGTCGTTGAAATTAAGGCGCATGACAAAAAATGTTTTTCTGTTGAAAGTCTGAAAATGAATCGGCTCATAAAAGTAAAATTGTATAGTATTACCATTTGGTTAACATTTTTCATCATTGCTGGTCAGGCAATGCTTCCTGAGGATACCTGGGCCAAGACAATTTATGTTATCCCCGTGAGAGGGACTGTAGATCCTGGTATGGCGGCTTTTATCGAACGTGCACTTTCAAGTGAAAGAGTTTCGGATCCGGATGCGCTTTTTGTAATCGATTTGGATACTTTTGGAGGAAGGGTGGATTCGGCTTTAGATATTGTCGAATCGCTTTTAGAGGTGCCCAAGGAAAAAACCGTTGCGTATGTGTCCAACAAGGCCATATCCGCAGGTGCTCTGATTGCGCTGGCTTGTGGCAGACTGGTAATGAAACACCATACCACCATAGGAGATTGTGCGCCTATAACTTTTTCCAGCGAAGGACCCCAAATTCTGGGTGAAAAATTCCAGTCACCCTTAAGGGCCAAATTCCGCTCTCTGGCTAAGCGGAACGGATATCCCGAATCTCTTGCAGAATCAATGGTTACTGCTGAAATGGAAGTGTATGAGGTTATTATCAATGACGAGAAGCGTTACCTTGAGCGGAATGAATTCGAGGAGCTTTCCGAAGATGAAATGAATTCTGTTACATCCAAAAGGACCGTTATCGCTGAGGGGCGGCTTTTGACCATGGATAATATCGAAGCATACGAACTGGGTTTTTCCCAAAAGAGCGTTTCCGACATTAACCAACTGCTTGAGTTTTTGGAGCTTGAAGATGCTGAAGTGGTGTGGATAAACGAAATGTGGTCCGAATCTCTGGTCCGGTTGATTGGCACTATTGCACCGATTTTAATGCTGATCGGACTTGCTGCGCTTTACACTGAAATTCAGGCCCCGGGTTTTGGAGTGCCTGGTATTTTGGGAATTCTGCTTCTGGCTCTCGTGTTTTTAAACCAATACCTGGTAGGGCTTGCTGATTATACAGAATTCTTATTTATCGCACTGGGAATTGTTTTTTTGGGTATTGAGCTTTTTGTACTTCCCGGTTTTGGGATTTCCGGAATTGCAGGTATCGCTTGTATTATGGTTGGCCTGACCTTGTCCCTGCAAGGATTTGTTCTTCCGGACCCATCATTGCCTTGGGAAAAAAACCTCTTTGTAATAAATATCATCAAAGTTTTAGGTTCCTTCCTGGGCGCTTTTGTGCTGGGAATTTTCACGATAAAACATGTATTGCCAAAATTCAGCAAACCATCTCAAGGCCCATTTCTGATGGCCACCCTTGAAGGTTCTTATGCAGAATCGGAGCAGACAGCCAAAGCAAAAATCGGGGATTCAGGCGTTGCACTTACTTTTCTGAGACCATCGGGAAAAGCACAGATCAATGAAGAGGTGTTTGATGTTATCAGTGACGGAGAATTTATCGAGAAAGGCACCCCGGTTTTCATATCCGGAATAAAAGGCAATACCATTATCGTTTCTGTGCGGAAATAGACTGCTGACCATGAACATTTTTATTCCCATTATTCTGCAATTGGTAGGCGTTGGTATTATTATCGCCGAAATTATTCTCCCGTCAGGTGGAATTCTCTCAATCCTTGCCGCGGGTATTTTGGTTTATTCCCTGTATTTGGTATTTGAAAACATATCCATTTTTGCAGGTACGGTTCTACTGATTATCGACCTTGTCACAATTCCGGTTTTAATTATACTGGGAATTAAATTTCTTAGCCGCTCATCAAATGTAACTCTCAGGCAGACCCTTTCAAGGGAGCTTGGGGTAACATCCCAATCGGAGGATATGGAAGATTACATGGAGCTTGAAGGTGAAGCACTGACAGACCTTCGCCCTGCAGGGATGGCTTTGATTAATGACCGGCGGACAGATGTGGTCACCCGGGGAGAATATCTGGTTAAAGGTACCCCAATTATTGTCATTAAAATAACAGGCAATCAAATAGTGGTCAAAAGACAAAAAAATAAAAATACACAACCGTAATTCAAAGGAGGTATTTCCATGGATTTTAGCCAGATTCTTATGCTTATTCTGGTAGCTATTGTTATCGTTTTGATTTTCTTTGCGGGATCTTCCCTGTCACTCTGGGTCCAGGCCCTGGTTTCCGGCGCTAAGGTCGGTCTGTTCAATATCGTGTTTATGAAATTCCGGAAAGTGCCACCCAAATTGGTGGTAAAAGCCAAAATTATGGCAGTGAAGGCAGGGCTGCAGATTACGACAGATGATCTTGAATCCCATTATCTGGCCGGCGGTGATGTTATGAGGGTTGTGCAGGCCCTTATTGCCGCGGATAAAGCCAATATTGAACTTAAATTCAACCGGGCGGCCGCTATTGATCTGGCTGGGCGAAACGTTCTTGAAGCCGTCCAAATGAGTGTCAATCCCAAAGTCATCGAAACCCCTCTGGTATCGGCCATGGCAAAAGATGGTATCCAGCTGAAAGCTATCTCAAGAGTAACCGTGCGGGCAAATATCGATCGCCTGGTAGGGGGTGCCGGTGAAGAAACTATCCTGGCAAGGGTTGGAGAAGGCATTGTGACCACCATTGGCTCGGCGGATACCCACAAGCAGGTCCTGGAAAATCCAGATTCCATCTCCAAAAGGGTACTGGAAAAAGGTCTCGATGCCGGTACGGCCTATGAAATTCTTTCCATCGATATTGCTGATGTGGATGTCGGTAAAAATATCGGAGCCGAACTGGAAACCGACCGGGCAGAGGCAGATAAAAAGATTGCTCAGGCCAAAGCGGAAGAGCGTCGCGCCATGGCCTATGCTGTGGAACAGGAGATGAAAGCCAGAGTCGAGTCCATGCGGGCAAAAGTGGTGGAAGCCGAAGCCAAAATACCCCAGGCCATTGCCGATGCATTCAACAAAGGAAACCTGGGAATTATGGACTATTACCGCATGAAAAATATCATGGCCGATACTCAGATGAGAGATAAAATCGGATCGCCGGAAGATGACACTCGAAAAATTTAATGGTAAGATGTTTTGGGATTTAGGGGATTTTAATGGACTCCGGAATCTTGGGAAAAAATCCCCCCTGTTCCCCCTTTTCAAAAGGGGGGAACGTTTGCAATCATTTTTTGCAAAGGGGGATTTTCTTGGTTACCCTAAGCAGAGCCTCTCGATTTGATTAACGATTTCATCCATTGACAAGCCGTTACATCCGATGGTCATATCTGCATAGCGGATATATAAAGGATGGCGTTGTTTATATAATCCTCCGATATTTTGCCCCTTGGCCATGACCACACCTCTGGATGAAAGGTTTTTCAGGCGTTCATCAAGAATTTGGGGGGCAAGGTCAAGATGAACCACAATTCCCATGGATTTCAAATGTTCCATGGCGCTTTTGCCGTAAATTACACTTCCACCCGTTGCTATGATATGCTTTTTACAGGAAATAGAGAGCACATAGCGTTCTTCCATAGCACAAAATTTTTCCATCCCTCGTGAATCGATAATCTCCTGAAGTTTCTGAGATTCTCCCACCTGGATAATCAGATCCGTATCCAGAAAAGACCATCCAAGCCTTTTAGCCAGCAAAACGCCGATAGTGCTTTTACCCACCGCCGGCATACCGATTAAAATGATATTTTTGAATTTTTTTAACATTTTTAAGTTTCACCTTGAAAATTTATGAAAATGATGTTACCAGTCTCGACCATATTTAGTAAAAATTCGTTCAATTAATGAATCCTGCTTATATAATTTTGCGCCTTAAGCTGTTTTTTGTCACGACTTTTTTTTATGGCTGCTGTCAGTCAGCATGGCACAAACATGAACTTTTTTTTCCAGAAAGGAGGTGTTCCGAACCTTAATTAAATATCCTTCCATATTTTTTCTTTACATCAGCCTTTTATCAGGAGGTAAAATGAAAAAAAATTTTCTCGGCGCGCTTGTCTTGACACTTTTTTTTGTTTTCAGTTCCCCTGCGTCAGCTTTTGGGCCACGTCTTGAAGTCGACGAGCATCTGTGGATTCAGCTGGGCTTTCTTGGCCAGGTGCAGTATGAAACTGTTGAAGATGCTGCCGGAACAGACAACGACGAATGGAGCAATGAATTTTTCTTCCGTCGGGCCCGTATTCTTGCTGTTGGCTCGGTACATGAAAAAGTCAAATTCTTTTTCGACACTGATGTGCCCAATGCCGGAAAGACCGGGGCGGACAATTCACTAATCTGGAACGACGGGATTATTGACCTGCAGTTTATGCCGGAAATAAACCTTTCCATGGGGCGTATTCTACCGCCTTTTTCCATAGAATCTCAGGCATCGGCCACAACACTGCTGGGCATCGATTACAATCTCAATTCAATAAAACTTCCCACTCCCAATGATCGCTCCTTCTGGCGCGATGATGGAATTGAGGCTCGCGGTATATTGGCCAATGGTCTCATTGATTATCGGCTCGGTGTTTTTCGAGGCCAGCGGGATGACACCCTCAACCCCGACGATGATCTGCGCACTACGGGCATGGTCATGATCAATCTGGCTGACTCCCAGCCAGGATGGTTTTACAACACGAACAGCCTGGGGGCTTTGGATACTTTGTCTTTTGGTGTTGGTTTTGACCGTATTCCCAATAGCGGCTCCGGCTTCGATAACGCTAAGGCCTGGAGTCTTTTTGCTCTGCTTGATAAAGGTCTGGGCATGGGCCGTTTAACTGCAGCAGCGGCTTATTACGACTATGATGGCGATGGTTGGGCCGGAGGATTTGAGGGCAATACGGCTTCAGCCCAGGTCGGCTATCTATTGTCATGTATGTTGGTGGAAAATGCGCATTGGCAGCCGGTGTTGCGCTGGCAGCACCAGGATCCCGATGACGGTTCAAAACTGGATACCGTCAACCTGGGGCTGAATTATTATCTGCGCGGTCACCATATAAACTTCAAAGCTGACTATGCCATTAACGACCGGAGAATTGATGGCGATCGGGTGGATGCTTTCCGAATCCAGACACAAATCTACTTTTAGTGGGTAAACGGTAACATTCGACGCAAACAATCTGTAGGTGCCAATTCATTCGCACTGCTGAGCCTCGCATACTCCCAGGGTTCCTTTTTTGCGCATCCGGTTATAAATACGCCTTTGTGCGAATGAATTCGCACCTACAATTAAAACCAAATCCGGTGCAAACAACCTGTGGGTGATAATTCATTGGATTTCCCCACAAAGCAATTGTTTGATTCTCTCACTTAAAAACATAATAGATTCAATGTCGAGATGATCGGTTATGGTTTCATTAATTCACATTGATGGCGGTCAAAAATCAGGCTCAGGAACAATGGTCAGAGATGCGGCTGTTTTTTGTATTTTGGGTGGAAAAGTTTTGAAAATGCACAATGTCCGCGCCAGGCGACCAAAAGCCGGATTGCGGCCTCAGCATTTGACCTTTCTACATTCGGCTTCAAAGATTTGCAGTGGAAGACTGGAGGGTGGTTCCATAGGTTCTTCTTCCATTGAATTAATTCCGGGGAAAAATATCAAGGCTGGAAAGTTTTCCTTTGATATTGGCACTGCCGGTTCGGCAGTTATGCTGGCCCTAAACCTCATACCTCTTGGATTGTATGCACAATCAACCTCCGTGTATCGTATTAGCGGGGGCCTTTTTCAGGACTTCGCACCATCTGCTTTCCATTTCAAGCATGTTCTGGTGCCTTTGATCCGAAAAATGGGAGCCGATATCCACGTTGAAATCATTCGTCCCGGTTATGTTCCCAAAGGAAACGGAGTCATTGAAGTTCAGATATCTCCACTGAAAAACAATTTGAAACCCATCATCTTGGCCGCTCAGGGTAAAATCCTGAGAGTCCGGGGATATTCTCTGGCGTCACATCTTGACAGGCGTAAGGTTTCGGAAAGAATGGCCGGTGAATCCCAAAAACATTTAGAAATTTTGGGCCTGGAACCTGAAATTTGCATTTTAAATGATACAAAAGACTCGCCTGTCTTTAAAAAAACTGCTGTCCAGGCAGGTGCGGCACTTGCTCTATGGGTTGAGACCGACACGGGATGTCTGTTGGGTGCGGACATGGCAGGGGCTATAAGAAGATCCGCGGAATTCATCGGAAAACATGTGGCCCGAAATCTGTTGGAAGATATCCGTGCAAATGCATGCTCCGACCGTTACCTAAGCGACCAGCTCATTCCTTTTGCCGCCCTGGCTGAAGGCAGAAGTCAAATTCGTATACCTAAAATGACAGATCACGTAGAAGCCCGGGTGTGGCTATCCAAAACCATTTTGGGTGCTGACATACAAATCGACGAAAACCTTGTTCAAATTGAAGGAACCGGGATGAATGCTAAATGCTAAATTAATGAGCGCTCCGC
>SKZT01000024.1 GCA_007127235.1 Desulfobacteraceae bacterium
CTCCCGCTTCCTGCCAAGGTTACATTCAGCACATCCATGGTGATATATTGTCTTAATTGTTTTGGCAGGGGAATACCGGCAATGGTAAAGGGGCCGTTTGAAACGTCCAACTCAATGGTTGTTTCCCCTTCGTTGGATTTTGATGCAAAATTAGAGCAGCATTCCCAATAGCGTTTAAAATTGCTGGTGATGTTAAGATCTAACTTCTCCGACAACCCCAGTGTTTTGAGAGGTTCGCTGATATAATTGGGCACCGTTATTTGTATACCGGAGTTGGATTTATAGTCACTGTTGATTATTGAAATGTTTGTGGTTGCATTATCCAGTAACCCGGGGGCTATGGAGGCTGTGACGGTTTCTTCGGAATGAGGCAGATAAGTATAATAAGTGAGGGGGCTAATATTGACTAAAAGATTATATCCTTCAGGATTTGTGATAATGTCAAAATCGCTTTTAAAAAGGGTGGTGCCGGTATATACGCAATAGGGTCCGGAAATGGAGTCCACCTTAACGAAGGTGGCATCAAATGTGTTGCTGCAACTGCTGCCGTCCTCCAGGGTATATTCGGCCTCATAGGTATATATGCCGGGGTCCTGAGAGCCTTGATGAATGCTATTTTTATATATCCAGTCAATGTTCGGGTGTGGTGCCCATGTCAAGGTACCGCCTTCGGGGGTTGGATAAGCGGTTATAAAACTGTATTGTCCGACAGCCGTAACTGATGTACCCATTATTTCTATATTGCAAAGCTCGGCAACTTTTACCTGAAGGGTAGTTTGACAATGAAGGCACGATTCCGGATGATCGTAGTTCAGGGTTATGGTTGTAGTGCCCAGAGCCAATCCGGTAACTTCGGCTATGTTTACCATTGGATCAAGCTGAACGGTCTGGGAGTTTGAATTATCCCAGGAAAAAGTGCCGCCGGAAGGCTCGCCCGATGCAAAAAGGGTTATTTTTTTTCCAATTCCGACAGTATCCGGTCCGCTGATTTTTACATTACACCCTTTATACCATATATAATTGACATCGGAGCACTTCTTTCCCTTTGGAGATGTGTAAGTCACTCCCACCCTGATGTAGTTGCTAAAGGTGGGTTCAAATGCGGTCAAGTGAGCAGTAGCACCATCGGGAGATAAATTGGGAGTTCTCCACCACGAATAGGATCCCCCTGAGGGTTCACCTGAAGCTTCAAGGGTAATGGTCTGATCTGGTTTAATAACCGAAGGTCCGGACAAGGTCACCGCACAATCCCAGGCCCCGGCAAATGTTACCATTCCAAATAGCCCAATAAAAACGGAGCAGAGTGTGAGTTTAATTAAAATTTTCATTTTACCGTATTACAGACTGGTATCGGATGAAAGTTCAAGCAGGCGGGTATGGGCCTTTTGTTTCCACATGCCATGAGAAACTGCCGAATAGGTATCTGCAGCGTCACGGGACCGGCCGAGTTTTTCCAGCACCTGGCCCAGTGCATACCCGGCATAACCAATCTCTCTATCATTGGGATATTTATGCATAAAGGAACGAAGCATGGGTTCGGCTTCATTATAACGCCCCTGGGTTTCATAGATCCTGGCCATCCAAAGGTAGATTTGAGATTCGATGTATTCTGCTCTTTCCCGTTTATCATGAAATCTGCCGCTATTTTTCGGGTCCAGCCGCCTGGCAAGAGTAAGGGCCTTTTTTCCATTTTTTTCGGCAATGTCAAAAAGTTCAATAGCCTGCGCATATTTGGTGAGCAGCCAGTGGATACGCAATTCCTGGTAGGTTCCGGCATTTTTCCGGGCCTGCTTTTCAGCTTCGCTTGCTCCAAGGCTGAAAGTTGCATGAGCCAATTGGTCCATACCTTTCCATTTCAGATCTCTTGCAAGGTTCAACTGTGTTTCATAATCCGCAATCTGGTTGACAATGTCTGCCAGCAGGCGGGCATCTTCCCGGGCCAGGTCCAAATCGCCCTCTTTTGACCAATATGCGTCAATCATATTGGAGTACGCTTTAAGTGCAAAAAACGGCGGATCGGGATATCGGTTAATATAGGTTTCAAAATAACCGATGGCATCATCCCAGTTCTCCCGGCTTTGGGCCACCCTTCCCAGCAAAAACAAGGCTCTTCTTCCAGCAGCACCTTTATCATGACCTTTGGATAAATGTTCCAGCAATTGCAAACCCTCATCGGTGCGGTCACAATTCAGATATTTGAGGGCAAGCCTGTAGGCCGCATTGGGTGGAAGATCCTCGTAATTGTAATGCTGAGACAGATGAACAATCCATTTTTCCACTTCACTGCCGGATCGGCTTGCGGGCAAAGCTGCTTTATCTTTCTGATGTGCCAATTCAATGAGCCGTCCATAGGCATCCATTCTCGCATGGATATAAGGTGATGACGGGTTGAAATCATCTTCAGCAGCAATTTTATCAAGCAGTTTTTTTCCTTCGTCATTTGAACCGCAATTGATATAGAGAATGGCAAGTCTGTAAAGATCTCTTGGATCAAAGTCCTGAGTGGGAAAATGATTACCGAGTGTCAAAAGCAATCTGGCCAAATTTTCGGATTCCCCCTTTTTTTGGTAAATTTCAACAAGTTTGCTGCAACTGCGCAGCAACACCTTATTGTGATTGGGATTGTAAGCTCTGCACTGTTGTGCAACGATGCTTTCGAAAATGGCAGCAGCAGCATCATCCCGTTCGTGTTTCAGAAGGATCCATCCCGCCTGATAACGGTTTTTAGCGCTCAGTTCCCCCTGAGACTGCAATGTTTCCAATTGGTCAAGCCTCATGCTTTCTGTTGCGTGATCTCCGGTTTGCCGATAAATTTCCACCAGATTTTTATAGGCGATCAAAAGGTTTCGCAGATGATACTGCTTACGGTTCCAATAGGATTCCGGATATATTCCAATGGTCGCCGGGTGGGTATCGATATATTGTTCATAGGAAAAAATGGCATCGTCGAGCCTTCCGTTATCCCACGCTGAAGCTCCTTTTTTCAGAAGATAGTACTTATCGGCTGCAAAACCATGAGGTACAGCAAACAGGATCCATAACAATATTGCCGGTAATATGTATGTTTTTACTTTCATATAAATCCCCTGTGTCAGTGTAAAGTGATGGTAATTGTCACAAATTTGGTCTGAAAAATTTTTCCGGTTTTCGAACGTTATCCCTTAGAACCAGTCACCCTATTTCAGAGCGAAATGTTGGCAAGCAGCAGGGATATGTAGCTGCCAATATCGATGGCAGAGCGATATGAGGGGAGAGACTCTGCAAAATCCAGGCGTGCATTGATGCCTGCCTTATCGGTAATCATGCGCAGAACCAAGCAGGGTATGCCATTGACATAACAGACCTGGGCAATGGCCGCAGAGCCCATATCCACCGCTATGGCATCGAACTTTCTGGCAATCCATTCTTTTTTACCATTGTCGGCGATAAAAGTGTCACCGCTGGCCACAATACCTTCATGGATATGGTTTTCAGATAATGTGATACTGCCCGCCGTGTTTCGGGCAATGGCCAACATTCTTTTATCCATTTGCTGATAACCGAGTGAATGGCTGCCGCTTCCATCGGGTGTTTTTCCCCAAATAAAACCATACGGCTTCATGGTACCGAAATCATGCTGCCATACCTGCCTTGCAATAATCAAATCACCGATTTTCACGCGGTCCGCCAATCCTCCTGCGGGCGCTATGGAAATGATACGCTTTACTTCAAAACGGGCAATGAGCACCTGTGTGGTGATGGCGTTGTTTATCATTCCCATGGGTGATCGGACCAGAATGATATCCGTATCTGATAATTTTCCTTTGATAAATTCGCGCTGAGAATAATGGAGGGTACCGGTCACGTGCATTGCAGACCGAATTTTTTCTGCTGTGCCGGTGAGTGCAACAATGACACCGGTTCGGGCCATTGCCGGATATGGCTTTAGCACGATAGTGCAAAAAACGGTTAAACAGACTGCAATTACTTTTAATGGGGCTGCAAATTTCATTAGAGATATTGGCATAACAAAGCTGCTGGTTACGTGGTGAATTCAATCTGATTGAATTGTTTTAAAAGCTGTCCGCCTTTTCCAGGGTTGACCAATCGCACATAATGAATACGGCCCAGCAAAGATGCTCTGAATGAGGATTGAGAATATTTTTTTTCCGGGCAGTTTTTTTCCAGATAAGCCCACTTGCGCATTTCGCCATGGGGGCCGTTGTGAAGACAGTTATGAAGCACCGCGCGGAGCTTGCGAATTTCTTCACGGGGAGCATTGGTTTTTTCGTTAACCACCACTCCGGTGATTTTTTGCCGGCCGGCATTTCTCATGACGATTGTTTTAGTTTGATTAACGGCAAAACCTTCTTCCCTGATAATTTTTTGAAAAAAGGAAATCATTCCGTTCAGGTGTGTGTTATCGCTGGAAATGGCAATATCATCCGCATATCGGGAATAGCTGAAGCCGCATTTTTGACCAAGTCCTGCAAATCGTTTGTCCATTCTTCGACACACAATATTAGAGATTGTTGGACTTGTGGGAGCACCGATGGGAAGACGCCCTTCATGACAGGTCAGTTTGCCGAGCATCTCGGCCACATTGTGCGGATATCCAAGTGCCTCAAAAGTACCCACCACTCGAGGAAACGTAATGGAAGGAAAAAAATTGCTGAGGTCCATTTTTAATACAATCTCTTTGCCCACATGTCGGCGGGCGTTGGTCACAATAGATTTGCGGCGCACATAACCTTCGGCATGGGCATTCAAGCGAACCGGATGAATGATCATATCAAGAATTTTTCGCTGAATCTTTTTGAGCTGTGGTTTTGGTGAATCGATCCTGCGCATACGGCCATTGTTTTTAGGTATATGAAACTGCCGGTAATGCGTGTCAATATCCAATGCCAGCCGGTTTAACTGAGAGGGGGTAATATCCAACAGATGAGCCAGGTGAGATGAATTAAAAATACAACATAGGCCCCGCTTCTGCATTTCATGGTAATAGGCAGCCAGAAAACGGCCGGTACGGCGATCCAAATGGCGGTTTTTCTCCAAAAATTCCAAAATTACCGGATCATTTTTAGGGGTAAAGTCAGGATAAAAATCAATGATCTGCTGACGTTCAGCTTTAATTCTCGCAAATGCCACAATGATATCCACAGTTTGCCTTTCAACTCCGGCCTGCTCGTTAACCCGCCTTAAATTGTCAAGATACCTTTTCGGATTATGGCAATGGTGCATGGTTTAGCCTTTTTGATGTTTGAGAGAGAAAAAATCGGGGGCCTTTTTTACCTTTACATTACGGCCGGGAGCCAGTCCCGGACGTGCGAAGCAAGTGAGTATGCCTGCATGGCGTAACACCATACCCAAAAGCTAAAAATCAAGGCCCCGATTTCAAAAATTTAGAGCGGCAAGGTCAAGCCCGGGTTTTCCGATGTGCTGCCGGGCCTTTTGGGACTGAAAAGGAACATTAAAACAAACGCCGCACATACCATGGTTGTTCCGGCCTTTTTCATTCCGCAGAAGTTTTTCCTGCCGACAGTAAAAATAATTCTCGCATTTTACATCATGCTTTAAAGTTCCCAGATTAATGCCGCAATTGGGACAATAAGATTTAAAACACCCTTGAGATTCAAATAAAAAATCAGGGCGTAAAAAATCACAGGGAGTACGACATTCCGGACAAGCATTTTTCGCAGACAGCCATAAATTCTGCCCTGAAAAAGCCAGATTGCCCATGGTAAGCAATGTCGCATTTGACAACATGTATTTTATGAAATGTCTTCTTGTAATCAAATTTTTCATTTATTCGCTGCTTGAAAACTAAATCAGGTTTTATTTTTTGATTCTTGAGGCAAATTTTAGGGCAAAGCGAGGCAGGTGCAAAAAAAAACGCGAATTTACCCGCCGGGCATATTCGCGTCCATATATGCAATTATACTTGATTCGGCGGCCCGGCTGTCATGATCGAAAAATCGATTTTAGACCCATAGCTTTGCGTCACTCCCTTTCGGAAGTTTTGCCTTTTCGTCAACTTTTGCTCATTAAATGTCATATTTTTTTGAAAGTCAAGCATTTTTTTGAAAATTTTTGAAGCAAAGGTTCCCAGCTTTGGAAAAGGGAGGACAGGGAGGATTTGAGGCTTTTTTAAATCCCCCTAAATCCCCCTAAATCCCCCTTTGCCAAAGGGGGACTTGTTTTAGCATCCCTTAGGTTAAGTGACGTGGCAGCCGTTTTCTATTAACAGCTTTTCTATGCTTGTTGATTTTGGCAAAAAGTGGTATCAGCAGGACGGGTTTCAATTTCATGGACTTAAAAGTTACTTTATGGGGAGAAATTATATGAAAAACACAAAACCCGTTATGGTTCTTGGAGCCACCGGTTATGTCGGCGGAAGGTTGATTCCGAAATTGCTTTCTGAGGGTTATAAGGTGCGGGCTGTGGGAAGATCCCAGGCAAAAATGAACTGCAGACCATGGGCGGGAAATCCATCCGTCGAAATTGTGGAAGCCGACGTTGCAGATTTGGATTCGATGAAAAGAGCCT
The DNA here is from genome assembly GCA_007127235.1 of Desulfobacteraceae bacterium. Lineage (GTDB taxonomy): Bacteria > Desulfobacterota > Desulfobacteria > Desulfobacterales > SKZT01 > SKZT01. The sequence goes on from SKZT01000024.1 coordinate 6,529, forward strand.
CGGAAGGATGCTGGTCAGCTTTTTATTTGGTTCACTCCATGAATTCCCAAAAAGGAAAGTTTGCCGATGCCGATCGTGAGGGCGCCAAAAACATGGTGATAGCCGCCTCCGAAGCTCGACTGAAAAAAATTATCTATTTGGGGGGACTCGGAGAGCTGGATGATCCCAAGATAAGCCATCATCTGAAATCCCGGCATGAGGTGGCTGAAATTCTTCAAAGCGGGTCCACTCCGGCTACCCACCTGAGGGCGGCCATGATACTTGGTGCAGGAAGTGCGTCTTTTGAAATTCTCCGTTATCTGGTGGACCGGCTTCCTGTAATGCTTACGCCCAAGTGGGTCAGGACTCCATGTCAGCCCATTTCTATTGCTAACGTATTGAACTATCTCCAGGGATGTCTTGAGCACGATGAAACCGACGGGGGTACATTTGATATCTGTGGTCCGGATGTGTTTACCTACCGGGATTTGATCGGCATGTACGCAAAAATTGCGGGTCTTCCCAAGAGGATAATCATTCCGGTCCCTTTTTTAAGCCCGAAACTCAGTGCCAAATGGATCCACCTGGTAACACCAATTCCTTCATCAATTGCACAGCCGCTTGCCGAGGGTCTTTCCATTCCGGTGGTGTGCAAAAACAATCAAATCAGAGATATCGTTGAGCAGAAGCTGTATTCTTGTGAGGAAAGTATGCAAATCGCTCTCAAAAGGATTGAGCAGGAATTGGTGGAAACATGCTGGTCGGATGCCGGTGCAATTATACCTCCTGAATGGCTTTACTGTGGTGATGCAGACTATGCCGGGGGTACCATTTTAGAATCCGGGTTCTATGTTCGGTTAAAGGGCACACCGGAGAAAGCATGGGAGTCGGTAGTAAAAATCGGGGGCAAAACCGGGTGGTATTTTGCCGATACCCTGTGGTGGATACGGGGGGCTATTGACAGGCTGGTGGGAGGAGTTGGCCTCCGCCGCGGCCGACGGCATCCCCGTGAAGTTTATGTGGGAGACGCCCTTGATTTTTTCAGGGTCTTGGAGGTGGAGGCTCCCCGCAGGTTGGTACTTCTTGCTGAAATGAAAGTACCCGGAGAAGCCATTGCCCAATTTGAAATCACCCCCGCCGGTCCAGGGGTTTGCGAACTCACGATTCTGTCGCGATTTTTGCCCTCGGGACTGGCCGGTATTTTGTACTGGTATGTGCTGCTTCCGTTTCACAACATTATTTTCTACCATATGCTCAAAAACATGGCAAAATCAACACGCATGCCTATTGTCCGAGGCCCCAAACCTATCACACCCGGGCGGAAGGATGCCTGTGTTTTACCGCTGAAATAGGATTTCATGAAAAACCTTTATGATGTCATTATCGTCGGGGGAGGTCCTGCCGGCCTTTTTGCCGCTTATTATTTAACGGAGCACTCGAACCTCGATGTGCTGATAATAGAAAAGGGGAAAGAACCACTGGAGCGCAAATGCCCTGTGAGTCAAAATATGGAATGTCTTAATTGCAAACCATGCAACATATTGAGCGGTATTGGCGGTGCGGGGCTCTTTTCCGACGGCAAGCTCAACTTTATTCCAAAACTTGGGAAAACCGACCTGACGCAGTTTATGAGCCTGTCTCAGGCCCAGTCTCTGATTGATGAAACCGAGGAGATTTTTAATCGATTTGGCATGGACGGTCCTGTGTATCCTACAGACATGGGTGCTGCTAAGGAACTTCGTAAAAAAGCCAAGCGATATGGTATAAATCTGTTGATTATCAAGCAGAAACATATGGGAAGTGATGTGCTACCGGATCACATTGCCGCTTTGGCGGATTATTTAAAATCTTCCGGAGTAATCATTAAAACCTCGGAGAAAGCGGTTGATGTTCTTGTGGAAAATGGTTCCGCCCGCGGCGTGACAACTGATAAAGGACAGTTTTTCGGAAAAAACATCATTTTGGCACCAGGACGGGTGGGGGCGGATTGGGTTGGAAAGCTTGTACAAAAACATGGTATAGGTGCCAGCCAACGGGGTATCGAGGTGGGGGTAAGGGTAGAGGTCCACAATGAGATTATGCAGGATTTGTGTGATATCATTTATGATCCTACTTTTTTTATCCAAACTCAAAAATACGACGATTCTACCCGCACATTTTGTACAAACATGGGTGGCTTTGTTTCCCGGGAAAGTTATCGGAATTTTGCATGTGTAAATGGTTATGCATACCGGGAGAAAAAAAGCAACAATACCAACTTCGCTTTTCTTTCCAAAGTGATTTTGACTGAGCCGGTTACGGATAACCAGGCCTATGGGGAGGCTATTGGCTCGCTGGCCACACTAATCGGCGGTGGAAAACCAATCTTGCAGCGTTTCGGAGATTTGAAGCGGGGAAGGCGCAGCACATGGGGCCGAATTAAAAAGGGGTTTATCGAACCCACATTTACGGATGTGGTTTGCGGCGATATTGCCATGGCATTACCTGAAAGAATTCTCACCAATATAATGGATGGTTTGGAAAAATTAAATATGATTGTCCCAGGTGTTTCCAATGACGAAACCCTTTTATATGCACCCGAGATCAAATTTTTTGCCGTTCAGGTAAAAACCGATAAAAATCTTGAAACCGGGGTTAAAGGAATGTACGTGGCCGGCGATGGCCCAGGTGTGGCCGGCAATATCGTGTCGGCTGCCGCCACAGGAATTATTCCGGCCAGAGCAATTGTTTCAAACATATAAGTAATGCCGTCCTTTCAGGTGTCAGGTTTCAGGTGTCAGGTGTCGGGTATCTGCAATTTGTATTCTCCATATCCTGACACCCGACACCTGACACCTGAAAACAGAAAACAAAGATCCCATCCGGTTGTTAAAAACCACCGGCTATAATATGTCACCCTTCCAGGGTTTTTGTTGAAATCTGCCGCTTATCTTTAAAAACATGATTGGCAATTACCACTCGCTGAATCTCGGAGGTTCCTTCATAGATGGTAAAAACCCGGGCATCTCGAAAAAAGCGCTCAACAGCATAATCAGATATGAATCCGTATCCGCCGTGAAGCTGCAGGGCTTTTGCTGTAATTCGATTGACCATTTCCGAGGCAAAGAGTTTGGCCATGGAGGCCTGAGCCGTATATTTTTCCCCCTTATCTTTGAGGGCAGCAGCCGATAGCATCAGCTGCCTTGCAGCTTCAAGTTCCGTAGCCATATCTGCCACCATCCACCTGATACCTTGAAACTTTGAAATTTTCTGTCCGAACTGTTCCCTTTCCCGGGTGTATTTTACAGCAGCATCAAGAGCTGCCTGGGCAACACCCACCGATTGTGCCGCTATACCGATACGTCCGCCATCCAAAGCGGTCATGGCAATCCTGAAACCGTCGCCTTCTTTTCCCAGGCGGTCTTCAACCGGTACAAGACAATTGTCAAAATTCAGGTCACATGTATCGGAGGCCCGAAGGCCAAGTTTGTCCTCGATTCTGCCAATGCTGTAACCGGGGGTATTCTTGTTGATGATAAAAGCAGTAATGCCTTTATGGCCTTCCGTCTCATCAGTTTTTGCAGTCACAATTACCAATCCGGCGTTTTTACCGGTCGTAATAAAACGTTTTGAGCCGTTTATAACGTAAAAATTTCCATTTCTTGTGGCCGAAGTGCTTTGACTTACCGGATCCGATCCTGCATGAGGTTCCGTCAAGGCAAAAGCACCGATAAATTCAGCGCTGCAGAGGGGCTTTAAATATTTTGTCTTCTGTTCTTCCGTACCGTAGCGAAGAATACTCTGACAGACGATGGAGTTGTGAACGGACATAATTACAGCGGTTGAGGCACAAGAATAAGCAATTTCAGCCAGTGCCAGTGTGTAACTGATGGTATCGGCGCCCTCGCCACCATATTGCAGAGGAACCATCATGCCCATCAGCCCAAGCTCTCCCATCTTTTTCAAATTTTCCCATGGAAATTGCCTGGTCCGGTCCCTTTCAGCCGCTGTTGCCGCAATCACTTTCCGTGAAAACTCTCTTACCATGGACTGAATCATGACCTGTTCGTCGGTAAGTTCAAACAGCATGGGCCTTTTTATCCTTCCGGAAATTTAGATTATGGGCCATAAATGACCACCAGCAGCTCCGCAGGTTCATCACCCGGATTTCTGACCATGTGCCTTATGGCGGAATTAAAATGGAGGGAATCACCTTCTTTTAAATCATTGATGTGCTCGCCCACCGCTATCTGTATAGACCCCTTCAGTACGTATACAAATTCTTCCCCTTCATGACAATAACCCACCCCACTGTGGTCATGATGAGCATCCACAACAACCTTAAAAGCTTTGAGATGCTTGTGTGCCGCTTCTTTTGTCAGCGTTGTATAAGCGTAGTTCTGCGTTCTTTTCTCATAAGCCCTGACACGTTCCTTAAGTTGCTGTTCCTGATCCCGAAATAAAAAACCTGAGTCAATCTCCAAAGCTCTTGCAATCTGAATCAGTGTTCCTACAGGGGGAATCAAGTCTCCGGCCTCGATGGCTTTCAGGTTTTCAAGGGACACCCCCGTGTCATTGGCCACCCGCTCCAAAGAAACATCTTTTTGAATCCGAACATTTTTAATCCGCTGCCCGACGGTGACATTGGTCCCTGTATTTTCGGAGGGCATAAGTTTTTCTCCTTAATTCATCAGTCATAATCATAAAATCCTCTCCCTGTTTTTCTTCCCAACCATCCGGCTTCCACGTATTTTCTCAGAAGGGGGCAAGGGCGATATTTTGAATCTTTGAATCCATTGAAAAGGGTTTCCATGATGGCCAGGCATGTATCCAATCCGATGAGATCCGCCAGTTCAAGTGGTCCCATGGGGTGATTCATGCCCAGTTTCATTACTTCATCGATGGATTCCCTGGTTCCCACACCCTCGTACAACGCAAATACAGCCTCGTTGACCATTGGCATCAAGAGCCGATTGGAAATAAAACCGGGATAATCGTGAGCTTCGGCAGGGATTTTGCCCAATTTTTCAGAAATATTCCATGTGGTTTGGAAAGTTTCATGGGAGGTGGCCAGGCTGCGAATTACCTCCACAAGTTTCATGAGCGGAACCGGGTTCATAAAGTGCATCCCGATTACCTTGTCCGGTCGACGGGTTTTGCTTCCAATTTTCCCGATAGGAATCGATGAGGTGTTTGTGGCAAGAATAGTTTCCGAGGGACAGAAACTATCCAGATCCTGAAAAATTAACACCTTGGTTAGTTCGTTTTCAGTGACTGCTTCCACCACAAACTCGGTTTCTGCAAAATCTTTAAGATCCACACTTGTTCTGATTCTTAAAAAAGCTTCATCAGCGGTATCCTGAGCTGTTTTTTCTTTTTCCACTGCTTTATCAAGCATGTTTCGGATATTTTCCAATCCTTTTTGAACAAGCTCATAACTAATATCCCCCAGGATCACATCATAACCGCTCAAAGCGGCCACTTGAGCAATACCGCTGCCCATCTGCCCGGCACCTACAACGCCGAATGTTTTAATTTCCATAACGATTCCTTAAAAACATACCACCCGAGCAGATGTCGGGTGCCAGGTGTCAGGTTTCAGGTATCTGCAATTTGTATTCTCCATATCCTGAAACCTGAAACCTGAAACCTGAAACCTGAAACCTGAAACCAAAGTCCCTGACACCTGGCACCCCCTAATCCGTTATACTCAGAAAAAAGCTCAGAGAAACAGTCGCATTTTAGAGTTTCAGCTTTTTTGAAGGAGTGCAAAAGCTGTGCTTTTGCGGGTTTTTGCGAAAGCACAGCTTTCGCACTCCGATTCCGGCTGTGGTCGAGCCCGATTCTAAAATAAGCCGTCCTATCTTCTGACAATCATGGCTACGGCCTCACCGCCTCCAAGACAAAGAGAGGCCAGAGCAATTTTTTTGTCCCGGCGAATCATTTCATAAAGAAGCGTGGTCATCACCCTGGCTCCGCTGGCACCAATGGGATGCCCCAGGGCAATACAGCCACCGTTGACATTGTATTTTTCGTTATCGATGCCCAGCTCTTTTGCCACAGCCACCGATGACCCGGAAAAAGCTTCGTTGACTTCGATCAAATCAACATCTTCGAGAGGTATCCCCTCTTTTTTGAGAACCTTGGGAATGGCTTTTAACGGCATTACCAGTACCCACTTCGCTTCATCAGCGGCGGATGCATAGGAAGAAATAGTGGCCATGATTTTGCACCCCAGGCTTTCGGCTTTTTCCCGGGACATGACCACAACGGCCGCAGCCCCGTCACTGATAAGAGAAGCATTTCCAGCAGTGGTAGTGCCATCCTTTTTAAATACCGGTTTCATTTTTGCCAAAGTCTCATAACCGGTTTCCCGGGGACACTCATCCTCGCTGAATATGACTTTCCCTTTTTTGGGTTTGGTTACTTCCAGAGAAACGATTTCTTCCTTAAATTTTCCGGAACGGATTGAATCCATGGTCCTTTGGTAGGACTGTTCAGCATAGCGATCCTGATCCTCACGGCTTACATTATATTTTTCGGCGGAAATCTCATTGGCCATCCCCATATGAAAATCGTTAATGACATCCCACAGGCCGTCATGAAGCATATGATCTTCTATTTGCCCCGGCCCCATGCGATAGCCAAACCGGGCTTTTGGAAGATAGTATGGCGCATCGGTCATACTTTCCATGCCTCCTGCAACGATAACTTCAGCATCTCCCAGTTTTATGGCCTGAGCAGCCAGCATGATAGCTTTTAAAGAAGATCCGCACACTTTATTGACTGTAAGACATTCTACCTCCCAGGGCATACCAGCCAAATATGAAGCCTGCCGCGCCGGATTTTGCCCATATCCGCAAGGCAGAACCTGCCCCATGATGACTTCGTTGACATCTTCCTTTTGAATCCCGGCCCGCTTAACCACTTCTTCAATAACAACAGCACCCATTTTCGTAGCACCAAAGCCCGCAAGAGATCCATTAAAAGAACCGATCGGTGTTCTCACAGCGCTGACAATAACGACTTCTTTCATCTTGTAATCCTCCAGTTTATAATGTTCAATGTTCAATGTTCAATGTTC
>SKZT01000239.1 GCA_007127235.1 Desulfobacteraceae bacterium
CGGGAGGCGTTTTCAAAAGCGGTCGCAGCCTTATCAAGATTGTCTTTTTGTGATGCGGAAAAGCCGATCATCAGCCATGCCAGGCCAGTATCACCGTTATTTTTTCTGATAACAGACTCGTAGGCCTCAATAGCTTTATCAAACAGGCGAAGTTCATATAAAAGATTGGCTTTTTGCATCATCAAGTCGGATGAGTTCTCACGCTTAAGCCCGATTTCAATCCACTTCAAAGCTTCGTCAGGCTGATTCATCATCTGATAGCTTTGAGCAATCTTTTTTATTATATCCACCGAAGAAGACGTGTCGGCAAGCGATTGGTAATGAGACACCGCTTTGGAAGGAATACCGAGCATCAGGCTAAGTTCGGCCATAAGATTGGTTTCCCTCTCGTTTAGAGGTTCAAGATAACCGTAGATGATCATTGCTGCCAGGGCATCCCGATGGCGGTCATCGGAAAGGTGAATATGTGAAAGTGCTTTCCACCATTTGGGTTCAAGAGGATGCGTTTGTGTTAGATTTTCGGCCAGCTGGAGGGCTTTTTTTGTCATGCCCATGGAAAGATACTGATACAAAAGGGCTTCCTGCCATTGAACCTTTTTTTCTCCGGTAAATAAAAGCACAAGTTCTTCCATGAGTGCAAGGGCTTTTTCAGGCAGTTCCATGGCGAGATAAGCATGCACGAGAATTTCTTTCCATTCAGGTTTGACATCATCGTCCGAATGGCTTTTAAGCATTTGCTCCATGAGTTGAATCGTTTTGGAAGGCTCTCCCGCCTGAAACCATGAAACAGCTGCGTAGTACAATGTCAGGGCTTCTTTGGGCGATGACGACTCATAACCTTTTAAAAAGGCTTCTGCCGCCGGTTTATATTGTAAAAGTTCGTAACGGCATCGGGCCAGGTTTAACCAGGCAGCTGAAAAATCGGGATTTTTAGCAACAGCCGCTTCATAAAAAGGTGCTGCCCTGACAGCATTGTTTTGCTGCAGCCAGGCATTTCCGATTGTAAAATCAACTAGATAGTGATTAGATCCTCTTTTATTTTCGGCACGAAAAGCCGTAAGTTTTTCTATGGCTTCCATGTATTGTTGATCATCAAACAACTCATATGCCTCATTGAGGGCCACACGAAGTGACAGCGGCAAATCGCCATGTTGATTTTGCCCGGCATTAGCTGAAAAACAGGTAAGGCATAAAGATAAAAAGGCGGTCAGTATGATTTTGCCAACGTTCATGATATTCAATCCAGTTCAAATCGAATGATAGTTTCGGCCCGTACTTTCACCGGTATCCCATCAACGGTGCCCGGTTTGAAACGCCATGCACTCACAGTCTGTTTCACCGCACGGTCAAAAATATCTTTTGGCTGAGCATCCACAATACTGACTTGCTCAACCCGCCCGGTTTCATTCACCAGAAAATTAACTTTCACCCATCCCTCTATTTCCTGGCGCTTTGCCACCATGGGGTAAACCGGGTGCATTTGCACAATGGGCGTGAGAGGATAATCAATTTCTCCCACCCCGTAAATCCCTTTCATGTCGGGCGCATCTAGGGAAATCGATTTCATCTCCGGAACCGGAAGTTTCACACCTCCCACCGGCAAACGGGGGTTGAGTTCAATGGGTAACTCCATTCTTTCAAAGGACGGTTTGGGAGGCCTGGTTAAATCCCTTACAATGTCTTTTCTCTCTTTTGTTTTCTTTTCCTCCGGTTCTTTTTTTTCCTCTTTGGGTTTGGGTGGAATTTCTTTTGGCTTCATTCGTATAAAATTGACAGCCTGCATTTTTTCGTATTCAGGTCGAAAATCGTTATGCGTTTGAAACAGCCGCGGCATTAAACTGAAAAGGACCAGATTCAAAGCAAGCGCCAGAAGAACAGACCCTGTCCACATGGATCCTGTCTTGAGCCATCGAAAATGAGCATCCGTATTTTTGGCTTTGTTGACAATCATTTAACTAATCCGAACTGCCTGGTAAACGTGCAGCAATGGATACAGCTTCGGCACCCGCCATCCGGCAGGCATCCATGACTTCGATAGCCACGCCTGTCCTGCTGTATTTATCGGCCACAATAACCACGGTGCCCTCGGGGTTTTCCGCCAAAGCCCTCTCGACATTGGCACGTACCGCACGAATATCGATTTGCCGGTTTTCCATGTATATTTGGTTGTCTTTGGTAACCCCGATCATAATGGCGGCTTTTTCCTGCACAGCCGCCGTGGCCGCCGAAGGACGATCGATATCCACACCGCTTTCTTTGACAAAACTGGTGGTTACCAGAAAAAATATCAACAAAATAAACACCATATCGATCAGCGGAGCGATATTTAAATCCAACGGTTGTCTTCTGCCTTTTCGGGATGCTGAAATGTTTAGCATAATTTATGTGTTCTCCCAGACATATTTATTTATATAACCTTCCAGGTATTTTCGAAAAAATGCAAAAGCACAGCTTTTGCACTCCTTTTAACTCAAGTTTCGACTCAGATACATTCCCACCGATGCTACCCGGCGTTTTAAATTTTCTGCGCGCCGGGTTAAAAAATTATGGGCATAAAGCCCCGGGATTGCCACCATCAAACCGGTCTGGGTGGTGATCAGGGCTTCCGAAATCCCCCCGGCCATTGCTCTGGCATTGCCTGCACCGAAAACAGAGATAATATCAAAGGTGACTATCATGCCGGTAACCGTGCCCAGCAACCCCATCAAAGGGGCCACCTTCGCAAGAACTCCGATAACGGTAAGGGTCCCTTCCAGCTTCGAACCCACCGACATCACCGTTTCATCCAGAATATGGCGATCGATATTCACGTTGCCCGTGCGGCGCCACTGAAACTCGGTAACCAGCATGGCAATCACTCCCCGGTAGTCCTTAGGATCGGGCACCTGGCCGTCCCGGACATATTTCGCAGCTCTTTCGCGGGTCATATTTTTCCGATTCAACCGCCGGAAAAAAAACATCCGGTTTATAATTAAAATCCACATGATTACAGAAACCGCCAGCAACGGTATCATGACCATCCCGCCGGCGGCCAGGTAGCCCTGGACCGCATAATACTGATCGATAAGCATTTGCATCATGTATTGTTTCTATAAGCAAACACAGTATTAACAAAGGAAACCGCTTTTTCTTCCATCTGAGCCGTAATGGTGTCCACTTTCCGGGTCAGCAGCGTATGGCAAAGCATTAGTGGAATCGCCACGGAAAGCCCCAGCATGGTGGTTACCAAGGCCTGAGAAATACCACCGGACATCATCCTCGGGTCACCGGTTCCAAAAAAAGTAATGATATGAAACGTTTCGATCATACCGGCCACGGTACCCAGCAGTCCCAGCAGAGGCGCTATGGCAGCCATCACACCCAGCGTTGACAAGAACCGCTCCAGCCGGGGTATTTCTCTCAGGATACTTTCCTGCAAAGCGTTTTCCATGTCGGGCCGATCCATTTCCCGGGCCTGAAGTCCTGCCAGGATTATTTTTGGAACCGCCTTGTCTTGCTGCTTGATACACATATCCCGGCATTCTTCCCAATTGCCCTCGGCCACGGAATTCGAAATGCACTGCATGAACCTGTCGGCATTAATACTGTAGCGAAAAAGAAAAAACCCCCGCTCCGCTACGATAAGCACACCTATTAATAAAATTGCCATTATCGGCCAGACAATAGGTCCTCCTGCCGGAATTTGTTCCATGAAGGACAATTTATGGGTCAACTGCCTTAAGGCACCTCCACGGGAAATATCCATGGGTGAATA
>SKZT01000258.1 GCA_007127235.1 Desulfobacteraceae bacterium
CACCGATTCACCGATTCACCACAATCGCCATCAACACCACAAAATAAAGCATATTGGCCGGTATCTGAAGATTGAATCAAGAAAGCTGTGAAACGCCATAGATGTCAAGCCGCTGATTGCTCCTACCGTGATATAGAAGCTCTTCGGATTCATTTCGGTTTTGGCAAGCACCTGTAAATAGTCGTTGTGGGCATGACCATAATTGACCCCGTAGCGACCCAGCGTATTGTATACCGGCATGACATGTTCGTAATTGCCCAGTCCGATATCAAAAGGATGATATTTGATGATCGCCCAGGTATCTTTCCAGATGTTTACTCGCGATCCTGCATGGTCTTCAATGGCCAGAAAGCGTTCGATAATCCGGTCATAACCGATGGCACCACCATAAAGCAGCAAAAAAGCGACCCCAGGCCAATGCCTGTCCATGCCGGCCAGGAAAACCGTTTCCCACTTATATGAACCAGCAGTACAAATGAAACAAATCCAATAAAAGCCCCCATGATTCCGGCTCTCGATTTGGAAAACAAAAGGGCCAGAAATATGAACAACAACGTTGAAATCATGATCAATTGAATCCCCATCCGGTCAGAGGACAGAGATATTCTTATCCGCTTGATCCACGATTTCCTATGAAACCTGTTTTTTTTCCAAAGTTGTGCACTGGCCAGTATCAGTCCCAATCTGGGGTGATGAAAATCACCCGGTTTTGGGATCTGTTTTATCCTCTCAAATCTGTTCCGAAAATTAAGTGTCAGGGAATTTGGTTTCAGGTGTCAGGTTTCAGGTGTCAGATTTCAGGATATGGAGAACACAAATTGCAGATACCTGACACCTGAAACCTAAGGACTCTGCAACAGAACAAAACTCAGAGGATTTTTCAGGCCAATCTTGGAACAATTTTCATCACCCCAGTCCCAATCCAATCCCAACGGCCAGATCATCTCCATAAACCCAGCAAAATGATTCCGGTTGATAAAGGTACCCCTGGAATCACCAAGATATGCTTTGATATCAGCACTGAGCACCCCGAGTGTTGGAAGCAGAGCTTGTAAAAGGCCGTATAAGGCTTGGAAAAGGGCTACTCCCAGGATCACTTTCACCAGAGTCACCAGGTGGCGAGTTCGGTTCAAATGCCCACGCAACATTATGAAAAACAGAAACAGGCTCAACAAAAAAATCCACTTGGCAAAGGATGTTGAGGCCACATAACTGAGTGAATGCCAGGATGCAGATACACCCAGCAAAACATTAGACTGCTGGATCACTTGGTATTGGAAGGGATTTAAAAAACGCAAAAATCCCATCGGAAGCGGCACTACCTGAAGCAGGGTATAAACAAAAAAAAACCCATGCTGAATACCAGCAAGGAGCCTTTTATAAAACCAAAATCGAGTTGATCTCGCCAAAGCCCATTAGTAAAGAACAGAAAAATCAGTACCGCATAAAGGGTCCATGGCGTTGGCTGCACCGATGCGGAGGGAAGGGGAATGGTGGCGATGATGAACAGCAGTGCTGTACGGTGAGTCGGTGAATCAGTGAATCAGTGAATCAGTGAATCAGTGAATCAGTGAATCAGTGAATCAGTGAGTCGGTTTTTCGGTGAGTCGGTGGGTCGGTTTGTCGGTGATTCAGTGAATCAGTTTTACGGTAAGTCGGTTTTTTATTATGTCGGTTGGTCAATATCGATTTTAGTGTTATTTTGGGCATATTCTGATAAATCCTTCATACAATCTGTGAAAATCTGTGTAATCTGTGGATATTTTACAAAAACTTTTCCACTGAAACATCAAAAAGTTCTGCGAGCTTTTTAGCAACAGCCTTGCTGATTGAGCGATGCCCCCGCTCCATATTGGAAATGTTTTGTCGGGGCAAACCGCCAAGCTTCTTACCTAGCTTTTCCTGAGAAAGACCGTGCAGCTTGCGATATATGCGCATATTTTCATCGGGAGAGATCTGTGCCCGGATATTTCTGTACCAATCACTTCTGGTGATTTGGACCAATTCTTCATCCTCATTTTCAATGACATCCACCTCCCCGTATTTATTTTTCAGATACTGAATCAGTTCGGAAGTGATCTCTCCTTCGATCCTAATATGGGGCTTTTTCAAGTTTCATAATGGTATAAAAGGATTAATTATGTTCAGAGTTCCTTCAATAATCTGATTATGTTGCATGTCTTCGCTGAAAATTTTACTGCAATTATTCTGGAGGGCGGTAGCAATGATAAGTGCGTCGTAATAGTATAGAGTGAGCTGCCTGCAAAGAGACAATGCTTTGAACTGTGTTGACAGGTCAAAATTTACAATTTTTAACCTGCCGGCAATTTCAAGAATGGCCGCGGAAACGGTTTGCGGGGATTTTTTGAATTTTCGCAAACAGATATTTGAAAATTCATTGATGACCTGCAAGGATATTATCCGATTGCCTTCAAATATTAATTCGTTGGCCAGGTCCGACTTTTGGGGCTCATCTTCTGAAAAAGCGTAAATTAGGACATTGGTATCAATAAACTCAGAGGTCATCTCTGGTTGGCTTCCTGTCGATCAAACTTAAAATTGCGGGTGTTGAGAACCATGGAGGTCATTTTTTTTCTCGTGCTTGCACAGGTCGCTGAAGATACGTCATCAACAGAAATTTTTACCTTCAAATGCCTGGATGCAAATTCAGGGTACTCTTCGGGTATTTCAATTATCCGCCCCTTAGCATGAGTTTTAAATTTTATTGTCCGCATAGCCGGTACCTCCTGATTTTTTAACGGTTTCCCACTCTGATGGTATCTGAATTATTAATAACATGAAAATTGAACATGAACAAGAAACAAGATTTTTAACAAGTAATGTTTTCAGATGCCTTTAGGGCTGACACACCATTTTCTTGCATCGCGAATAATGGTCCCCAGCATTCGTCCGATATGTTCGCAACGGTTCATCAACTCCTGATGGATATCCTCAGTCAAATACCCGCAAGCAAGAGATGTGTTTAGCCAATGAATGGTTTCAGCCTGCTCTCCATCCGAATCTGTTAATTTACTGACAAAATGGGCAGGATATCTCCGTTTTTTCCATGCTTCAGCCAGGTTGGCTCCAATTGAGCGGGATGATCGTCTAATCTGATCGGTCAAAGAATATCGCTCCTCACGGGGAAACCTTCTCGTTAAATCAAAAATCTCCTGCTGCAACTCAAACGCTTTTTTATATACCTCAAGCTCCCGAAAATCATTAACTTTCATCACCCTCCCCCACCGATTCACCGATCAACTGATTCACCGACTCACCGATTCACTGACTCACTGATTCACCGACTCACCGACTCACCGACCCACCGACCCCCCGACCCACCACTCACCACAATAGCCATCAACACCACAAAATAAAGCATATTGGCCGGTATCTGAAGATTGAAATCAAAAAAGCTGTGAAACGCCATGGATATCAAGCCGCTTAACGCCCCGACAGTGATATAAAACCTCTCCGGATTCATTTTTGAGCCAAACCGGCGAATCATCAGGATAGATTTTCCCAAGAACAGATAAAATCCGCCCACCAGAGCAATAAAACCCGGCCATCCGGTTTCGGCAAGCACCTGTAAATAGTCGTTGTGGGCATGACTATATTATCCTCTCAAATCTGTTCCGAAAATTAAGTGTCTGGGAATTTGGTTTCAGGTGTCAGGTTTCAGGATATGGAGAACACAAATTGCAGATACCTGACACCTGA
>SKZT01000137.1 GCA_007127235.1 Desulfobacteraceae bacterium
ACCAGCCCCGGTGCTGGTCGCTTCCTTCCAGATAAAGGTCCGCAGGCCATTTTAAATAGTCCCTGGCCTCAAGCACGGCCACATGGCTCACCCCTGAATCAAACCAGACATCCAGAATATCGTTTTCCTTTTTAAATTCGTTGTGTCCGCAACGGCTGCACCTGAGGTTTTCAGAAACAAAATGGGTGATATCCTGGTCAAACCAGGCACCAGCACCTTTTTCAGAAATAAGCTGATAAATCTGATCCATGATTTCGGGGGTCATTACAGTTGCTTCACACTCTGAACAGTAAAATACAGTAATGGGAACTCCCCAGGCACGCTGGCGCGAGACACACCAATCGGGACGGTTTTCAATCATGCCGTAAATGCGATCCCGTCCCCAGTGAGGAATCCACCGAACCTGGTCGATTTCTTTCAAAGCCTTTTGACGAAGCCCGGTTTTATCCATGGAAATGAACCACTGGGGAGTAGCTCTGAAAATAACCGGTTCTTTGCAACGCCAGCAATGAGGATATTGGTGCTCAAGACGCTCTTCGGCCAGAAGCATACCCTTCTCTTTAAGTTTTGCATTGATTTGGGTATTGGCATCGAATACATACTTGCCTTCGAAATAGCCGACATCCCCTGTAAAACGGCCTTCATCGTCGACCGGAGAATAGACATCAATATTGTATTCCAAACCCGCTTCATAATCCTCCCTCCCATGCCCAGGCGCTGTATGCACACATCCGGTACCAGCATCCAGGGTGACATGATCCCCCAGAATCAAAAGTGACTCCCTGTCATAAAACGGGTGTTTGCAGCATTTTTTTTCCAGGTCACGGGCATCTATCCGGGTCAATACGGAATAATTTTCAACACCAAAAATTTCCATACATGTGGCCATAAGATATTGTGCCACTATATAGACTTCATCTTCACCGGCATCCACAGCCACATATTCGTATTCCGGATGCAGAGAAACAGCCAGGTTGGCAGGAATAGTCCACGGGGTTGTAGTCCAGATAACTACCGAAACTTTCTTTCCGGACAGGCCTGGGTATTGTTCTGCCAGGGAATCTATCATGGGGAACTTGACATAAATCGACGGCGAATTTTGATTGTAATATTCGATTTCCGCCTCAGCCAATGCTGTCCGGCACGTACTGCACCAATAAATGGGCTTTTTGCTTCTGAAAAGACTTCCCTCCAAGGCGAATTTACAGCACTCGCGGGCAATAACGGCTTCATAATCAAAGGCCATGGTCAAATAAGGGTTTTCCCATTCTCCCATGACCCCCAGGCGTTTGAACTCCTTTTTCTGAATATCAATATATTTTTCGGCATATTCACGGCATTTTTTTCGAACCTCGGATAGGGTCATATTTTTTTTGGCATCACCCAATTCTTTGTCCACATTGATTTCGATGGGAAGCCCGTGGCAATCCCAGCCGGGAACATAAACAGCGTCATATCCCATCATCTGATGGGAACGGATAATGATATCCTTCAATATTTTGTTCAGCGCCGTGCCCATATGAATATGCCCATTGGCATAAGGAGGACCGTCATGGAGAATAAAAGATTCCCGGTTTTTCGAAGCTTTTCTGATTCGATCATGCAGCCCGGATTCATCCCACTGCCTGAGCTGTTCAGGCTCACGCTTTGCCAGATCAGCTCTCATAGGAAATTGAGTTTTTGGAAGATTAAGCGTTTTTTTGTAATCCATGAAAGGGCCTCCAGGTTTTTCTCGTCATTTCGGCAAAAGCCGGATCTCCGCTCTGCTGCGCCCGGAATGACAGTTTTTTCAAAATATCGTGTCAAAAAAACTTGATCATCGAGTTAAAGAAATAAAGAAAATTAAAAGATGTAGACCTAAATAAAAGAGGTGTCAAGAAATATATCGAAATACGGCTGTTTCCGTTAAAGGGGGATTGATTTTCAATCAAAACTTTTTGCATTTGCAATATATTTCATGGAAATCACCATGACCATACCCAGTATCATGAGTACAAAGCCAATTAATACCTCAAAATCAAGCCGGCCTGGCCACATATTCACCTGAGCGACCACCACCCATTCCGATAACTTCTCATCGTAAATTGCCATATCAGTCTTCCAAGGCCAGATTTTCCGGAGCGATCCCAGCATCAGGCCTACCAGAAGCGCAATGGTCATTTTTTGATATTTTTTAAAAAGCCAGCTGAGAAGCCGCGCAAAGGACATAAGTCCGACAACAGCTCCTGAAGTCACCACTGCCAGGGTAAAAAAATCAAGATTATTAACGGCATCCAGGACAAACTGATACTTGCCAAGAAGTACTAAAATAAAAGCGCCTGATATGCCCGGCAAAATCATGGCGCATATGGCCAATGCGCCGCTAAAAAACAGAAACCATGGGGTTTCGGGAGTTGAGACCGGCACCTGACCCACTATATAAAAAGCCAATGCCGTTCCAAAAAGGATTGCGATAATGACTTTAAGGGTCCATCTTTTAATCTCAAGGCAAATGGTCACAGCAGATGCCAGCACCAGCCCGAAAAAGAATGACCAGACCCACACAGGATATGCAGAAAGCATATAGCTTAAAAACTTCGCAATGGTAAAAATCGCCGCAAAAACACCTGTTGCAACTGCCGCAAGAAATTGCCATGAAACAACACCCAAAGCATCTTTAATTTTACCGGACAGCAAAAGCCTCCCAAAATCCATGTTAATGGATTTAATAGAAGCAATCAGTTCCCGGTAAATTCCAAGAATAAATGCCATGGTTCCGCCTGATACCCCCGGAACCACATCAGCCGCCCCCATGCAAAATCCTTTAACTCCCAATATCAGATATTCCCGGAAAGTTCGATTCTGCGGAGTTTCCAATTTCATAGATAATTTCTCCTTGGTTGTTCCAAGAGGGTTTTTTTGGGGATCATTAATTTTCTGACCAAGCTACATCACCGGGTTAAAAAAAAGAACGGCTCCCAGGAAAGTTATAAAGACAGCTCCCATAAGGGCAGGAACGTAGTATAGCCTTGGGCTGACAATATTGGCCCGGATTGTGACCCTGGCCAGAACATTTCTTGCCAGAAGAGAGACCAGAGCAAAAGAGATGGTTGTTATTGCAAGACCGAGGGCCAGAAATATCATGGCCAGCATACCGGCCATCAGAATATCAAGAGTAATGGAGAAAAAAAGGATGATGGCTGCTCCCGGACAGGGCACAAGGCCCACTGCCAGGCATAAGGAAATCAGACTTTTGGAGTCGGCTTCCGGATCAGAACCATGGGAATGCCCATCATGACCCTGAAAAATCGCCATGCCGGATTTCCAGGCCAAAAACAAACCCACAAGGAAGATAAGACCGGAGCTTATTTTTTGAAGATGCTTACCCGTTTGGTCCACAGATCCCATTCCTCCGGCTTTTAATACAAAATAAAAAATAAAAACCAATACAATGGCTGAAAACACGTGGAAAAAGCTCATGAGCCCGCCCATTAAAATACCTTGTTTTATGGAGGCTTTTCGGCTTAAAAAATAAGTGCTGACAAAGACCTTGCCATGACCGGGTCCCAGTGCATGAATCACTCCATAGGCAAAAGCGAGACCAAGGTATGACCAGAATGCAGTGCCCCAGGGATTTTCCCTGATCTGGCGGGCATACATTCCGGCTTTTTGCCGGATCAGGGCCTGCCACCTGATTATATTTGCCATCGCCTTTTGCCCCAGTTCTTTGGCCCAA
>SKZT01000026.1 GCA_007127235.1 Desulfobacteraceae bacterium
GGCTTTGAGGTTAGTTCCAAAAGCATGATCAAATAATACCTGAACCCCATGAATCCATTTACAAAACTTGGTATGGTGTTTCATGCTATCGTCAAGGATATAATATCCGCCGGTAACCTTAAATGTATCACGCATATTGAGCAGATGTAGCCGCTGCATTTCAATGGATGAAAATTTTGCGTTTGACAAAAATTCGGATAAAGCACTCACACTTTTTTCCGAAAACTCAAGTATATAATAAATCCGAAAATTCAATTAAATGGGGTGATAATTTTTACATAAATTTTCTATTATAGATACAAAAGTTAATATTAAGGCGAAAGGATTGAAAAATGAAGAAAAAAGCAATTCTGATTACACTGTTTTTTATTTTAACAAACAGTATGGTAATGGCCGAAACACTTCGAATAACCACTGTGCCCACAAACTTACCCAGAAATTTATCTTTGGGCTCTTACAGTCCCTTGCTTGAGTTTGATTATTCAGGACTGAAACAAGACCATTACACACTGAAGCTATGGTTGCTTAACCGCGGACCATGGGACTGTGCCAGCGACCAGGTCTGTGAGAAAATCATTTCTGTTAATAATTCAAATGGCCAAAGCCCATCAGGGACGTTAAGAACTGTTCAAAATATGAATGTCCACAATTATTCAGATATGGCGTTTGTCGCACGGCTCTATTCCAGTGCAGAGGTCCAGGTGGCCTGGGATGAGAAATATGTTGATGGTGTTTCCAATCGACCTCCGAAATTAGATTTTATTGCAAATCAGAATGGCGTGGTGGGACAACCTCTGTCTTTTGTGGCAAATGCGACAGATCCCGAGGGTAATACACTGACTTATTGGGCATCCAATCTTCCTGAAGGAGCTGTTTTGGAACCGGATGGGACATTCAGATGGACACCTCATATCGAAGGAACATTCGACATTTATATTTCTGTAGATGATGGGACAACTTATGATAGCCAGCAAGTGAGGCTATATATCGCCGAAATGCCCGATATTGGTGAAACGCCTGAGTTTGCTCACGTTTATATTCCCCCATGCGGGACAACTCAAAATGTGACCGGGAGGATAGAAAATTTTGAAAATGCAGATAATTATAAAATCATAAGTTACATTTTTATTTCCGGTAGCGGATGGTGGGTAAAACCCTATGAAAACCAGCCGAAAACTGATATTCAGTCGGATGGAACTTTTGAGATAAACATTACAACTGCCGGAATTGATGGAATTGATGAGCTGGCAACAATAGTCTACCTGGGAATCTGCCATGAAGATGCAGACATTCCCCTTCTGGCAGGATCAGCTTCAATCCCGGATAACCTTCCGGTTTTGACGGGCCAAAAGCATTTTCGGAATCCGGAGGCCTGCCACAGGGTTATAGAATTTAGCGGGTATCGCTGGTATGTAAAAAATTCGGGCTCAGGAACTCTGGGACCCGGTCCCTGCTATTTTGCCGATTCGTCGCAAAATGTATTTGTAGATGAAAAGGGTCATCTTCATTTGCAGATATTCCATGATGGTAACCATTGGAATTGTGCCGAGATTGTATGTCTCGACGAAATGGGATATGGAACATACACTTTCGAGCTGATATCAGACCCGTCAATTTTAGACAAAAATACCGTTCTGGGTCTGTTTACCTGGGCGGATGATGCTGAAAATGGCAAGGAAATCGATATCGAATACAGCCGTTGGGGAGATTCCCAAAACCCAAATGGTCAATTTGTTGTCCAACCCTGGAATTTGCCGGGGCACCGGCATCGTTTTGAATTTCCTGCAACAGAGAGTATATCCACCCATCGCTTTCAATGGCAGAATGGCAAAGCAATGTTTCAGGTCTATATCAATGAGGATAATCGGCACCCACAGGATTCAATTGTTTCAAGATGGACTTTCATGGGTAACACTCCAAAACCAGGACGAGTTCATCCGCGAATAAATCTGTGGCTCTTAAACAATCAACCGCCATCGGATGGGCAGCCCCAAACGGTGATTATCAGGCGTTTTCATTTCAGCAGCAATCTTCATGGATCAATTTCAATTTTCAATTTAATTTTGGAATGAATTTACTTTTTTACAACCCCAAATCCGGTATAATCAGAATTTCTGCTGATAAGGTGTTGGTTTTGGCAAAAAGTTCAAACTGGTGGTTAAAACGTCTGGCTACATGATGTCACCTCAGGGTTTTTTTTGAATTCTGGCTGTTTATAAGATGAGTATAACCTGTTTGTGTGAATTAGGTTCTTTTGTGGGTGCAGATTTATCCCCGGAATGTAAACCCGTTTCTGGTTGGCACATCTGTTTTTAAGGTGAACCGGCTTCCAGCCGGTTAGGCGAAAGTACAACTTTCGCACTCCTTCCTAACGGATTTTCAATTCATTTCACACAAACAGGTCAGACTCTTGTTAAATTCATCAGCAGTAACAGTCCGGGAAAATTTTTCATCCGAATTTATGAGAATTTTCATTCCCAGACTCAAAAATGCCGCATATCTAATCGGTAATTCCTTTAAGCAGGTGGTTTGCTAGGAGCTGTTTCTATGCCTTTGCCAGCTGAATAAAGCACATCCTTAACCTGATATAGAACAATCCGCCTATTTTTTCATGCGGCATTCCTCATCCCATTCGGGACAGGCATCTTTCATTTCTGCGGTATATTTGACCATGCATTCGCCGCATTCCATTTCGACATTGGGCACATCGCCAAATTTTTTTCTGATTTCTTCTTTGCTAAGATGAGATACGGCACTGCATCCGCACTGAGGGCATGCGGTTTGAACCTTGTATTTTTTTTCCGACATGTTTAACCTCCTTATTGTGGTAACAATTGTTCCAGAATGTCTTTTTCAACAATATTTTCTTCCAAAGCGATTTCTCTGATGGTTTTTCCGGTTTCCCATGCTTTTTTGGCAAGTTCTGCCGCACGGTCATAACCGATTTCAGGAACCAGGTTTGTAGCCAGAGCAAGGCTTTTTTCTATGTTTAATCTACATTGCTCCCGGTTTGCGCCGACACCTTCGATACATCTTTCTGCAAAGTGTTTGGATGCTTTGGCCAACAAGCTGATGGAATGAATCAGATTATAGCCGATCAGTGGCATACATACATTCAGTTCGAAATTTCCCGACTGGCCGGCCAATGTTATGACTGTATCATTTCCAATCACCTGAAAGGCGGCCTGAATGACAGCTTCGGCGATAACCGGGTTGACTTTTCCGGGCATCATGGAAGACCCGGGCTGTAATTCTGGTATGGTGATTTCACCGATGCCGCACCGGGGTCCGGAAGAAAGCCATCGGATATCATTGGCTATTTTTATGAGGCTGACGGCGATTGCCTTCAACGCCCCACTGGCTTCCACAGCGGTATCTTGTGTGGCCTGGGCTTCAAAATGGTTGATTGCTTCGGTAAAACTCAGGTTGGTTTCTTTATTGATAAGTTCGATGGTTTTTTGTGCAAAATCGGGGTGAGCGTTTAAGCCGGTACCCACGGCGGTTCCCCCCAGAGCCAATTCTGAAAGGTGATTTTCAACGTTTTTGATTCTTTCAATTCCCAGCTTGATTTGCCGTGCGTACCCTGAAAACTCATCTCCCAATGTTAAAACCACCGCATCCTGAAGATGAGTTCTTCCGATTTTTTTAATGTCTTTAAACTCGAATGTCTTTTGAAGAAGCGCTATGCAGAGCTGTTCAAGGGCAGGAA
>SKZT01000231.1 GCA_007127235.1 Desulfobacteraceae bacterium
TAGTATTGACTATAAAATTGTGATATTATTTTGATAGTGCATCCTACAAAGCCAATAAAATGGAGGAAAGGTGGAAGATTCAGGAATAAGTAGAAGAAAATTCTTAAAGTACTCAGGCATTGCTGCAGGGACTTTGATGCTGGGATTTAGGGGAGGCGTTGCCATGGAAAGCAACAAAAGCCAAGTCTTATTTTTTGAAACCGAAGATCACAAAGAAGGTGTCGTTTCATCCATGAGATCTCTGAACTCGAACCCGGTAAAAAATAAAGCGGTGCTTATTAAACCCAACTTCAACACTGCGGATTATTACCCCGGCTCCACCCATAACGACACACTGGTTAGTTTAGTGGAAGAAGTATGGAACATGGGCGCAAAGTCCGTGGCGATAGGAGAAAGAAGTTACCCTCCAACCAAAGATGTGATGGAGGACATGGGAATTATCCCGCTTATGCAGGAGCGAGACGTTCGCATCATCAACTTCGATGAACTCGCCGACAAAGACTGGGTGAAGTTCAAACCCAAGGACACACACTGGAAGGATGGATTTCGCGTGGCAAGGCCCATTTTGGAAGCCGAGTGCCTCATCTCTACCTGTTGCCTTAAGACGCATCAGTACGGCGGGGTCTTTACTATGTCCCTGAAACTTCACGTAGGAGTGGTTCCCACCACCAGGCACGGCTACGGCTACATGAGGGAACTCCACAGTTCTGTTCATCAACAAAAAATGATCGCTGAAATCAATGCACCCTTCAAACCCGATCTTATCGTTTTGGATGGAATCGATGCCTTCGTGGATGGCGGTCCGATGACCGGAAAAAGGGCCAAGGGAAAAGTATTTCTCACATCCACAGACCGTGTTGCTACAGACGCCGTAGCTCTGGCTGTTTTAAAGGTGCTGGGGAGCAATGAGCAGATTATGCAGCGCAAGATCTTTGATCAGGAGCAGATTGCCAGAGCAGTCCAACTTGGGCTTGGCGCTGCGTCGCCATCAGAAATAGAGCTTATCTCCGGTGATAAGAAAAGTATAGAATACTGTAACCGGGTAGGTGAAATGCTGGCCCGGGGATAGGAATAAAAAGGAAAGGCCTGTTTAATCATCATCAGGGATATATTGTCTTAACTTTACACCATTATCCGATACAACACGCGGATATTTTGTATTTTCTTGAGGCGTTGCTTTCTTTCGGCTTTTGCGTATCTCAAATAGCCAATTGTCCCCGAGGTCAAAAAGATAATAAAGCTTTAGTCCTATAAGAGGGTATATATCTTTCAGAAGAATGTTTTCGTAATCTCCACCATCATCTGGGTAACCGGGTTTGCCTGAAAATTGAATTTTACGATTTCGGTCATTTCTTCCGGCATAAAATATGAACAAGTGATCATTGTCAAAATTTAAGATTTTTTGAATAAAAAGATGCAAGTCATAAAGAGAGCAAATATCTGGAATCTCGATATCAGCATCCCAAAAGTTTTTGTTGTCAACCGGATCCCATAAATTACTGATATTCAATGTGTACAGTTCAAATTTTTCTTTCATAATCTCCATCGTCTATGATTCAAATTGAAACGGTATCCTTAGACTTCGCATTTCATAACGAGTTTTTTTGCGATCTTTTCAAGGTCGAAAGAAAGATCGGTGGCAGCGGAAAATTTTTGAGTCGCTGCAATCAGATTGTCACGGGCCGGCATGTCGGAGCTTTTGCCAAAAAGAACCAGATTGAGATGGTCGGAGGACCTGATGCAGGCCGTATGCGGGAACCGGTTTTTGAAAAGCCGGATTAACGTTGAGTCCCTTCCATGATGATTAAAAAGGTTTAATACAACAACTCCTTCGGCGGATGTTATAGCTTTTACGGCGTCAAAAAACGACGGACCCGACAGCGCTTGAGGTATGCCTTTTCCACTGTAGGCGTCTATGAAGACAAGATCGTAAATGTTCTGAGTTTCTTTAACGAATTTAGCTCCATCCGCAACATGGATTTTGAATCGTTCGTCTTCTTGTACCCCGAAAAAGTTCTTGGCCGCTTCAACCACGACCGGATCAATTTCGACGGCGTCTATATGCAGGTTTGGAAAGTGTCTTTTCAGCAAGGTGGTATAAGTCCCTCCGCCCAAACCAATCATAAGAGCGCGATTCGGATTCGGCGTCAGCATTGGTCCCAGGGCGGCAATCCTTATATATTCGGTAGGAACGGCTCTGGGATCCGAAAGAGAAATAACGCTCTCATTGGCGGAATTCGGTTTGCCGAAACGAAGATATCGCTTGTCGCTTTTATCGATGACAAGGACCCTTTCGTACTCTGATTGCTGGTCAAAACGAATCTGGATTTGACTGTCATCGCAGCCGAAAAGCGCGAAAACAACAAAAAGCGTAACGATTCGATTCATCATTCGGGTACCCGCCTCCTGTCAATCGATATTCAATCCGTCAATTATTTTTTGTCATATCAGCTTCAGCAAGCTTATCTAATTCTGCGAAGCCCATAAGCTTTTTTGATGCAAGCCCGTTTTGTGTTATCAGATCCAGATCTGTTGAAATTGATTGCAAGCATGCAGCAATGGTTATCTTATGGCATTTATCGAAAATTTCACAGTCCAAACACTTATCGGGTGAATTACCGTAAAGCATATCTTCTGCTTGCCGCCCGAAACATTCTTTATTAGTCCATTTTTTTTTCATTTTAAAACCCGCTATAATTTTGCCTGGAACTTATAGTCCCAGCAGGTTACACTCATATGCGATTGCTTAAATATGGCTATGCAAAAAATTGTATTAATCTACCCCTAACATTAACATTTGAGAATCCGAAATTTCTCATAATCCATTCAAGTGTGGATTTTTGGTAGAAAAAAACATGGGTTTCGTCATTTTTATAGTACCAATTTAAAAAATCTATATTTTCATTGTAAATTTCTGTCATGCAGTAGAGAACTCCTCTGCTTTTGAGAAGAGATTTTAAAAGCTTGAATTCCTTGCGTGGAGTGTGAAAATGCTCGATTACCTCACAGCATACGATATAATTATAACTTGAATTCAGTTTTTCAGGATAATTGTGGAAAATAGGGTCGTACAGCGCGATGTTGTAATGTTCATCCTGAAGAAGCTTACTTGCAACAGGACCTGTGCCAGCCCCAAAATCGAGCCCTTTGTGTTTATGGGTGAACCTTTTTTTAACCGCATTTACAATAGGCATGACAAACTTTTGGTAGCCGGGATCGTTGACATCATTGTTGTGAAGCTGATACCTCATTTTTTCTTCTTCATAAGAGGGATAATGCTCAGGATGCATAAAAATTGAAAAACAATTTTCACATCTAAAATAGCTTCTTTGCCTGAATTCACAGAAATTTTCAGGCTCAAAACCGCAAAGCTTGCATTCAAATTCCTGTCTCATTCTTATTTCCCGGTTGAATAACTGTTGTTTGGGTGAATTCCCTGATGGCTATTGATCCGGCAGCCATTCACCCGATCCCTATAACACCGAATATCGGCGGCCCAATTGTAACTCTGTTTTTAGGTTTTTTGCAAGAGCAGGAATCAACAAAATCAAGGTAAATTTATTCTATCTCCACAAGCCCACCAGGTGACCGAAGGTCACCCGTGCCAACTTCGCTGTATCGAGGTAAACAATGATTGGGACGCTTTCCTCAATTATGTCCATGTTTGAAATATTGTTCCTTCTTTCTCTTAAAGTCATAATTTTTTGCCTGGCTGTTTTTTCGTGTCTTTCCGTGAGGTTGCATGAAATTTTGTGAAGGGGGTGATATATCGGTAATCAAAACTTAGAGCAAGGAGGATAACTGATGACCAGGCAAGTTGCAGACAAAGCAGATCCCACCATTGAAGATGTCAGGGCTCAATTTGAAAACACTAAGGTGTTTCAAGCCAACTTGATGCCCAACGTGCCAAAAAACAGATTATTTAAACCAGGTACAGGCGATCTAATATGCCACCACGGATGTTGCCGGAAATCAATGCGCCTTGAATACGGACCAAAATCCGGCGCAATCCTTGGATAATTTTTTATTGCCAGTCACCTAAGGTCCTTCTTTCTACCAATTTTCGCCAAGAAGTTCAAAATAGGCCTGTGGTTTGACGCAGGCTGGGCACTTGTCCGGTGTTTGCTTGCCGTTATGCAGATAGCCGCAATTACGACAACGCCAGACCACTTCTTTTTCGCGGGCAAAAACTCGTTCGCCCAGGATGTTTGCTGCCAAATCCCGGAATCGCTTTTCGTGCTGTTTTTCCGAAACGCTGATGGCATTCCATGTCTCGGCAGCCCGTATGAACCCTTCTTCAGCGGCAATTTTTGCAAATCCTGGATACATCCGGGAATGCTCAAAACGTTCGCCATCGGCTGCCAAAAGGAGGTTTTCATAGGTTCCCTTGATTACACCGGAGGGAAATGACCAGGTAATTTCCATTTCGCCGCCGTTGAAAAATTTGAAGAACCGAAGGGCGTGTTCACATTCCTGATTGGCCGTTTCTTCGAAAATGTCGGCAATTTGTATAAAACCTTCTTCGGCAGCATGGCGGGCAAAATAGGTATAACGATTCCGGGCTTGTGATTCACCCGCAAAAGAGATCAGGAGATTTTGCGCGGTTTGACTCTCCCTGAATTTTCCCATGACGGACCTCCTTACAGAACCTGGTATAAAAATATAGAAATTTATTCTTCGATTTCGATGGCTTCCGGAACGCATTCCCGCGCTGCCTGTCGAACAAGGTCATGATACTTTTCGGGAATTTCTTCATATTTAACAATGGATATTAACTGGTCTTCGTCATATTCGAAGACTTCCGGACAAAGCTTGTTGCAGTTTCGGTCACCCATGCATTGCCTGTTAATGGTAACTTTCATTAAAACCTCCTTTGATTAATTGGCTATAAGATTAATTTTATTGCTTTCTGCCTGCATTGAGCGATTCTATATCGGGAAACCTCCCAATGCCATTCCGGCGGGGGCGGGAATGATGGATATTTGAAAACAAAATCGCTCAGGTTAGGGTCTGTGGAAAAATATCTGTTTAGAAAATTATTCTTTTCTGTTCACTATAGTTTAAAACACGTCAATATGTCAATAACTATTCAGCAGTGAAATAAACCGAAAAATCCCCTCCCGGATGGGCTGAGCCTCTTATTTTATCGCAAGCTTTACTACCGTGCACTATTACGACTTTTTTATGTACAGGAGTCAATTTAATCTTGCAAAGTACTTTCAAACATGCTTTTTTAGGTATAAGTAGTGTGCCAGGCCAAGCTGTGGCGAATGAATTCGCACCTACAAGTTGTTTACATCGGATGTGGGATACAGAAATCGTCTATCAATAAACGGACATAGAATGCGATTTATTGGCTTAATTTTGATTTTGGTCATATACGTGTCACTGGCAACAGCAGTGACTGTTTTTTCAATGCCGATTCCTTCAAGCCATCGCTCAGAGGCAGCGGTAAATCGTGTAAAACCTTTGTTGGAAGATAAACTCATTCAACTTGGTGTAAAATGGGGCGCGCCTGTTTTTATAAGAATATTTAAAAATGAAAATATTCTGGAAGTCTGGGTCGGGCAGATGGACCGGTTTGTCCTGTTTAAAAGTTACGAGGTTTGTGATTATGGACCAAAAGGCCTGGGACACAAGATTAGAGAGGGAGATAAGCGGGCACCGGAAGGATTCTATTTTGTAACCGCATCTTCGCTGAACCCGTATTCTAAGTTCCACTTGTCATTCGATCTTGGATATCCGAACAGCTATGACAGGGCACACGGGTTGACAGGCACGGCAATTATGGTCCACGGCAGATGTAAATCAGTGGGGTGCTATTCGGTATCCGACATGGACGTTGAAGAAATTTACACGCTCGTGGAAGCAGGGCTCAGGAACGGTCAAAGCAGTGTACCTGTGCATGTGTTTCCTTTTCGCATGACATCCCAAAATATGCGGAAGTATCAGGGGCATTTATGGGAATCGTTCTGGAAAAATCTCAAGGATGGTTATGACATTTTTGAGCGTGATGGTTTTCGTCCGCCGCGGGTAACGGTTCAAAATAAAAGATATGTGTTTAAAAAAAAATCAGGAGGCAGTTATGATTTCAACCCTGCCAGTGTTAAAGGAAATGGTCTGCACATCATGGCTGAGGCATGGTTTGTTCCTGATGAAAAAAAATATTTTCGACCCTATTTCACAAGGGGGTTTTTTGAAGTTGTCGATCCATATAAAGAGTCATTTATTCTAACCATCGAACCTGTAAATCAGAATTTTGCCCGTCATCATTTTGCAGTTCGGGATCCCTACGGCAGGGTGCTCGAGATTCGGGTTCAGGAAACATACGAGTGGATGCCCCTTGAGTTTGCACCCATGGGATTGAAGCGGTTGATTAGTCGAATTTGTGCATACTATTATAGATGACGAAGTAACATAATTCAGGTGACCGGCGATAAATCGCCGGTCACCTGATATCTATATCGGCAAAATATCCGATATGATCGGAAATGAGCCGATGCTTTTCTTCCACAATTCCAACTTTCCGGATAATAAAACAGTTTTTCTCCACAAAAATATAATCAATGCGTTTGCCATTTCCTATTGTGGTTCCTATAGAATCCGCTTCAGCACCGCCTGGGGTGGTGATGGCCGCCTGACAAGTGTCAACCCATTTGTTTTTTATCGAGTTTAATGCATTATCATGTGGGGTGCAGTTGAAATCACCCATTAAAATGGTGGGGGCATTGCTCTGTTTCGTCAAAGAAAACAAATTTTCAATTTGATGATCAATAGCATGTGGAACCAGGTGAACATTTATTACCGAAATCACATTGTCTCCAGCCTGAAAAGAGGCTTGCAGGGCCTGACGTCCGGATCTTATATTCTCGTCAAAATATATGGAAAAACCTGCACTTTTAATCAGTGGCAGTCGGAATAGAAATGCAATACCCCATTCGAAAAAGTCAAGTGAATAGCTGGATGGATGACGGCAATAAATGTATTTAAAATTGAGGTGTGAAGCAATTTTTTTTGCCTGTTTTTCATTTTTGACTTCCTGAAGCGCAACAATATCCGGTTGAACCGATTCAATGGCAAATGCCACGTCGATTGTTTTTTCCTTTTTAGCCGGTATATCGTAACCTGGCTTATCAGGAAATTCACTCCCGGCACCAAAACGAATATTAAGGGTTAAAAGGCGCATATCATTGTTTAGAGCTTCAACGAAAACTCACCCTTCCTCAGAGGGAGGGGGTGTATGAAAATTCTATTCTTAACGGGAAAATCCCCCTTGACTAAAGCCATGCACACCCCTGTTGTTCCGAATCCGGGAAGAACCCTGTTCATTTCTTGCAGGCCTTCGAAAAGCGCTCGGGTCATTTCTTTGAAAAACATTGCGCTCTGGTCTTTGAAAAGACCGGATTTCGCCGGAGGATCGATCAAAACTTCTCCGGCTTTCCTGACCAACAGCACTCTGGTTTTCGCGACCATCACGAATACGGTTTTGCCGAAAACCAGGGGTGCGGGGAACCATCACGGAACCCTTGTTATCGGGTCTTTTTACTTCTGTAGAATTGTCCCTTCTGCTTGTTCTGGAAGTTTCTCTCCCGGATCGTTGATTTACCTGACCGGAAATCCCGGGTGAACGAACATTTGGTTCTCGGCTTGTGTTATCCCGAAATCTTTCAGAACGGCGATCGAAAGATGATCTAACATTGGAATGTCTGGTTTCAGGAGAGACGATATTTGTGTCAAAGCTGCTTTTCTGCCGACGACTGTCTCTCATAAACGTTGACTTGTCGGTTATTCTGCTTTCATGGGGTCTCGACAATCTCCGTGACGATCTTTTGGTCCCCGGGTGTCCATATTCCTGATATTTGCGTTTAGCAGGGTGCCTCACAATACCTCTTGGAGTGTGGATGGATCTTGTTTTGCGATTGCTGACCACCCCGATGACTCTTGTATGACTTCTGAAGTGTTTCGGGTAACCATAACTGCTAAGGATAACCACATGAGAGGTTCTATGAAAATCACGCATTACAAAAAAACCGGAAAACCAAAAACCTTCCCACCAAAACGGATAGTGAACCCAGCTGTAGAGGCTGTAATACGAGCGAGGTGGAGGATAGTAAGTAATCACCGGTGGTCCGCTATGATAATAATAGTTGTGGATTACCGTGGGCTCAATATAATGGATGTGCGTTTCAGAAGGCGGTGTTTCAATGTGTTTTGTTCCGTTTCTGTCCGGAATAATGGGCAATTCAAAGTCCGCAACGAGGCTTTGAAAAATGTTTACTGCCTCCTTTTGATCCATGGAAAGATATCCATAATTTGCAACTCTGATTACCGCATCCTGCAATTCTCCGATGACATCGGGGGTCATGGGATAATCGGAAATCCACCCGTTTTTGGGCGCAATTCCAATGTCAGCCAGCATTTGCTGCGCATGTTCTTCTGAAAAAGGCCTTCCCAAATTTAATTCGTAAGCCAGGGTGGTGGCGAAATCACCTTGACGAACTAAAGATGGGGCCACCGGAGGAGGTTCAGAAAGACTCTGCGCGGATTGAACGGGGTGAACAAAAGGTATCAAGAGAAAAATGATTACCACTGATATAATTTGTATTTTTTTCATGGCACGCTCCTTGGTTAGGAGTTTATACCATCATTGTAAGGCCCAATGCAAAATATGGCAACCCAAAATGTGCACGCGTTTGTTCACTGGCTCAAAATATGGTTTTCAAGTCTTTACTTCATTCCCCGTTGTTTCTTAATCTTCTCATAGGCATCCTGAATTTTGTGAAATTTTTCCTGAGCAAAAGCCGTGAACTCTTCGGGTAAACCTTTTGCGGCGATCGCATCAGGATGAAATTCCCGTACCAGTTTTCGATAGCGGCTTTTTATATGCTCATCGGAATCATCAGGAGAACAACCGAGAACGGCATAGTAATGATCATTCGTGCTGACATAGCGGGATTTGATATTTTGATATTGTTGTTCGCTAAATCGAAAAATCTTTGCTGCTAAAATCAGTAAATCTTCTTCACTTTTTTTCAATTTTCCGTGGACTGTGGAAACTTTAAAAAGAAGATCCAGCATAAATTCAAGAAGCTGAAGTCTGTGACGAAAATGAGAATAAAATTGGAATGCATAATCCTGAAATGATTGAGGGGCATTCAATGCTGTATTGAAAATGTTAACTGCGATCCGGCGGCTTTGTTGATCCAGGTTGAGATCATGAAGCATGATTTTTTCAATTGAAGCCAGCTCTTCTCTGGTGACTTGTCCGTCTGCCCTCACCAGCTTCGCCAGCATGGAAAAGGCGGCCACAAAAAATGTCAATTGGGCTTTTTCGCCCTCTGATAAACGGATCTTACCGGTGGGCTGATATTCAAGCTCTGAGCTTTTATCATAAGCATGCCCGAATATGGCTCCGGCCACCGCTCCAAGGGGTCCTCCCATGGCAAAACCGATAGTGCCGCCCACAATTTTTCCCATCCACCCCATTTAACAAGTCTCCTGATCAGGCTAATCTAAGCAAATCAGAAATGTAATATAAACATCCCTTTTTTTCAATAGCATTTGTCGAACGCGAGCTTGTGATGATAAATTTAAACTTTAGGGACGTGGCAAGAAATATTTGTTTCTACCCTCTAAAGCCGCTTGCATTTTGCATTAAAATATTTATACTGCATAGCACAAACAGGATTGTATAAGCGCGTATTCAGCGTTTCATAGTTCCCTAACAAGACCCACAGATAATAGAGGAGAGAGTATGCACCATAACGCTTTTTTCGTAAAAGCTTCAAACATAAATGAGCCTGCTGAAACAGCGGATTCATCATCTGTAAATATCCAGGACGACGATGAACCTCCAAGTAGTTGTCCCACATCGCAAATATTGTCTGCTGTTGAGCAAAAAGCCTCTGAGCACAGGAAAAAAAAAGATCCTGTTTTAGTTTTTCCCAGAACACGTATTGCACCTACCAGCAACGTAACCCGTGCTTTTCGAAAAAAACATTACCCTGAAATCAGCAACAAATTATGGAACGACTGGTATTGGCAAGTCAGCCATCGGATTAGAAGCAAACAACAACTTTCAGCAATGCTTTCTTTGACCGGAGAAGAAACTGCTGCTTTTGAAAATAAGGAACGATTATTACCCATCAGCGTCACTCCCTATTACATGAGTCTTTTGTCTGAAAATGACCCTGACCAGCCCCTTCGTCGAACGGTAATTCCAATGCCCCAGGAGTTGATAAGGTCTTTCGGTGAGGAAGATGACCCTCTTGGTGAAGAAAAACAAAGCCCGGTCCCGGGGCTGGTGCATCGATATCCGGATCGGGTACTATTTATGGTTAACGATTTTTGTTCCACCTACTGTCGATATTGCACACGATCAAGGGTTGTTGGCCATGGAGAACTACAGGCCAATCATTTGTATCTGGAAAAAGCTCTTGATTATATCCGCCAGACAGCCACAATTCGTGATGTGCTCCTCTCCGGAGGTGATCCTTTGACATTGAGTGATGATCGGTTGAACTGGATTTTGACCCGATTGCGGCAGATTCCCCACGTGGAAATTATCAGAATCGGCACCAAGATTCCCGCTGTGTTGCCTCAAAGAGTAACATCACAACTAATCCGTTTGCTGCGTCGACATCATCCTTTGTGGATGAGTCTTCATTTTGTTCATCCAGATGAATGTACCCCTGAGGCTTATCGCGCCTGTGGCATTTTGGCCGATGGCGGAATTCCCCTCGGATCTCAAACAGTCTTACTCAAAGGGATCAACGACAATATAGAGACAATGACAGAACTTTTTCATCATATGATGAAAATGCGGATTCGTCCTTATTACCTTTACCAGTGCGATCCCATTACCGGTTCCGCTCATTTCCGAACACCCATCGAAAAAGGATTAGAAATAATTCGCGGTTTAAGAGGTTTTACCAGCGGTTATGCGGTTCCTACCTACGTTGTAGATGCTCCCGGCGGCGGAGGGAAAATCCCGTTGATGCCCAACTATTTCTTAGGGCGCAAAAACGATTCAATTCTTTTAAAAAATTTTAAAGACGGGTTGTACCAATATCCGGACAGCCCATGAGAAAACACTCTTTTCTAAGGTTTCGGGATATGTTGTAATTTTCACCCCGACAAGGGACATGTGCCTCGAAACTCCCGAAACATTATTGATTAAAATCTTTCTTAGGTGCCCACCACCTTGCAGGGGAGACGGAATAAATGACAACTATCGGTTTAACTTACGATTTGCGATCAGAGTACCTTGCCATGGGCTATAGTATGGATGAAACTGCTGAATTTGATCAGGACGAAACCATTGTGGCCATTGAAACTGCTTTACAGCATCTGGGTTTTGAAACTGACCGGATCGGTAATGCCGGTCAGTTGATGAAACGGCTGGTTCAGGGTTGCAGATGGAGCCTGGTCTTCAATATTGCGGAAGGGCTTTATGGTTTTGGAAGAGAGGCACTGGTTCCGTCTATGCTGGATGCATACCAAATTCCCTACACTTTTTCCGACCCAATGGTTATGGCACTTACCTTACATAAGGCCATGACAAAACATGTGCTCCGGGATCTGGGTATTCCCACCCCTGATTTTTTTCTGGTAGAAACAACAGATGATATTGAAAAGGTCAGGCTTCCTTTTCCTCTTTTTGCGAAACCTGTATCCGAAGGAACCGGAAAAGGTATTTCATCTATATCCAAAATTAACAATCACACTGAGCTTTTTGTGGTATGCAACAGGCTCTTATCCGAGTTTAACCAACCGGTATTGCTTGAGAAGTTTCTACCGGGTCGTGAGTTTACTGTGGGTCTTTTCAAAACAGGAAAAGAAGCTGAGGCCATCGGAGCCATGGAAATTTTTCTGAAAAATGAAAGAGACTCAGATGCCTATTCTTTGCAGAACAAAGAACATTATGAGAGCTTTGTAGAATACCGTCTTGCAAATGATTCCACTGCAGAGAAAGCCAAAAAGATCGCTCTGGCGGCATGGCGTGGACTTGGATGCCGGGATGCTGGAAGAATCGATCTTCGGGTAGATGACCAGGGCGTGCCAAATTTCATTGAAGTCAACCCCTTGGCAGGTATTCGCCCAGTTCATTCAGATTTATGTATCTTATGCAATTTTTTGGGGATATCTTATATTGAAATGATCGCTGTCATTGTCGATTCAGCCATGATGCGAACAAAGAAAAAAATGCGTTACGAAAATCAAAAAGGGTTGGGAAATTATAAACTGGCCAGCTGATTTTCAGAATCACAAATGGAGATTGCATCATGCGCATTGCTGTGATCCACAACGCAGTTATAAATAAGGACTCTCCGGATGAACGCGATGTTCTGATTCAGGCGGACTCGATTGGTCAAGCTCTCATTTCTTTAGGCCATAAGGTGCAAACCATTGCCTGTGGTCTTGACTTGAACGATATTTTGAGTCGCATAAGAAAAATGGATGCCGAAATTGTTTTCAACTTGGTTGAGTCCCTGGAAAACCGCGGAAGGCTTATTCATTTGGTTCCCTCTTTGCTCGACACCATGGCTATACCATATACGGGAGCATCGGCAGAGTCCATGTTTATGACCTCCAACAAGGTTTTAGCCAAAGAACGGATGGAACAATTTGATTTGCCAACACCTTCGTGGATAGGACCTTATCCCAAAGCCCACCCATACCGGAACAATTTTCTTTCCTCTGAAAACCAATCCCAATGCTGGATTATCAAGTCTGTATGGGAACATGCATCTGTCGGACTGGATAAAAATAGCATTATAAAAGCTTCTGATTCGCAAATCATTTCCGAGACCCTGAAAAATAGAGTCAATCAATTAGGCGGATCCTGCTTTGCTGAGCGTTTTATCGATGGACGTGAGTTTAATCTCTCGCTGTTATCAGGACCTGATGGACTCCTTGTTTTGCCGGTGGCTGAAATTTTGTTTGACGGATATGGTCATGAAAAACACCGGATTGTCGATTATCGGGCCAAATGGGACGAATCCTCTTTTGAATATCACCATACACCACGCACCTTTTTATTTGATAAGGAAGATGCCACATTAATTTCACATCTCAAAAACCTTGCTGTTCGATGCTGGGAAGTTTTTGGTTTGCAAGGGTATGCCCGTATTGATTTTCGGGTGGATATTAACGGACAACCCTGGATTCTTGAAGTAAACGCAAACCCATGCTTATCTCCTGATGCCGGTTTTGCCGCAGGTGCTAAACAGGCCGGCATTAGCTATCGCGAGGTGGTCGAGCAAATTGTTAAAGCTGCCCTTGGTCATTTTTTTAAGGGATTGACAGAATCAAGCCCCAAAAGGATTAAAAAGTATCCTGATGACTCCGGTCCGATCCATGCTTTGAATTTCCGTTACGAGATTGAGAAAAAAGATTGTGAAAGGGTTCGACGAATGCTCAACAACACCGGTTTTTTTTCTTCCGCAGAAATACGCGTAGCCGCTGAACTGGTTGGAGAAAGCTTTGCAAAAGGTCTCCAGAGCTGTTACCGGTTTATCATGGCTGAGCAATATGGTCGTCTTGCCGGATTTACCTGCTATGGTCCCACACCATGCACAGAAGCAAACTATGATCTTTACTGGATTGCAGTTCACCCGGATTTTCAGAGGCAAGGATTAGGACAAAAACTGCTTAAGGAAACAGAGGACTTGATAAAAGCGGATGGTGGTAAACGCCTTTACGTTGACACGTCCCAAAAACCACAATATGGGGGCACCCGGGCTTTTTATGAAAGTAAAGGGTATCGCCTGGAAGCGGTATTGGATGATTTTTACAGACCGGGTGAAGGTAAAGCAATTTATTGTAAAAGGCTCCTGTAATGAGTTTTCAGGCCGATTTATTGGCAATTTTCGTTACAGCAAAAGGCCTAAGTAGTGTCTGTCCGAAAACTCTGTTTCTCCCTCTCCCTTTGGGGGAGGGTCGGGGTGGGGGTGAATGATATCAGGAGGTTACCTTTCCCTCCCCCAACCTCTCCCGGAGGGAGAGGAGTTTTCGGACAGGCTCTAAGTATTTTTTCTTGACGATAAAAACTGAAGATTGATAAACAGAGCCATGGGAATAGCATTTTGCTATTTCCCGTATTTGGGATTATGATGGGGGTGAAAATTTGAAAGCAAGAGAAGGCAGAATCGGCCGGATTTTTATAATACGCTTGGAAGACGGTCATGTTATAATGGCTTGTTCAGAATGGCTGAAGCCCGAAATACGGAGTTGCATTGATCAAAGAACAACCATCAGGTGCTGAAGAAGTTGCACTCAGAGAACGCGTAAAGGAGCTGTCTTGTCTTTACGGCATTGCTCGGATAGTCGCACGGCATGACCTGTCCCTTGAAGAAATCCTTCAGTGTATCGTCGATCAGCTTCCCCAGGCATGGCAGTATCCCGAAATCGCCTTTGCCAGGATTTTCTTGGACGAGCAGTCATATACGAGTCCCGGTTTCCGGGGTAGTTCCCACAGGCTCAAGTCGGCTGTCATCGTGGACGGCAGGATTAGAGGAACTGTCGAGGTATGCTATCCCGAGGAAAACCTCAAACTGGATAAAGGCTCTTTTTTGAAAGAGGAAAAGAAGCTTATTGAAGCAGTGGCAAGGGAGGTGGCGTTTGTTGTGGGGGGACGAGAGGCCGAAATGAACAGAGCAAAGCTAAACGAACAGCTTCAGCATGCCGAGCGTCTTGCCACTATAGGGATCCTCTCAGCGGGGGTAGCCCATGAACTCAATGAGCCATTGGGCAGCATTCTGGGTTATGCCCAGCTGGCAAAGAAGTCCCCCGGGCTTCCCCAACAGGCAAGTCATGATATTGAAAAGATCGAAATAGCCTCCTTGCACGCCCGAGAAATAATTCGGAACCTTCTTTTGTTTGCGCGGCAGACAAATTCACAGAAAAAAACGGTCAACCTCAATGACGTTGTTAGGGAAGGACTTTATTTTTTTTCTTCCCGTTGTGAAAAATTCGGGGTGGATCTTGTTCACCTGCTCGATCCGTGTCTTCCGGACATAAACGCCGATTTTGCGCAGATGAATCAGGTACTGGTCAACCTCGTGGTGAATGCTCTTCAGGCAATGCCGGACGGAGGGCGGCTGATCCTGCAGACAAAAAGCTTTAAACACCGTGTCTCATTGATCGTGGAGGATACTGGATGGGGAATTTCTGAAGATGTACTGGAAAAATTATACATTCCTTTTTTCACAACCAAAGATGTGGGCGAGGGAACGGGGCTGGGGCTTCCCGTTGTCCATGGAATTGTAACGTCACACCATGGTTCTCTTAAGGTTAAGAGCACTGTCGGCCAGGGAACCCGCTTCGAGGTTCATCTGCCGGCATTGATATCATAAGCCTCGGAAATCAAAGATATCGTCATGGTTTCACTATTGAAAACAGCACGAATGCCGTCAGAAAAAGAACGTATACTGGTAGTTGATGACTCTCCTGAGACTCTCGAGGTGATTGAGCGAAACCTGATCTCGCATGGATACCTTGTTTATACTGCTTCCGGGGTTGCCGAGGCCATTAGACTCCTGGAAGAAACTCCGCTTGACCTGGTAATCACCGATTTTAAAATGCCCAAAATCAGTGGAATCGACCTTGTGCGACACGTTCGGGAGAACTTCAGGGACACTCAAATCATCATGGTTACCGGTTATCCCTCTGTGAACAGCGCGGTTAAGGCCGTCAAGATAGGGGCTGAAGCGTACCTTCCCAAACCGTTTACCGATGAGGAATTGTTATTGGTCGTGCGCAGGGCGCTAGAAAAGCTGACCATAAGAAAATTGGCAAAGGAAGCGCCGGAAACGGCCTCTCTTGCGCCGCACGGCATTATCGGAGAGTCCCCATCCATACGTAAGGTCCTTGCCGAAGTAAGCAAGGTTGCTCCCTCCTCTGCCACTGTTCTGATAACCGGAGAAAGTGGTACCGGAAAAGAACTGGTTGCCCGGGCAATCCACTACAACAGCCCGCGGGCATCCGCTCCTTTTGTGCCGGTCAATTGCGGGGGCATCCCGGAAGGTCTTCTGGAGAGCGAGCTTTTCGGCCATGTCAAAGGCGCATTTACCGGCGCAACCGGTGCCAGGGCCGGGTTCTTTCATGCAGCGGAAAGAGGCAGTCTCTTTCTCGATGAGGTCAGCGAGACCAGTTCTTACATGCAGGTCAAGCTGCTTCGGGCGCTCCAGGAAAAAGAGGTCTGCATGGTGGGATCAAGCCGTGCCCGCAAAGTGGACGTGAGATTTCTGGCAGCCACAAACAAGGACCTTCATTCCCTGGTCAGAAACGGCAGTTTTCGGGAGGACCTGTTTTATCGCCTCAATGTTATCACCATAAATATTCCTCCGTTACGGGAGCGGGGCGAAGATATTGTGCTGGTGGCCGGACACTTTGCAGCCCGGTTCGCCGCGGAAATGGGCAGAAAGATCCCTCATTTTTCCGATGAGGCTCTGCGGGTATTAAGGAGTTATTATTGGCCTGGAAACGTGCGTGAATTGGAAAATGTGATCCAGCACCTGGTGGTTATGTCTGAAAATGATGTTATAGATGTTCCCGAACTTCCTCCACTCATGCGCTTTTCAGCCTTGCGCAATCAGGGATTCGACATGCCCCTTGCCCAAATGGAAGCCGAATATATCCGCAATGTGCTTGCCAGTGTGAACGGCAATATTACCCGGGCGGCACAGATTCTTGAAATTGACCGCAAGACTCTTCGTGCAAAGCTTAAAAAAAACTGATCGTTCTGTTTGATTCCATTTTTACCGGGGAAATATTCCCCAGTGGTGACAAATTCCCCACCTAATTTCAAGTTGTGCGATTTCATACCGGGAAAGTTCCTCAACGTCATTCCGGCGAAAGCCGGGCACGAAGTGAAGCTTTTCAGCGCTATTCTGAAGTTTTCCCCGAACTTTTCGAGAACCTGCCTTTTATCACATAAATATTCCCTGTCCGGAAACTCCTCTCCCTCTGGGAGGGGCTGGGGGAGGGAAAGATAACCTCCTGATATCATTCACCCCCATCCCGGCCCTCCACCAAAGGGAGAGGGAGTATAGGAGTTTCCGGACAGGCACTAAATATTTCCTGAACTGCCGGTTTTGGTCCAGCACTTGCAAATAATCGATTCTATAAAAGATATACCGGTGCGGCATTTATGCAGCATGATGTTTTGCCCCGGGATGTAACATCCCGGTTTAAACTAAGGTGCCTGGAAGTCTGTAGACAACCTGGCATAACGCTTATCAAGGAGGTTTGCCATGTTTCAAGCAGAATATCTTGGCCTTTGCAGAAGCTGTATGCACAGTGAAGTCTGCGTTTTGAGCAGGGAAATGAATCGTTCTCCCGTGTATTGCGAGGAATTTCAACCTGAAATTTTCAGTGCAGGACAGTTGTCCCGAAAAGGTTTTTTCAAAGACTCTTCCCGTACGTTTTCAGATAATGCCAACCTATTAAACAGAGACTTGCACCAGGGTTTGTGTTGTGACTGTGAAAACCGTCATACCTGCAATTTGATTTCAGCACAGGAAGGGGGAGTATGGTATTGCGAGGAGTATCAATAAATGACTGAAAACATCGCGGCTTTAATTGACAAGGAGGTTTTTGTTCCCAACGGACAGGAAATTGTTGACGCAAAGGATATCGGGGACATCCTGGAAAAATATGCCGGCGCACGGGGCGGACTAATCGCCATTCTCGAAGAAATCCAGAACCGATACGGCTATCTTCCCGAAACAGCATTGCGGGTCGTAGCTGAAAACATGGGAATTTCGCTGGTCGACGTTTATGCCGTTGCCACGTTTTACAGTACATTCAGCTTGCAACCCCGGGGCAGACACATTGTATGCGCATGCATGGGCACTGCCTGTCATGTTCGTGGTGCACCGAGGGTTGTCGAAGAATTTGAGCACCGGCTCGGAATCAATGCCGGGGAAACGACTTTCGACAGGGAATTCACGCTGGAAACGGTCAATTGTTTGGGAGCCTGCGCTCTGGGGCCTGTGGTAGTTATCGACGGGCACTATATCTCCAAAGTAAAAAAAACCGGTGTTCGCCAACTTATAGACGATTCTGTCAAAGGATTTGACAGAATCCGGAATGGTGAGGACAAACGGATTTTTCCAATAACCGTCAGTTGTTCACGCTGCAATTGCAGCCTGATGAACAACAGAAAAACCATAGACGGGCATCCGGCTATCCGTATAAGTGTGGCTTCGGGCGGTCAACACGGCAGGCTTTGGCTGTCTTCCCTTTATGGCAGCCCCGGCAGGATGATCGAACACGACATTCCGCCAAATGCTGTGGCGGATTTCCTGTGCCCCCACTGCCATGGGCTTCTGATCGGCCATGAGAATTGCGGCGAGTGCGGGGCACCGATGGCGGTCATGATCGTTTCGGGAGGTGGGATGCTGAAGGTCTGCTCGCGTATTGGATGCAGGGGGCACATGCTGGATCTGGCCTGATCGGCTTGCGGTCGGTTTACCAGGGTTGCAGTGAAACAGGAGACGGAAAAATACAGAAAACATGCATGTTTTTGAGGTGGGAAAATGCCACGGTTTAATTCCATAGATGAACTGAAATCGCTTAGAAACATCCTTTATAAAGACATTGACCCGAACCGGCCGCGTCTGGTCGTATGTGCCGGAACAGCCTGTCAGGCAAGTGGTTCAAACGGTATTATAAGGGTTGCCAAGAGACATATCATTGAAAACCGACTCTTTGGTCAGGTTTCACTCCGAGTTACCGGTTGCCACGGTTTCTGTGAAATGGGGCCTTTTATTTTGACCGAACCCCAACAAGCATTTTACACGCAAGTCACCCTTGACGACGTTGGAAAAATAATCGACGCCATGCTTTCAGACAGCTATGTCGAAGACCTTTTGTACCAGGATTCCCAGACCGGACAAATATATTTTCGCAGGGACGATATACCCTTTTTCAAAAACCAGCAGCGCAATATACTCTCAAGCAACCAAAAGATAGACCCGATTCGGGTTTATGATTATATCGCACAGGGCGGTTATGAAGCTCTTGAAAAAGCGTTATCTGAACAAAACCGGCAACGGGTGGTCGAAGAAATCAAACGTTCCGGGCTACGCGGACGCGGTGGAGCCGGGTTTCCCACCGGGCTGAAATGGGAAATGCTGGCTGCGCAGCCGGCTGACCATGGCAAATTTCTTGTGTGCAATGCCGATGAGGGGGACCCGGGTGCGTACATGGACCGAAGTATCCTGGAGGGCAACCCCCACAGCATTATCGAGGGAATGATTATCGGCGGTTATGGTACCGGCTCCACGGAGGGTGTCGTCTATGTCAGAAATGAATACCCCCTTGCTATCAAAAACCTCACCATTGCTTTGAAGCAGGCCCGTGAACTCGGTCTTCTGGGGGAAAACATCCTGGGAACGGGTTTTTCTTTTGACATTGAGATCGTAAAGGGGGCGGGTGCGTTTGTATGCGGTGAGGAAACGGCGTTGATCCGGTCTGTAGAGGGGAAAATGGGTGAGCCGCGTCAGCGTCCCCCGTTTCCCATACAAAAAGGCATAAACGGACGGCCAACTGTGATCAATAACGTTGAAACCTGGGCCAATATCCCCCTGATCATTATGTCCGGGGCCGAAGCGTTTGAAACGGTCGGTACCCAGAATAACTCCGGCACCAAAATTTTCAGCCTGGTGGGCAAAATCAGAAATACCGGGCTGATCGAGGTCCCAATGGGCATCTCCATCCGAAAGATCGTTTATGACATTGGTGGCGGATCGCCCGGAAGGGAGAAAATAAAAGCGGTTCAGACTGGTGGGCCCTCGGGCGGCTGTATTCCGGCGGAAAAATTCGATCTTGCAGTAGACTACGACAGTCTCAGCAAGGCAGGCTCGATCATGGGATCCGGAGGTATGATTGTCATGGACGAGAATACCTGCATGGTTGATGTTGCCAAGTATTTCATGAACTTCCTTAAAAAGGAGTCCTGTGGCAAATGTTTCACATGTCGCAAAGGGACTCAGAGGATGTATGAGATTCTTGAAGACATCACCAGTGGTAACGGCACGCTGGAGCATCTGGACCTGCTGGAGGAGCTTGCCATGGTGGTGCGTGACAGTACCATGTGCGGTTTGGGACAAACTGCTTCGAACCCGGTTCTCAGCACCCTGAAGTACTATCGCCACGAATACGAACGACATGTGATTGACAAGAGGTGCGACCCCTTCGTTTGTCGTGGCCTTGTGGGAGCTTCCTGCCAGAGTGCCTGTCCCCTTGACACTCAGCCATGGCGCTATATTGCACTATTGGAAAAGGGGGCATATGAGGATGCATACGCGGTTATCCGGGAAACCAACCCTCTGCCTTCAGTCTGCGCCCGTGTCTGCGACCGCAAGTGCGAACATCGCTGCCAGATGAAGTCCGGCGGGAACGGGGCTATTGCCATCCGAGCCTTGAAAAGATTTATTACCGACCGAATTGACCCGGCTGCCTATGTTCCTGCAAAAGAACCTGAACAAAAAAGCAGCGGGAAAAAAGTAGCTGTTGTTGGAGCGGGTCCGGCCGGGCTTTCCGCAGCCCACGGCCTGTCATTGCTGGGACATAAAGTAACCGTTTTCGAGGCAGACCAGAAGCCCGGTGGGATGCTGACCAGTTGCATTCCGTCCTACCGTTTGCCCAGGGATATTGTGGAAAGGGAAATCCAGGCCTTGATGGATGAAAATATTTCTTTCTGTTACAGGACCGTGCTGGGTCGTGATATAACTATTGACCATCTTTTTGCTGATGGTTTCAACGCGGTTTTTCTGGCCATGGGAGCAGACAAAAGCCAGCAGCTTGGGCTTGAAGGAGAAACAATCCATGGAGTTTATACATCCATGGAATTTTTAAAGGCGTTTAACCTGCGTGGCGAAGAGCTGGCGGGTGGGCATGTAGGAATAATCGGGGGCGGAAATTCAGCTGTGGATGCCGCCAGAGTTGCCACACGGCAGGAAAACGTCGAAAGCGTAACGTTGTTTTACCGGCGCACAGACCAGGAAATGCCGGCTTACGCGGAAGAGGTCGAAGCAGCCCTGGAAGAGGGCATAAAGCTGGAGACAATGGTGTCGCCGGTGCGCATCCGCTACATCGAAACGGCGGTAAAAGAAGGGGTACAGGTCGAAACCGGTGTCACCGCCATTAAAATACATTCCCATGAGGGGCGACTGGTTAGTATCGAGTGTATCCGGAACGAACCGGGCCCAATAGATGCCAGCGGGCGTCGCCGGCCGGTGGCCATACCGGGCTCCGGGTTCAGAGTGTCTTTAAACACCCTGATTGTGGC
Source organism: Desulfobacteraceae bacterium (assembly GCA_007127235.1). Lineage (GTDB taxonomy): Bacteria > Desulfobacterota > Desulfobacteria > Desulfobacterales > SKZT01 > SKZT01. The sequence goes on from SKZT01000231.1 coordinate 21,299, forward strand.
TATTGGGGAAAGCCCGGATAGTGACTGCCTCGTTTCAATGGGAGTCAAGGTCGACAAAAAAGGAAGGGTAGCGGTGGATGCCAGAACTTTTCAGACCAGTCGGGACGGGGTTTTTGCAGGTGGCGACCTCATCACAGGCCCCTATACTGTTGTTGATGCTCTTGCTACCGGAAAAAAAGCCGCCGGATCCATAGACCGTTATTTACGCGGTAAATCCATGAAAGAAGAGCGCAGGGCGGTTTTGCCCGACGTTTATGTAACACCCCCGGCAATCAGTCCTGAAGAATTTGAAGAGGCTGAAAGGGTTGAGCCACTTGTGCTTCCCGCCAAAGCGAGGGAAAAGAATTTTGCGGAAGTTGAAATGGCGCTGACGGTTACACAGGCTATAGAAGAGGCTCGCAGATGCCTTCGTTGTGACCTTGAATTCACACAGCCCATAAAAGACCGGTTACATTTAGAGGCAACAAAGGAATAACCAATATGATTACATTGACTGTCAACGGGCTTCATGTTTCTGTCGAAAAAGGTACTACCCTGCTGGAAGCCGCCTCTTTTTTGGGGTTTCCCATACCGACGCTGTGCCACATGGAAGGATTGTCGCCCTACGGGGCCTGCCGGTTGTGCGTGGTGGAAATCGGTGAGGGACCAGGGGCAAAACTGGTTTCATCATGCACCTACCCAGCTGAAAATGGTCTGAAAGTGAGGACAGCTTCGGAAAGGGTTGTGCGGACTCGGAAAATGATTATTGAATTGTTTTTGGCCTCATGCCCCCAGTCAAAAGAAATCCAGGATCTTGCATCGGCGCATGGTGTGCGGCAGCAGCGTTTCCGGCAGGAACATGAAGACTGCATTTTGTGCGGGCGGTGTGTAAGGATCTGCAAAGAGCAAATGATGGCTGGTGCCATTGGGTTTCAGGGTCGTGGTGAAATGCGCTCCATTGGCACACCTTTTGGCGCAAAATCCGAAGTCTGCCGTTTTTGCGGCGGCTGCATTTACGTCTGCCCGGCATGCCAGTTGCGTTGCACCTACAATGAACCGGAAAAAGCTGTTTGCGGTGGCTGTGCCAACCTGGCTCCACCCTGTCTGAACAATGAAAAATTCCATGACATGATGTGCTACATGAATCCCTGTGTCGCATGCGAAATATCAAAATGATAATAGTAAAATCTTACAGCAAGGAGAGTTAATAATGTTACAGCCATTTTCCCGGCCTAATGCTTCAGCGGCCACTCTCACCAAAAATCGTACCGAGGAGGCTGTTGTTCCCGCGTCAGGCATGTGTGTTACATGCGTTGATGGATGTATCGGCATGTGTGAAATCGGCAAGTCCGCCTACCGAGGCCATGAGGTTATATATCCCCAGCCTTTCGGGGTTATTACAACGGCAGCTGACAAAACGTATCCTGTGGACTATTCCCACTTTAACATTATGGGAACAGCCGTGGGGGCTCACGGCATCGAAGCGGACAGCGACAAGGCCATATTTCCTGCGGTCAATCTAGATGTCACCGTGGGGCAGGACAACGGCATCAGGTTTCGATATCCATGGATTATTTCCGGCATCGGTTCCACCAATATTGCCACGAACAACTGGGAAGGGCTGGCCATCGGGTCTGCACTCTCAGGGACGGGGCTTACCATTGGCGAAAACGTTGTAGGAATGGATCCCCACACCGTGATAAAAAATGGGCGTGTGGTCGACACGGTAGATCTGAAACGCCGTGTAAAGCTATATACGGACTACCAGCACGATGAATACGGCGCCATTGTTGTGCAGGCTAATGTAGAGGATACACGTCTCGGCGTGCAGGAATATGCAATCGAGAAACTCGGGGTTGAGATTGTCGAGATTAAATGGGGGCAGGGAGCAAAAAACATTGGCGGCGAAGTGAAAATAAACGACCTGAAAAAGGCCCAACTGCTGCACAAACGCGGCTACATTGTTCTTCCCGATCCCACCAATCCCGAGGTTATCAAAAGCTATGAAAACAAGGCGTTCAAGGAATTTGAACGACACTCGAGGGTCGGAATGGTGACGGAGGAGTCTTTTGCAAAACGGGTCGAGGAATTGAGGGCTGCGGGAGCTAAATACATCTTTCTTAAAACCGGTGCTTACCGTCCGGCGGATCTGGCCCGTGCCGTGGTTTTTAGCTCACGCTATGGAATCGATATGCTGACTGTGGATGGTGCGGGCGGCGGCACCGGCATGAGCCCCTGGCGGATGATGAATGAGTGGGGCGTGCCTTTGGTGAATCTTCATGCGCTTTTGAACCAGTATGCGAGCCGCCTTGCCGACAGGGGGGAATACGTTCCGCCCATTGCCGTCGGCGGTGGTTTTGCCTTTGAAGATATGATATACAAGGGGTTGTCTCTCGGAGCGCCGTTTGTGAAAATGGTTGGCATGGCTCGTGCAGCCATTGCTGCGGCAATGGTTGGGAAAACCATCGGACGCACCATCGACGCGGGACAAATACCGGTTTATATTGAACGTTTTGGTAATTCCAAAGAAGAAATCTTTATAACCGCAAACGAGCTGCGTGAGAAGCTTGGTAAGGCGGAGTACGATAGAGTTCCCACTGGCGCCCTGGGTCTTTACACCTACTACGAACGCCTGGCCCAGGGGTTGAGACAACTTATGGCGGGAAGCAGAAAATTTGCTCTGCAGCATATCAGCCGGGACGACATTGCGGCTCTCACACGGGAAGCCGCCGATATCAGCGGTATTCAATATGTCATGGAGGCTGACAAAGCAGAGGTGGACCAATTGCTGGCACCCCTGTCTTAAGAAATTAAAGAATCATCTCACCAGGTGAGATGCAGGGACAACTTCGACTTGTTTTTTGAGTTCCGGTAAATGTTGTCTCAGTATTTCCAGGGTTTCCTTATGGGGATGGGCAATACCGATCGCTTTTCCATGGGTTTTTGCATGCTTGATCAGGCGAAGAATTTGCATGCGCATAAATTCAGGTTCAAGAAAATGATCGATAAATACATCCCGTTGCGCGAAAGGAACTTTAAATAATTCCGCAGAGGGTTTGCAAACACTTTCGGAAGTGGTGAGGCTGTCGATAAAATAGAGGTCTCTTCCTTTTAGAACACTGAAAACCTGATACATTTGTTCAGAATTAGCGGTCAATTTTGATCCCATATGGTTATTGATACCCTTGGCATCGGAAAGGGTATCCAAATTTTCATTTAACTGCGCAATCAGTTGATCCGGTTCCATAATGCTTAAAAGAGCTCCGGGGCCCGGATTAATACGTGGGTATTCGTTAGGCTCCATGGGAATATGAAGCATCAGCTCCCCACCCCTTTCCCGAATGATATCGGCAGTTTTTTTCAGGTAAGGGCTGTGGGGCAGGATGGAAAATGTGAATTTGGGATCCAGTTCGACAAAATGTCTGGCCATGTAAGGGTCATAGCCTAAATCATCGATGATAATAGCAACTTTTGGACGATCCTTAAGCGGATCAGCAATCGGTGGCTTAATCAGTGGCTTGGGTAAAAAAACATCCTCTTCAGGAAAAATTTCATACAACAGGGGTTTTTTGAACTCAGGAACCTTGGTTGTCTTGATGGTGGTTTCGGGAACAAATAATTTTTTCGGGGGTGCCGGGTCGGGTTGGAGGCTGGAAACAACAGCTTTCTGAGGCGACTTTGCTGTTTCAAAAAGAACAGGTTTGGTTTTTTCTTTTGCAACAAGCAGATGGTTGAGCGCAAAGCCGGCACTAATAACCAAAACAAGAAGAATAAAAAGGCCTGCACAAATTTTTAATAGTTGAATTTTTAAAGAAAACTTTTTGACCGCTCGTTTTTTTTGTTTTTTCGGTGGTTTTTTTTTCCGTATCGGTTTTTTGGGTGCCATGTTCCATCACAAAGCGGCAGACCAATGGGCATATATGATCTGCCGCCACGCGTTTTTTCACTCATTCACTGCAGTTTTAAATATTTCGTATCCCATAAGAACTTCCAGTGCCCGCATCACCTGATGATCCATATTCAGGGTTTCAATATCCAATGGTGAATGCCTGCTCTCATGTATTCTCATATGGGGTGTTTTTGGACTCTCAGAATCCTCATCGGGTTGCATTTGTGGTCTGGGCATTCCTTCCGGGACAACTTCAAGATGGTTTTTCAAATCTTTTTCTTTCAGCCTTATTTCATCTTCCCGATTTTCATTTTCATCCAACCAGCGCTGCTTGACCACGATATCAGGGTGAATTCCCTGCGCTTGTATGGATGTTCCACTTGGTGTGTAATACAATGCAATGGTGTACTTGAGACCATACCCGTCTCTCAATGCCTCGACGGTCTGAACAGACCCTTTCCCAAAAGAAACGGTTCCCAGAATCAGCGCCCGCTTATTGTCCTGGAGAGCACCGGCAACAATTTCCGAAGCACTTGCACTTCCACCATTAATCAGGACTACCATGGGAAAATCTGTAATCGTCCCTCTGGATTTGGCCCTGTAGGATTTTTTTTGTGTCTCCAGCCGTCCTTTGATGGATACAATTTCACCTTTATCCAAAAAAAGATCAGCGACACTGATGGCCTGATTTAATAGACCCCCTGGATTATCCCGCAGGTCAAGTATAACTCCTTTTAATGGTGAGGATTGCCTTTTGAATTTGTTAAGAGCCGCGACAATGTCATCGGTGGTGTTGTCCCTGAAATTGGTGACCCAGATATAGCCGTAACCGGGACGAATCATTTTCGCCTTGACACTTTCAATGGGAATGGTGTCACGGATCAGGATAAATTCCAGGGGCTCAGGTTCTCTCTCCCGCATGATCGTGATAACAACCTTGGTTCCCTTTTTTCCTCTCATCTTCTTGACTGCTTCCCAAAGCTCCATGTCCTGAGTAGTTTCACCCTCCACCTCTACAATTCTGTCTCCTGCCAATATACCCGCTTCATAAGCGGGGGTTCCCTCTATGGGAGATACAACCGTCAGAATTCCATCCTTCATGGTTATCACAATTCCAATACCACCAAACTCACCATGGGTGTCTACCTGAAGTTCTTCAAAAGCTTCCGGGGGTAAAAGAGAGGAATGTGGATCCAGGCTTCGTACCATGCCCTGGATAGCTTTTTGCATGAGTTTTTCGGAATCCACCTCGTCGACATAGTTTTTCTCTATCAGTTCAATGACATCGGTGAACAATTTCAGGCCCTTGTAAGTCTCTTCCCCAGTGGCCAAACTGGCCACATTGCCACGATAGAAATTCGCCCCGGCTGCCCAGAATAAAACGGCAACCCCGATGACCAAGCTAATTTTTAACCGGCGATTTTTAAATTCCATAATTTCTCCTTGCTTTCCTATTCAATTATCCTTTTTTGATCCATTCTAAAGGGTCAACCGGTTTTCCGTGATGGCGAACCTCAAAATAGAGTTCAGGTCCGGAGACAGAACCTGAGTCTCCTACAGTCGCAATAACTTCTCCCGATTCCACAAGGTCTCCTTTATCCTTGAACAGCTCTTCAGCATGGGCATAAACAGTGTAATATTGATGACCATGATCAATGATAATCATCTTTCCATATCCTTTAAACCAGCCGGCAAAAAGAATGCGGCCTTTTTGAACCGCTTGGACAGGTTCTCCCCGGTCTGTGCGTAAAAAAATACCGCTGTTGAAACGCTTTACATTGAGTTTTTTATCTTTATACGCGCCGAAGCGTGCGGTAATTTTACCGTTGACAGGCATATTAAGCAAGCCTTTAAATGTGTCAAAAGGTTTGTCCGAAACAAATTTCCCAATTTTCTGGTTATCCTCTTCATTGCGGAATGCTGCAATGGTTTCGTTCAAAATGACCGCAGCCTGACGATAAGCCTCGATAAGTTCCAGCTCCAGGGTTTTTTTGTTCCGGATTTCGGTAAGGATTAGGCTGCGTTTTTTTCTTTCCAGACTCATGAGGGCTATTTCGGTTTTAAGCTTCTCGTCAAGTACCAGTTTTTTTTGCTTTTGCATTTTAATTTCGGCCTGAAGATTTTCCAGTTCTGCTTGCTTTTCAATCAGGTTGCGCACCGTTTGTTTGTCATGAACAAAGACACGTTCCAAAGCTTTTTTTTGAAATAAAAAGTCTGAAAAGGATTCGGCCGATGCAATCATGGAAAGGGTATCCAGGCGGTTCATTTTGTAAATGGCCACAAGGCGATGTCCAGCGTACTCACGCTTAGAATCGACCTTTTTTTTGAGTTGGTGGGAGCGGGCTTCTGTTAGCTGCAATTCTGTATCCAGCTCAGAGAGTTCCGAACTATATACTGAAATCTGCTTTTTCAGGGCATCCAATCTCATATCGATCTGTTCAATCAAGCCCAAAACAGCTGTTTCTTCGTTTAGTAGATCTTCAATCTGCTCCTGAGAAATTTCGATTTTTTTCAACAGGGTTTCGGCTTTTTCATGATATTTTTCAACATCATTTGCAACAAATCCACAAGTTGGTATCATAACCAGAATAAGTAGAATTTTCAATCTTTTAAAAATTTTTTTAATGAAAAATGACATCCGAGCCACCCTAGAAACATACTTGAAAAAATAATGACCATGCAAGCCCTTGACGATAAAAAGCCTATATCCACGGACAAAAACCATGTCTCCGCAGATGAAAACCAGTAGTTATAACCGGCATATAAAACTGCAAGTCCGATGGCGGCTCCCAGACCTCCCAGGATTATGCTCTGTAGATAAAAAGGTGTTTTTATAAACCTGTCGTATGCTCCCACAAGGCGCATAACCTGAAGTTCGTCCTGACGGGCGTAAACAATCAGGCGAATGGTGTTGGCAAGGATAAAAGTTGCGGCAAATACAATCACGCTTCCAATAGCAAAACCGATCACGCGAAAAAAGTCAAAAATGGAAGAAAACCTTTCCAGCCATTGCTGTCCATATTCTACTTGTTCCACTTGGGAAAACCGCCTGATATTTGAAGCCAATATCTGGATTTGGTCATAAGTTAAGGCATGTTGGCCAGGTCCTTTACCGATAGCTATTTCAAAGGCGTCAGGAAGAGGGTTTTCTTTAAGATCATCCAAAATTGGGGCTTGATGTCCCATTTGCTTTTTTAACAAGTCAAGAGCCTGCTCCCTGGGAATAAACCAAACCTCTTCAACTTCCTGAAAATCACTGATTTTTTCTTTCAACATGTCAATGGCGCTGTCGGATAAATCCGGCTTTATATAAACCATTATCCGGATACCTGATTTCCAGGAATCCATTACACGTCCAGCATTGTCGATAAACAATATGAAAGTGCTCACCATTAGCACCAACAAACTGATGGTCACAATTGTTAAACAGCTGATAAACCCGTTTTCTTTGATATTTTTTATGGCTCTTTTAAAGTATCCAGCCACTGCCATTGTGTCCTTGGTGGTTCCAGAAAAAAAACGTTATTTATGTAACCCTCCTTTAAATTTACAACGCGACCGCCTTTTTTGCGAATCAGATTCAAATCATGAGTTGCGACAATGACGGTTGCTCCCCGCATATGAAACCGGTTGAGAAGTTGCAGAATAATGCCGGCGGATTTATTGTCGAGATTGCCCGTGGGCTCGTCTGCAAGAATAATATCAGGATCAACGGATACAGCTCTTGCAACAGCCACACGCTGCTGCTCGCCCCCGGAAAGTGTCAGCGGATAGGCATCCTCGCAACCTTCCATACCTACCGTTTTCAAAACACCTCTGACTTTCTTGGGAATCTCGCGCCTTTTTTTACCGGTAGCTTCCAAAACCAGAGCAATATTTTCATAAACTGTTTTGGTTGAAATGAGTTTATAATCCTGGAAAATAACCCCGAATTTGCGGCGTAAGTCAGGGATATTTTTCTTTTTAATTCTTGATAAATTGATTCCTTCCACCAGAATATGCCCCCTGGTGGCTTGTTCTTCCAAATATAGCAGCTTCAATAGAGTGCTTTTTCCCGCCCCACTTGGACCGTTGATAAAAACAAATTCATTTTTGGTGACATCAAGATTAATATCCACGAGTGCTTTCTTTTTTTTATAGTACCGGTGCACATGAAACAGTCGGATGACCGCATTTTTGTTTTCATCAACAATCATTGAATTTTTTAATTCACCATGTTCAAAACGCCCATGGCCCGAAAAAGTTCTGCCTTTGCAATCTCGTAGTCATAAACGGCATTGAAATAATTGGTCCTGGTTCTTGAAAGAAGTGTTTGCGCAATTAAAACATCGGTTGCGGTTGCAATCTGTTCTTGGTACCGTTCCCTGTTGATGCGAAAATTTTCTTCAGCCTGCGCTATTGCTACCTCTATGGTCTGGATATTGGTTTCTGCTTGCCGCATTCTTAAGTAGGATTCTTTGACTTCGAGGCGGATATCGTCCAAAAGCTGAAATCTTTCCAGACGAGTTTGAGCAACCCGGTATATTTGTTCCTCTGCTCCGTAATAAGTTCTGCCCCATTCAAAAAAATTCCAGGTGGCCACCGCGGTTATGTTCCAAAAACTGGAGTCCCCCAATACCCCAAGACCCCCTCTTGCATCCCACTCGGTACCTTGTTGAACATACCGGCCCTCCAGAGATATGGAGGGAAAAAAGCCTTTTTTGGAGATATCGAATTCTTTTTTTGCAATTTGCAGCTCCAAATCTGCAATGTCGAGTTCTTGCCGATGTATTTCCGCCTGACCGAAACAATATTCAATATCATAATCGAAGGGTGTGAAATAAAGGATGTCTTCCAGATAAACGGGCGCATTGATGGGCCTTCGAAGTACTTTGTTAAAATTGGCTTCGTCGGTCTGCAAATTGTTTCTGGAAGCCACAAGATCCTGTTTGGCGTTGGCAAGTTCGACTTCCACCTGAAGAAGGTCATTGAGAGGCGTTATACCAACTTCATAGAAGTTTTTGGCGTCCTTCCTCTGAGCCTCAATTTCAGAGACTGTCTCCTGGGCTATCTCCCAGAGCTTTCTGGATTTAAGAAGTGAAAAATAGGCATCCATGGCGCTGTAAATAACATCCTGGCGATATACTTGTTTGCTTGCCTCAGAAACCTGTAATGACAAATCGGATATTTTGTAGCGGTTTAGGATTGAGAAACCCTCGAATAAGGGCTGTGTAAACTTTCCAATTATTGTATATTCATTGCGGGGCCTGATCGTTCCCAGTTCAGTCACGGTTTGCTTGTCGTCATTTCTCACATATTGATAGGTCAGGTTGAATGTTGGGAAAAAATCCGTACCCCGGGCATTTTTTCTTGCCATGGCCGCCTTGATATCCTCCTGTGCCGATTGCAGGCCGAGGTCGGATGACAAAGCCCATTGAATAGCCCTTTCCAGTGTAAAGTAATACACGCCGTCTGTTTGGCCTGAGGCGTTACGGATCATTATAAACCCCTGACAGAAAATTAATAAACAGCATAAGACAGAAACTGTCAGAATTCCTTTCCGGCTTGGGACAAATAACTTTTTCAAGACTGCTTCAACTCCTTATATACGGTTTTCACATTGACCGCCAAACGATTTGTTGGTATAGAAAGTCTAAAAGGGCCAAGGAGTGCTGCTTTCAGTTTTCCTTGCATTTTGCCTCCACTGAATCCCAAAAACAGGCTTCTTCCAATTCGGTGGAGGCTTTTTCATATCCGAACATGATTCTAAAATCAAGGTTTTGTTAAATAATTCCCGCTGGTTTACGGGTAAATTTTCAGGAAAACAATAAATTCCGGGAGTAGTCAGTGAAAAATGAACTAATTAGAATTTTATGTGAAAAGTCATTCCAGTACAGTGATAAACCGATTTTTAAACTGGTGTCCGGGAAAATGAGTTCTTTTTATGTCAACTGTAAACCTGCCACGCTTAGCCCTAGAGGTATGTACTTAACAGGGCACTTGATTTTTGATGCTTTGAAAGATTGTAAAGTCCAAGGGGTGGGTGGGCTTACGTTTGGAGCAGATCCAATGGCCATCGCCACAGCGTTTGTTTCAGAAATTCGTAAAGCTCCGATAAAGGCTTTTTCTATCCGAAAAGAAAAGAAAGACCATGGTATCAGCCATTGGATCGAAGGAGACATGCGCCCGGGAGAAAAAATTGTGATATTGGACGACGTTGCAACCACGGGAATATCGACCATTAAAGCCATTGAAAGAGCACAATCGGAAGGTCTTCAGGTGGTGAAGGTAGTCATTTTGGTGGACAGGCAGGAGGGCGGTCTGGAAAACATCCAGCAGCATGTTTCGGACATCACAGCCATTATTACCAAAGAAGAGCTTTTAAGTGAATACCTGCGATTAAAAAATATCTAAGTTGAGCGATTCCGTTTCCGGAAAGCTTCTAACGTTATTCCGGAATCCGTTAAATTCAGGATGGGCTCACATGATTAATGTTTGATGGGAATAAAAGAGCGCAATCATGGAAATAGGCATATTTTTGCTGGGCGTAATTTTAGGGGGGGTGATTTTGTGGAAAATCACCCAGGCGTACTACAATAAATCTTCAAAAGACCGAATTGCGGTATTCAAAAAGCTTCCGGAAGAAGTGCGGTATGCGATTTTGAAAGATAACCGGAAAAACCTTTCTATTCAGGAACTAAACGAGTTGTTAAGAGAAAAGACACCAGATAAGAACGTGGAATAATGTCATTGAACTAAGGGACGTGGCCTGAAATAACATGCGGGGGGTATATTGTGGAAGCGCTCTTATATAGTTTTTTGGCAGGATCCAGCACGGCATTGGGGGCTGTTCTCTTGTTTTTTATCAGGCAACCGGGGGATAAGACACTTGCCAGCCTCCTGGGATTCGCTGGTGGAATTATGCTGGGGATATCGGTGTTTGAACTACTGCCGGAAGCAGTGGCATTTGGTTCAATGGCTACCGCTATACTCGGATTTTTGTTGGGTACTGTCATGATGTACGGATTGGATCGGGTTCTGCCACATTCCCACCTGTCCGGCAGTGACGATCTGGTGGTGGAAAACCCCGAAAAAATGGGGACTCAAAAAACACCCCTCCGTAGAACCGGATACCTTATTTTATTCGGCATCGGTATGCACAACTTACCGGAAGGCCTGGCCATTGGAGCCGGTCTTGAAGCCAGTCCGGAAGTGGGTATTTTAATTGCGGTGGCCATCGGTTTGCACAACATACCGGAGGGTTTGGCCATGGCCGGTCCATTGAAAGCCGGGGGGCTTCCCATGGGAAAAGTTTTTTTATTTACCTTGCTGGCCGGGCTGATGACTCCCCTGGGCACCGGAATTGGACTTCTGGTGCTTCAGATATCCCCGGCAATGGTTGGTGGATCTATGGCCTTTGCTGCCGGTGCCATGATCTACATTGTGAATGACGAACTGATTCCCCAGGCCAATGGTATGCACAGTCATTTGGCCAATATCAGCCTGACCATCGGTTTGTTGCTGGCGTTTGCCCTTTTATAGGATGCGCATTCAATCTGCTGCTCCTTTTAATAATTATTTTCCCGGTTAAATTTAATGGTAAAACAGGTATCCTCTTGCCGGTAAAGATTTACGGTTCCGCCAAGCTGGTTTTCAGTCAAAAGCACAATGAGATTGAGCCCGAGACTTTTGGTATTTCGCCAGTCAAGATCTTCCGGAATCCCTATACCATTGTCGCTGAAAACCAATTTCACGATATTGTTCTCGCATAATTTTAAACGAATCATTATCCGACCGAGTATGTTTTCCGGAAATCCATATTTTAAAGCATTGGATAACAGCTCATTAATAATTAACCCCAAGGGGGAAGCTTGCTGGATTCCAAGGGTTACTCCCTTTGCGTCAACTGTCATTTTAATTCGATGCGGGTCGGTTTGGTAAGATCTCATTATATCTTTTGTCAATTTAGAGATGTACGCTTGACAATCAATAATCGCCAGGCTGTCTGAGATGTAAAGCATTTCATGAACGCAGGCCATGGAACCGATCCGTCCCCGGCAGTCCATTAAAGCTTTTCTTGCTTGTTCATCTTTGTTCCTCGTTATTTGAAGATTTAAAAGACTGGATATAACCTGCATGTTATTTTTGACCCGATGGTGAACTTCTTTGAGCAATGTTTCCTTTTCTCTCAGCGAGGTTTTGATAAACTCTTCAGCTTGTTTACGATCAGTTATGTCAAAAGCAATCCCCATGCGTACCATTCGTCCGTCAATCCAGCGCAAGGCATTGTCACGGCATTCATACCACCTGCCGGTTTTGGTCTTGTAATTTTCCCATTGGTATACCCCGGCGGGCTGTCCGGCAGCATCCAGCAATCTATGATTGGTGCAAAATTCACAGGGGCCTGTTTTGCCTTCCTGTAAGACTTGCCAGCATTTTTTTCCGATAACATTACCATAAATATTTTGCATGTAGCGGTTAACGAATAATAATTCGTAGGTTTCCATATCCGCAACATAGACACCGGCGTCCATGCTGTCCAATACCGCAATAAGCCTCTGATGGGCTTCCTGAGTGGCAGCTTCCGCACGCTTGCGCTCGGTGATGTTACGGATATATTCTACAACCCCTGCCGGTTTGCCGGTGTCATCAAGTATGGGAAAAGCATAAAGCTCTACAGTACCCACATTTATGTCTTCCTGTTTAAGTGGATGTTCAACCATTTCCAGCTTCCCTGTTTCCAACGCACGAGATGTAGGACAATCTTTACACGGGATTGAGCGCTGATGATAAGCTTCATAACACTTTTTGCCTACCAGCGGGAGCATGTGGGAATACCACTTTTCCATTTTCTTGTTAGCAACTACAATATTGAGCGTGGTATCGAGAACACATATGCCATCCTGAATAGAGTCAAATACTGTTTCAAGAAAACGCTTGCTTTGCCTGAGTTCTTCTTCCACCTTTTTGCGCTCGCTGATATCCCGCGTCACACCCTGAATTCCAATAGCCATTCCGTTTTTATCTCGTATAAACGATGCGTTTATGGAAACCCAGATAACGCTTCCATCAGCCCGATAATGCTGCAATTCAATTAGGCGCCCTCTATTCTTATTGCTCCGGGGGTCTTTATCTTTTTCCATTTCATTTGTAAAAATTGCTTTGATTTTATCCAAAGAATCCGGAGGAAACTTTTCTTCCAAAGCTCTGTTTGTATGCAAATCGGCTGGTTCTCCCAATAAATTTTCAACCGATGGGCTTACATAAATAGTTTTCAGGTTTAAATCCGAAACCCAGACAACATCTGATATGCTTTCGGTTATTTTCCGGTGTTTTTCTTCACTTTCGCCAAGAGCCTCTTCAGCTTGCTTGCGCGCGGCGATCTCCTGCTTCAGCTCTGTGTTGCTTTTCCTGAGGTCCGAAGTGCGCTGGTCTTCAAGTTCCTCCAGATGCACTTTGTATTCCCTGAGCTCTTTGAGTGCCTCCTCCATTTGGGACTCAGTTTTCTTACGTTCGGTGATGTCGCGCAGGGCAGTTACCCTAATCGGGCGGTCCTGAAACTGTATCATCTTGCCTTGAATTTGGCCAGGAAAGGTGGTTCCGTTCTTGCGCAGTGCAGTCAACTCATATGTCTGCTTGCGATCAGCGATGTTTTCGACCGTCAGGATAGCAAATTTTGAATTCTCCATCATGAAACTGCTGACCCTGTATTTAACCCAGGTATTGCAAAGACCGGTATCGCGTTCCAAACAGGCTTCAGCCTCTTCCATAACTTCTTTTAGTTCATCTGAAACAGATAAAGAAAGGTCACGAAAAATAGAGCAATGGACACAGCTTTTCGTGCAACCACACCCTTGAGGGTTTTTGTGACGATTTATACAGCCAATAAAGTCTCCAAACCTGAGTCCGGAAACCTCAGTTGCAGGTTTTGCAAAAATTTTCGAAGCCGAAGGGTTAACATAAATGATCCTTGCATCACTGTCAAAAACCATAACCCCAACGGGTACAGCATCCATGATAATTTTTGATGCGGAGTCAATTTGTGTAACTCGTTGTACATTTCCCCGGATTATTTTCATTGTCGAAATTTCCCAGCTAAAGTTTTTTCAAAGCCGAAATAATAGCATTCAGGTCAGGTTCTTGGAAGTTTTTTTAGGGCAAGAACCGAAAAACGTTTTCTTCTACCCCCCATCCCAGCAATTCCCGGAGCTTGGCCGCCAGGTCCTCCATTGAAAATGGCTTCCGGATAAATGCAACGCATTCTAATTCCGTTGGTTTTTTGCTGCCCTTATTCAAGGTTCAGGATTTTCTACCTTATATTACAGCCAATGTTAATTTATCGGGTACTGCAGGTGCCTATATCAGCGCCGCTTATATGCAACCTTCAGGAGAAATAGTTTGTTGGTTTTATCACGA
>SKZT01000115.1 GCA_007127235.1 Desulfobacteraceae bacterium
AAAAAATGAAACTCTTAAGTTTGCGTAACTCTGCTGTGCGAATTGATTCGCACCTACAGATTGTCTCAATCGGACAATGAGGAAAAATATTATGGCTGAACCCAGACCTGTGATATCTAAAGACCCGTCTTTGTACCATCTTCCTCCCCACAATATAGAAGCCGAAGAATCCATCATCAGCGCTATATTGATCGACAACAGCACCTTGCTGGATATCCTGGAAATTTTGCAGCCGGCCGATTTCTATCACAGCGCTCATGAGATCATTTTTGACGCCATCACTGATCTTTTTTCGACAAGTCAGCCCATTGATCTGGTCACATTGTCTAATCGATTAAGAGAAAAGGATAAGCTTGAAAAAATAGGGGGAGCCTCCTATCTGGCCACACTGGTAAATACTGTTCCCCTGGCGGTCAATGCCAAATATTATGCCAAGATCATTCACGACAAAGCATGCTTGCGCCGTCTTATCGAAAAAGCCAACCTGATTGTGCAAAGATGTTTTGAGGACCGGGGCAATGTGGATGAAATCATCGATTTTGCAGAAAGTGCGGTTTTTGAAGTTTCTGAGGATAAAATCAAGCCATCTTTTTATCCGCTTTCAAAAATTATTGAAAAAAGTATTGATACCATTGAAGATCGTCAGGGGAAAAAATCTCTGATTACCGGGGCCAGGACAGGGTTCAATAAACTGGATCAACTGACATCCGGCCTGCAAAAATCCGATCTGATTATTCTGGCAGCCCGTCCCAGCATGGGAAAAACC
The DNA here is from genome assembly GCA_007127235.1 of Desulfobacteraceae bacterium. Taxonomy (GTDB): domain Bacteria; phylum Desulfobacterota; class Desulfobacteria; order Desulfobacterales; family SKZT01; genus SKZT01. The sequence goes on from SKZT01000115.1 coordinate 767, forward strand.
GCACTGGCACTTAATCTGGCAAGAAATGTCGCCATTGATGCCAATATACCTACAGCGGTATTCTCCCTTGAAATGTCCAAGGAGCAGCTTGCCTTGAGAATGCTGTGTGCTGAAGCCCGGGTTGATTCTTCCAAACTAAGAAGCGGTTATTTTACAAAAGAAGACTGGAATCATTTAACCGATGCTGCCACACTTCTGTCCGGCACGCCCATATACATCGATGACTCGGCAGATATTTCGGCGATGGAAATCCGTGCCAAGACACGTCGCCTCAAGATGGACCATGACATCGGCCTGGTTATTATCGATTATATTCAGCTTATGAAAATTCGGCAGCAATCTGAAAGAAGGGATCTTGAAATATCAGAAATATCCCGGTCACTAAAAAATCTGGCCAAGGAACTCGATCTCCCTGTTCTGGCGCTTTCCCAATTGAACCGAAAATTGGAAGAAAGAAGCGATAAACGCCCGCAGCTCTCTGATCTCAGGGAATCCGGTGCTTTGGAGCAGGATGCCGATGTGGTGATGTTTATCTATCGCGATGATGTCTACAACAAAGAAGAAACCAACCCCAACAAAGGTACGGCTGAACTTATTTTATCCAAACAGCGAAATGGTCCTACGGGTAAAGTACTTTTGAGTTTTATTGATCAATACACACGATTTGAAAACCCGGCTTCCGAATCTATACTTCATGCTTAAGGCACGCAAACGTAGACATACACCTTTCCATGTATTATACTTTCATATATGAAAAAGCTATATGGAAATACGGGGGGGTTAAAATCCGGTCAAATCAAAAGGCTGGAAAAGCTTTACCGAAGAAAATCACCGCCTGAAAATATCGCGACACTGGAAATGACAAGGGATATCAGCCGATTGAGCCATGAAATCAGCCGGCAGATTGGAATACTCATCGACCGCTTGGGGAAAGTTGCTTTTGTTATCGTTGGTGATCAACAAAAGATCGTATTACCGGATTTAAGCGATTATCGAATTGCTCCAGGAAGGCTCAGAGGTTTGAGGTGTGTCCACACCCATTTAAAAAACGAACCTCTTTCATCAGATGACCTTACCGATTTGGCACTGTTAAGCCTTGATGCCATGGCAGCAGTGACTTGTTCAAAAGACGGGCAACCCGAAAAAGTATATGTCGGCCACATTCTTCCGGGTTCGTCAGCAAGTCCGTATCAACTGCTGGAACCTTTGGATCCTCATTTTTTGGATATCGGATGCCTCAGTTTAATACAATCGCTTGAGGGCGAGCTGGCCCGGCAGAAACAATCGCTTAAGTCGGACCATAAGAAAGAGAGAGCACTTCTGATCAGTGTGTCTTCGGCTCCCAAATCCGTTGCAGAAGACTCTATGTCTGAACTTAAGGAACTTGCAAAAACCAGTGGTATTCATGTAGCAGGTACGATTATTCAGCAGCGGCAAAAAATCGATCCCCGTTTTCTCATGGGACGCGGAAAACTTCAGGAACTGGTCATTCAGGCACTGCAAAGTTTTGCATCATTGTTGATTTTTGATCAGGAACTGAACCCATCCCAAATTCGTTCCATCACCGATGCCACAGAGCTCAAAGTAATAGACAGAACGCAGCTTATCTTGGACATTTTCGCCCAGCGTGCTCAAACCCGGGAAGGAAAGCTTCAGGTGGAGCTTGCCCAGTTAAAGTATCTTCTTCCAAGGCTGGTAACCAAAAATACAGCCATGTCAAGATTGACAGGAGGAATCGGGGGGCGCGGACCAGGTGAAACCAAGCTGGAAATTAACCGGCGCCGTGTACGGGATCGAATCACCCGTCTGGAAAAATCCTTGGACTCAGTAAAAAAACAACGCCGTCAGCAACGTGCCCTCAGAAACAAGAGGGGTTTGCCCATCATATCAATTGTCGGGTACACAAATGCAGGAAAATCCACGTTATTAAACACTCTGACCAACAGCGAAGTGCTTGCAGAAAAAAAACTCTTTGCAACCCTGGATCCCTCCAGCAGGAGGCTCAGATTTCCTAGAGATACAGAGGTAATTATCACTGATACGGTGGGATTTATCAAAGATCTTCCCGAAGATCTCAAGGTGGCTTTTCGGGCTACCCTTGAAGAACTTGAAAGCGCTGACCTGCTTCTTCATATCATTGACATCAGCAACCCGCGGTTTGAAGACCAGATCGAATCGGTGGAAAAAATTCTTGAAGAACTCGACCTGGAAAATATACCGGTGATTCGGGTACTCAACAAGCAAGACCTGCTGGATAAAAACCTGGTAGCGCAACTGGAGAAATACTTTAACGGCATTGCCGTTTCAGCGCTAAACCCGTCTACCCTCATACCACTGATTGAAAAAATGGCCCAATGGTCTGAAGACCTCAACGAGGTGGTTATAAATTAGTATTCTTGACAATAGAGGTTGACAGCGAACCTGATTTTTTTATAAAAACTAATACTGATGAATATTGCAAATATAAAAAAAACAGGTTTAGCTGCAACTTACAAGGGTGCTGAAATTCTTCGGCAATACTTTGGCAAGCTAACCGGCGTTATGAAAAAAGGGGCAATCGACCTTGTCACAGAAGCCGACCTGGAAGCTGAAAAGGCAATTATCGAGGTTCTTCACTCCGCTTTCCCGGAACATTCGATTTTGGCCGAAGAAAGCGGTCTTAACCATAAAAATTCTGAAAATCAATGGATTATCGATCCTTTGGACGGAACCACCAATTTCGCACACGAATTAGGTATATTTGCAGTTTCTATTGCTTTTTCCTACCAAAACGAAATTATTCACGGATTTGTTCTAAATCCTGTTTCAGGGGAACTTTTTACCGCAGAAAAAGGCCAGGGAGCAATGCTCAACGGGAAATCCATGAGCGTTTCGTCCACTGAGAAGATTTCCGAAGCCCTTTTGGTGACCGGCTTTCCTTACAACCATCCTGAGATTATAGACACCATCATGGCCCGATTCGGCCGTTGCATAAGTGCTTCCCAGGGGGTTCGAAGACTGGGATCTGCTGCTTTGGACCTATGTTACGTTGCACGGGGAAGATTTGATGGGTTTTGGGAACAAAACTTAAAACCCTGGGATACCGCAGCCGGAATGCTTATAGTTGAAGAGGCAGGAGGACGGGTGACGGATTTTTCCGGGAACCCATATAATATATACCAAAAAGAAATTTTGGCGACAAATATGAACATTCATCAAGAGATGATGAATTTAATGAAATATTAAGGAACTAAAATGAAAAAGGATATTTTGGAAAAGCTCTTTTTTGAAGATCGTTTAGGATGTTTCGGCTGTTTCGAAATCAATGATCCGGTTTGCCGTAAATTTTGTGCATTATGCCTCAGGTGCGCTATAGAACGGGATCAAAATGACCGCCTGGAAATTCTCGAAGAGCTGGTTTCATCTGAAAACGTTTTTCTTCGTACCCAGTAAAAAAATTAACCTGTTTTGAAAAATTGCGGTGGGACTCAACAAACCGTGATCCGGGTTAAAAAGATTCTCCGGCGGTTTTTAACCAACGGAGAATCTTTTGAGGATTCCCGGATTATTTTCCCCAGCCCTCCGCTTTCACCCTCCACAGGTAAATTCACTGAAAAATCAAATCCGGCCACGATTGGTTTGAGTTTTGCCAATTACCTGTTATGAATATAACACCCGATGAGTGCAATCGTAACTTTTCAAAAGTTAATGGCGGCTGTCTGGAAAACCTTAAAAGGCCTCACTCTTTGGACAACCTCCGGAAAATGACAATCCAAAGTAACGGTTTCATTTTATGAGCCAGGCTAACAGACGGCAAATCACCATGCTTATTGAATGTAATGATTTAAATTACCGGTATCCTTCTTCACAGGCCAATCTTTTTCGCAACCTGTCCTGTCGGATTTCCATACCTGGATTTCATGCGCTGTTTGGGCCTTCAGGTGTGGGTAAAACAACTCTGGCAAAAATGATTGCCGGTTTGGTCGAGGGATTTTCCGGAAAAATAACCGTGCATCCTGATACCGGCATCTTATATACTTATAACCTGGAGCGGCTTCCCGGCTGGTCCCTTGCAAAAGACCATCTGGCAGATATCACGCCCCATGACAGGATGCCGGATCTTAAAAAACTGACTGAATCTTTTGGAATTCAAGGGTGTCTTGAAAGCAGGTTTTCGAAACTTTCCTTGGGACAGCAAAACCGCATGAACCTTACCCGCTATTTGCTTCAGGATTTCAATTTTTTAATTATGGATGAAAGCCTTGCCAATGTAGATGAAGCCACCAGAGAGGTCATCATACTCCAAATCAAACAATTGTTTCCGCAAAAAGCATTTTTGTATATTTCTCATAATGTGATGGAAGTTGCAAAATTTTGCAAAATCATTCTGGTGCTGCGTAGCGCAGACAAATCACCTCAGATAACCGAAATCAAGGGGCAAAACCAGACTGACCAAGACATACCGGATCATCCGGCACTGGAGCAGACCATGCTGGAGATCGTTCATGCTTCATAGGAGGTTATACCAGTTTTTCATTGTCTATGGCATTGGTATCTGCTCGCTTTTTTCCATAAAATACATCTTAAATCTCTCAGATTACGTGATTCCAAGTCCCATTGAAGTTTGGTTGACTGCTGTGGACGTATTCATGCGATATTCGGTAAATGTTTTGGATACATTGTCTGTGGCAATTATCGGCCATGTCCTTTCCATTTTTATGGCCATAGTTGTGGGAATTATTGCAAGACTGACCACAGGCATTGGTACATTGATAAAAATTGCCGCCTTCAATATTCAGGCCTATCCTATTGTTGCCGTAGCTCCGATTATATTCATTCTTTTGGGGGACGGATTGGCATCAAGGCTTTTGATCGCTTCGATGATCTGTTATTTCCCCTTGCTTTTGTCTATCCTTGGAATATTGACCCAGCCTGTTTCCGACATTGAACATTTTTTCCAAATGACCGGGCGAATGACCTGGCAGCTGGAAGTCAAAATCCGGATATTTGAAAACATTTCCAAACTGATCATGGTAATCACAGGAAGTGCCACACTTGCTATGGTTGGAACAATCGTTGCCGAATTCATTGCAGCAAATGCGGGTATCGGCTATACTATACGTATCGCTTTATATCAAAGTGACCTGGCTAAAATTCTGGTTGCCCTTTTTATTATTGGAATCTCGACATCTATATATCTGGTGTGCCTGGAGTGGATGGGACATATGCTCCAAAAAAAATGGGAAGGCTGACATTTTAATAAGGATACCCATGAAAAATTTTCTCAAAAAATTAATCCCGCTTGCCATGGTTGTTTTCATGGTCATTGCCATTTCTTCATGTGGCCAAAAAAACGGGTCGTCATCTGTGGATCCAATTAACTACCGACTAAAATGGCTCTTTAACATTAGTTCAGCCGGAGATCTTTGGGCAGATGTCAACGGTCATTTTCAAAGACAGGGACTCACGGTGAATATCAAACCAGGGGGGCCGGAACGGGATGCAATCAGGGAACTCGAGTTAGGCCGTGCCCATTTCGGGGTTGCCTCCGCAGACCAGGTGATTCGGGCAGTATCCAAAGGATCCCCGGTGGTGGTACTGGTTCAGCTTTTTCAAATCAATCCGCTCCAGTGGATATATCGCCCCCAGCATGTAACAATAGAGTCACCGGAAGATTTAACTTCAAAAAACATCGGGATCACCTTTGGTGGAAACGATGAAACCATTATGAGAGCGCTTTTATCAAAGTATCAAATAGGTGAAAACGAGGTAAATTTTTTCAGTGTTCGTTACGATTATACGCCTTTTTATAAGGGCGATGTAGATCTATGGCCCATATACAGAAACGCTCAGGCAGTGATTATCGGTAAAAGACTTCAGGAGGCAAACGATCCCATCGCCTTTTTTGATCCACACTCCGCGGGAATAAGATTTGTGGCCAATTCGGTAGTAACTACACAAAAAATGTTAAAAGACCATCCTGAAACAGTTAAAAAATTTACGCAGGCTCTGGTTTCCGCCTGGATAGAAGCCATGGATCCCACCAATACGGAAAAAGTCATTGAGGCCGTACATCATTTTGATCCGGACACTTCCCCGGAAATAATCGTGGAGCAACTGAAAATCACCAGAGATTTAACCATCCCCTTTGGTGATTTCGAAAAAGGAGGACAATTTTTCGGAAAAATCGATTTAGCCGCGTGGAAAGAAACCGAAAACATGATGTTAAATCAGCAATTGATCCATGCACCTGTCAATATTGAACAATATCTCAACGTTTGGGATTAAGGGAAAATACCATGAAAAGTGAAACAGTAACTATTCCTGTGATAGACGATGAAAAAGTGTCGGCGATTGTCTGCAGGCCCGACAAACTCAGGCTGGACAAACCGGTGGGGGTTATTATCGCCCATGGGGCGGCAAACGACATGCACGAGCCCTTGATTGTGAGAGTATGCGAAGGCATTGCTCAGGCAGGCCATGTGGCACTCAGGTTCAACTTTCTTTATCGTGAAAAGGGCCTTAAAAGTGTAGATTCTCAACAAAAGCTGGAAACCACCTGGAATCGAGTTCACCAATTTTTTACGGGCTTATCCTATGATTTCAAAGCAGTGATTGCAGCCGGAAAATCTTTGGGTGGAAGAGTGGCATCTCAAATGCTGGCTTCAGGAAAGCTTTCCGCAAATGGGCTTATTCTTTTGGGCTACCCATTGCACCCTCCCGGAAAAAAAGACTCCCTTCGGGATACTCATCTTTACGAAATGAAAACACCCATGCTTTTTTTTGCGGGAACCCGTGACAGACTCTGTGATTTGTCCCTGCTCAAAGACGTGCTCAACCGGTTAAAAGCGCCGTGGGAACTTGTGGTGATTGAAGGGGGCGACCACTCATTTAATGTGCCGAAAACAGAAAGTGAAATTCAGGAAAATGTTTACCGTCATGTTGTTGAAAAATGCAATGGATGGGTGGAATCGGTTTTTTAATTAGATTGCTCCAATTGCTCATATGGCGCATTTTTTTTGGAACAGGCGGGACAAAGCCCTAAAAATTCAAGCCGATGACCAATAATGGTGTATACTGTAGCCCCATAGAGTTCATCTTCAATCTGATTTAACGGAGCCACAGGCGCGTTTTCCACTCTTCCGCATTCCATGCACCGAATATGATAGTGCTTTTTGGTATCCCAATCAAATCGGTTTATGGTGCCCGAAAGCTCCAAACGCTGAATTTCACCCAACTCCGAAAGAATATCCAGGTTTCGATAAACTGTTCCCAGGCTCACACGAGGAAGTCGTTTTCTCACCGCTTCGTAAATTTCATCCGCACCAGGATGGTTGTTAAGCTTTCTTAACTCCTCCAGAATAAGCTTTCGCTGCGGTGTCATCCGGTATGTTTTTTTTTGAGGCAATGTGAATTCCTTAGCTAAACCAGTCGACTAAGATTAAAGCAATCGGCTTATTAAGTATAATTAATAATGGTTCTTAATAACATATTGATGTCGGAGTGTCAACTTTAGACAACAAAAAAGGCGGCAGGGATCTTAACTGCAGGATTAAGATCTCGGTCCAGGACTTAAGATAGGCCGGAGTAAACGGCTTTACCTACAGTTTGGCCGTTTAGTCGAGCATGTAATCTTTTCCGGACACGCTGCCACCCAGTTTTTATAATAGTCATTATGATTGTTTTTCTCAAGTTTTTTTTTCAACGCCGGTTATTTTTCTGAGCTTTAAGACATAGGGATGGGTTAATGTATCTTTTTGGAACAAGGGTGATTCTGGGAAATTTCCCCAGAGGATTTTGATCCACCAGCAGCGGGCATCCATATGTCTTTTCAAGAGTTTCATATGTCAGCACCCGGTTGGGAGGGCCGGTACTCACGATTTTACCGTCGTTGATCAGCAGAAGTGTCTGTGCATACATGCTGGCCAGGTTTATATCATGAGAAACCATGATAACAGTCATCCCTTTTTCCTTTTGAAGTTGTTCCATGAGATCCATAACACGCACTTGATGGGTCAAGTCCAGGGATGCGGTGGGTTCATCCAGAAGAATGATTTCGGGCTGCTGACATATGGCTCGTGCAATCAGGACCCTCTGCTGTTCGCCCCCGCTTAGCTGATCGAGTTTTCGGTATTCCAGGTGTTCCACTCCGGTAAAGGCCATGGCCTGGCGGGCTATTTGTAAATCGGTTGTACTATCAAAGCCCAGCAAACCTTTATGAGGAGACCTTCCCATCAAAACCACTTCCCCAACCTTGAAAGGAAAATCCATGGCTGTCATTTGAGGTGCAATGGCCACGGTCCGGGCCAGAGATCTTCTTGAATATTTCTCGATGGGCTTGCCGCAAATGAGAAGATTACCATCATCGGGCTTTTCAATTCCGGCCAGCACTTTCATCAGTGTGGTTTTACCCGAGCCATTGGGTCCGATAATGATGAAAAATTGTTTTTTGGGAACACTAAAGGAAATATCTTTTAATATGTTTTGCCGGTGGTACCCATAAGAGAGGCATACTGCTTCAACCGCTTTGGTTTCAATACCGTTTGTTTGAATTTTTTCCAAGTTTCATCCCAGGGCCATTGTTTTTCCTAAAGATGGACTTCCATGCCTTCCCGGGCAAAAAAAACGTCAAGCTCCTTATGGGAGCGGCAATAATGACGACAGAGCTCATCCATTTGATCATCCTTTCGCTGCACATCATGGTGAAACAGCGCCAGGCGACGGACATGGTTTCGCTCAGCAATTTCAATGGCTTGCTCAATGGAAGAATGTCCCCATCCTTTTCGCTTGGAATTATATTCTTCCTGAGTGTACTGAGCATCAAAGATGAGCAAATCGGCGCCGCGAACAAACTCTTCCAGCTTCTCGTTTTCCCTTTCCGCGCCACTTTGGCCTTCCTCAGCCATAGCGGGATCATAATGCGGATGATTGGAATCGGTTATAAAAAAATTGGAAAACGGTTCAGTGTCATAGGCGGTGCATAATATTTTTCCGTTGAATTCGAAACGATAACCAAGACAGAGCAGTGGGTGGTTTAAATATTTGGTTTTCAAATGTAAGCCCTCTCCGAGATCGTATTCGCCCTGATGCATTTCCACATAATTAATCCGGGAGGCCAGTTCCTCGTGCCGAATCGGGAAATAACGATAGGTCCATTGCCCGCTTAGCACCTCTTTGAGGCTGTTTTCTTCATAGGTCACCGGGCCATGGATGGTCAGTTGAGTATTCGGAGAGTAAATTGGGGCGAAAAATGGCAATCCCATAATATGGTCCCAGTGAGTATGGGTTATAAAAATTTCAGCTTTCAGGAAAATATCGGATGGCTGTCCCCTCATAAGGGCATCTCCCATTTCGCGAATTCCTGAACCGGCATCGATTACAATCAGACGATTGGTCTTGCCGGGCACCACTTCAATGCAACTGGTGTTGCCACCATAACGAAACGTTGAGGGTCCCGGACATGGAATGGATCCCCTCACCCCCCAAAACTTGACATACATAACATCATCCTTTTCCGCTAATTTTTAAAAAAACCCGCGCCCCCTCAATTTGTTCTTCAATTTCCGGTTGTAAAGAAAGCAGCTTTTCAACATCAATTTGTCTGTTTTGCTTAAAAAATTTCGTCTGTTCAAGTTCATAAGGATCAACTTTATCATCGTTAACCTGAAAATGGTGAATAAGTTGGTTTGCTAAACTTACCGTGTGGAGCAAACCATGGGATACCAGCGGATATTTGAATGGTGCATGGTGATATACTAATACATTGCTGAAGGATGGCCCCAGATTCCATTTTTCTGCGATAAACCAATTGACCTGGCAATGGTCCAATTTCAGAAAGCATTTTTCAGCCTCACAGGAGGAAACCTTTTGCTGAGCAGCATCATGGATGATCTGAATATAAACTTTTTCAAAACATGCCATCAGAGGCAATTTGCCAAGATCGTGCAGCAATCCGGCCAAAAAATACTCCTCCTGCTCACCAACCGGTATCTGGAGTGTTTGGGCAATAATTTTTGCTGTAACTCCCACCCGGAGCGAATGCTCCCAGAACATATCCACAGTCCCGCCCCGAAGCGCACTGTTCGATTTAAACACAGTGAGCAGCGAAGTTGCCAGTGCCAGGTTTTTAACGGTGTTAAGACCTAACATAATAATGGCCCGGGTCAGCGAAATATTTTTAACTGGAAAACTGTAATAGGCTGAATTTATCAGTTTGAGAACCTTGCCGGTAAGCACAGGATCCAATTCGATGACTTTTTTGAGTTCATTGGGGGATGAAGAGGAATCATTACAGATTTCCAGCACCTTCATTACGGTGGCGGGAAGATTGGGCATTCTGGCAATAAACTGCTTAACATGAATCAAGCTGTTTTGAGCAGTTATCTCCGCTAAATGTTCTTCATTAGTCATGGTTTCCCTGTAATTTTCAACCCGTCAAAATTGAATGGATTCAGATCGCCCTCCATACTTTTTTCTTAGCTTGGTTTTTTCGATTTTGCCTGTTGGATTTCTGGGAATATCATCGAAAAAAAATCGTCTGGGACGCTGATACCTTGGCAATTTTTGTGAAAATTCGATAAGGTCGCTTTCGGTGATACTTTTTCCCGCTTTGACTTTGATAACTGCAGCCACGATTTCTCCCAGGCGATCATCGGCAATTCCAATCACACCGACATCCTGAATGCATTCATGCTCCATTAAAAAGCTTTCAATTTGCACGGGAAAAAGATTTTCTCCTCCGCTGATAATGACATCTTTTTTCCGGTCCACCAACCAAATGAAGCCTTCTTCATCAACTCTGGCAATATCACCGGTAAGAAGCCATCCGTCAACAATGGCGGCAGATGTTGCTTCGGGATTTTTATAATACTCTTTCATCACGCCGGGCCCTCTGACTGCAAGCTCGCCGGGACCACCATTGGTCAGCTCTGTGAGATTTTCGTCAATGATACGGTACTCCCAGTCAAAGCCGGGTTTTCCGATAGAACCGACTTTGTCGAAATTGTTCAGTCCCAGATGAACACAACCGGGTCCGGTAGATTCGGTCAGACCGTAATTGGTATCATAGCTGTGATGAGGGAAAAATTGTTTCCATTTTTTGATAAGCGCCGGAGGCACCGGCTGGGCGCCGATATGCATCAACCTCCATTGTTGAAGATGATAGTCATTCAGGTTGACATCCCCATTTTCAAGTGCGATCAAAATATCGTGAGCCCATGGAACCAGGAGCCATACAATGCTCACCTTTTCCTCAGAAACAGTTTTAAGAATCCACCGGGGACTAACACCTTTTAAAAGAACGGATCTGGCTCCAACAATAAAATTGCCGAACCAGTGCATTTTCGCGCCGGTATGGTAAAGAGGAGGAATACATAAAAAATTGTCTTCATGGGTTTGATGATGGTGATGATTTTCCACATAACATGAAAATTCCAGGTTACGATGGGTCAGCAAAACTGCTTTGGGTTTTCCTGTGGTCCCGGAAGTAAAGTACAAACCGGCATCATCCAGCAAACTTAAAGTGACTCTCGGTTTTTCACAATCACCGGATTCCAGAATATTATTCAGAGATTCTGCATAATAGGGTCTCAAATTTTCAGGACCGGCAAAAATATATGTTTTAACGGTTCTTTCCAACTGGTTTTTGATTTTGCCGATTCGGTCGATAAATTCAGGACCGAAAATAAACGCTTTGGCCTCGGAAATCTCAGAACAGTACCGTATATCTTTTGCCTGAAATCTGAAGTTTAAAGGAACCACTATGGCGCCGGTTTTCAGAATACCAAAGTAAACCGGAAGCCACTCAAGGCAGTTCATCATCAATTGAATGACCTTATCGCCTTTTTTAATGCCAACTGCAATCAACGCCTGAGCAACACAATTGGCCTGAGCATCAAATTGCATCCAGGTAATTCGCCTTCGTATATTCTTTGCAGGCTCCCGTTCAATGAGTGCGGTCTCACCGGTATATATTCCGGCGTTTCTTTCAAGAATTTCGGTAATCAGCATAAAGCAATTATTTATCGTGTTAGATTTTTTTATATTGTGTTCGATTTTTTTAATAGATTTTGCAGAAAGTATCAAAGCCTGAAAAAATGGTCAAGCTGGATTTAAGGTGGTGTGATGAAAAATACCCGGTTTTGGGATCGGTTTCATCATCTCGAACCTGTTCCGCATATCAGGTACCAGAAAATTTGGTTTCAGGTGTCAGGTGTCAGGATATGGGAAATACAAATTGGAGATACCTGGCACCTGACACCTGACACCTGACACCTGACACCTGACACCTGACACCTGACACCTAATATCTAATAACTATGCAGCAGAACAAAACTCAGAGGATTTTTCAGGCCAATTTTGTGACAATTCTCATCACCCCAAATTTAAGGCAGGTGGCAATAAATAATTCATTGGGAGCCAATTTGTACAACACCGATAAAAAAATCCCGTAATGCACTCTTGCATTACGGGATTCTGGTTCCAAATAAAAATGATTACTTTTTGTCTTCTTTAACTTCTTCAAAATCAGCATCAACAACGTCCTCATCAGCTGAACCCTGCTGTGCGGAACGGCCTTGC
>SKZT01000070.1 GCA_007127235.1 Desulfobacteraceae bacterium
CATGGATTAGGAATCCATTGCTCTATCCACTGAGCTACGGGGGCTTTTATAATTAATACAGCATGTTATGGCTTGTTTTGGGCATGCTTTTTTTCATCAATTTGATGAATTGTGCCCGTTAGCGATTTTCAAATAATTTGAGTGTAACCTGTTTGTGTAAAAAGACTTGTGCTCAATTGTAGGTGCGAATTCATTCGCACAATTTGAACCCCGTTGTCCATTATAGATCCTATGCCCGTTTCCACAGGGAAAAAGTTGCTGGAGGACTCTAATGAATTTTCTTTAAATCCGTGCCGGATTTTAAATGCGAATGAATTCGCATCTACAGAAAAATCGGATTTCACACAAACAGGTTACACTCAAACAATTTTCCTGTTTTTCAGTAGCAAACCTTAAGGTCAGTGTCATTTACAATGTTATAAAGATCAAACACGGACCTGGTTTTATGGTCTGCAATCATCATTGCTATTCGCTCGGGAACTCCCGAACGTACCATATTTCTAACCGCCGTCCTTCTAAAATCGTGGAAGCATTTTAGGCCAACCTTTGCATCTTTGCAAGCTTTTTCCCATGCTTTATCAAACCGATAACCGTCTATGAAACTTTTTTACCAAGCTCGGTATTTTTTTCTTAAGTTTTTCGGCGGACCTGCCGATAAGATTAATATCTTAATGTTGCGGTGAGCTACCGCACAGTCCTTTCCTTTCGCTAAGCCCCCTCGGAACGCCACCCCAGGGGGCTAATCTTTTTTGATGAGAATATCCTAATCTCTCTCCCCCTCAAGTTTTTATCCATCAGCATGTTTCAGGGATAAGACATCTTTTAAAATCTATTAATGCCGGCTCCTTGTTTTTTACAATCCATTATGCCATGATTTAGGCCGCTTTAAAAAAACGGGGGCTGAAATGTGGAGTGGCATCCAATCTTTTGTGCCATCAGTCACCAAGGGATAGTTTTATTGGTTTTAGGAAATAAACTTTATGGACCTTAATAAAACTCAAGGGCGCCAGCTTGTACCGACTATCGCGGAAAATGAAACCGGTTCGTCAACCCTTGATAAACTGGAAGATCCAATAGATTTTCGGCGGGAAGAGAATATTCACCCCGAAAATGAAACACTACGTGCCTTAAGAAACAAAACCATCCGATGCACCATCTTCGAGCAGTACAGGGCTTATTTAAAATGCCCTTTGTGCCCTGAGTATGCCACATGTGCACAACTTAAAAGGGAACAACGGAATGAACTTCAAACTTCTCCGTTTTTCTCGATAAAAGAAATCATATGGGAAAACCCAAGGAGGATAAAAACGATGTATATAGCAGTATGCACTGACGGATCACTCCGTCGTCTGGATAATTTTGACCCTAAGAATAACGATGGGATGAATCTTGATGATTACAAGGATGTAGAAGAGGTACTGGTGGTTACCAAAGCATTTCGGCGAAAAGTGATATGGGCTCCGGTACCCATGGAACAAGTTAAGGCACATCAGGGCAAGGGTGGGTCCAATGAGAAACAGGAAAACTTGATAAAAAATGAGGGGGATGCCGGGCTGACACAGCAGAGGGTCCGAAAAGGAGCTGTTAAAGCAAAGAACGGGAAGAAAAAATAATATTGAAGAAGGTTTCGACAGGCAAATATTTCAGAAAAGGATAAATAACCTGCGGGCAAAAATCAAAAAAAACGTTTCAAAATCGGGAATTAAATAGGTCCGCAAAAATAAAAAAGCGCTCCATTGTGCAATGGAACGCTTTTAACTATCCGGATATTTCGGCTATTCCACAGTTACATTGATAGCCGCAGGTCCTTTTTGACCCTCGGTAATATCAAATGTGACGCGGTCGCCTTCATCAAGTGATTTAAATCCGCTTGCATTGATTCCTGAATGGTGGACAAATACATCCGGACCATTTTCCTGCTCAATGAAGCCATAGCCTTTATTGGCATTAAACCATTTTACGCTTCCTTTTGTCATAATAGCACTCTCCTTTCTTAAATAAATTCTCAGGTCCCCAACTGGAGGATGCCACTTTGACAAATGGTATTACCTTTCAGAGAAACCAGCTTGTCTGAAACAGACAAACCCTTATTGAGTTGAACCTATTATAGGCTGTTTGCAGATAAAGTCAAGAAAATACCGGGGAAATAATATTGATTCGGTCACCTTACATCACCTGTTTTTCATCATATTTGATGCTCCCCTGGCAAAACCATGATTTTAGGGATACGCACATATTCTGGTTGGGTAAGCGCAAAGCGAACGCATCGGGCGATATCTTCCGGTTGCAAGGGATGTTTTATGTGCATTTGTTTGCTGGGATGTTCCGCCAGGTCCCGGTGTAAATCAGTCATGGCCAGGCCGGGTTCAAGGCAGGTTATACCGATCGCGGTTCCGGCCAATTCCATTCGAAGAGCTTCTGACAGAGCCTCAATGGCATATTTGGTTCCGCAATAAGCCCCGGCAGACATGCGCACTTTTGTGCCCAAGACACTAGAAGTGTTTATAAGATATCCATGCCCCTGACCCAGAAAATGGCGTACAAAGGTATAGTCCACCCGAAAGGCTGCTTCCACATTAATGCGAATCATTTCACAAACCTTGTCAATATCTATTGTTTTGATGTCTCCGGTTTCAATAATTCCGGCATTGTTTAAAACCACATCGCACTTTCCATAAACATCCAGAGCCATTTTAAGCAATTTTTCTGGCATGTTTGGAGATGAAATGTCACCGGCTATGATTTCGGCATTTAATTGGTCGGCAACTTTTTTAAGGAGTTTTTCCCGGCGGGCATTTAACAGCAGATGCATTCCCAGCGAATGCAGTTCCCTGGCGACAGCAACACCGATACCGCTGCTTGCACCTGTGATCACGGCTACTTTTCCGGAGAGGTCGATATCAGGCATTTGTAACCCTTTTTCCTTAAGCTAAATATTGAACCTTTTCAAGTTGAGTATTGATAGCATAAAACATTGACCACCAACAATGTCGCCATATATCAAATTTTAGCCTAATATTTCTTTCACCCTCCCAATTTCTCCACTTTCTAAACGGACTTTTATCCCATGATGGTGGGTTGGCGATTTTGTTAAAATATCTTTTACGATTCCCTCAGTTAGTTTGTTCGTTTTCTGGTCTTTTTTTAAGACGATCAAAACTTTTATGCCTCGTTTTACATCAGCACGATTGGTACCGTTCATTTATTTATCATTTCTTTCCTTCAGCCACATGAAAAATACGGCTCCACGTGGCATTTGCAGCATTTTAAAAAAAACTTTTAAAATTGTTTTCGCAACCCTTACTACACATTTATTTTCACCAATGGCTTCCTTATCATTATGGAGACATTTTTATGGTAAACCATTGATCGTGTCAACAATATCATCGTTGAAATTTCAAGTTTATGGGTTTGAATAAATATCTGGTAAAGGGTGCTTATTCCCATCTTCGTGGAACCATAGATTGTATAAAAGCAATTTTCCTTGTAAAGAAAAAGGGAGAATAGCAATAAGGCTTAAATTAGTGCCTGTCCGGAAAATCCTCTCCCTCTGGGAGGGAAAGACAACCTCCTGATACCATTCACCCCCACCCCGGCCCTCCCCCAAAGGGAGAGGGAGTATAGGCGTTTCCGGACAGGCACTATTTATTGATAATGCTCGGGAAAGGATGAGAGAAAAATATCATGATTATGGGATATATTATAATTGACTTAAATAAAGGAGCAAATTATAAGATATAAACAACTGTTACGAACCTTTGGAATAATCGGGGTTGATGTTTTAAAAGAGACATTTCTCCGCATGTGTTCTGTGACAGTTCATATGATTTAGGGCCGTGTTTAAAGCAATAGGCATCAAAAATTTATCAAAAAGGGGTTAAGTAAAATGTCACAAATTAAAATTAAGAAAATGTCATTAGATGAAGCAAAACAGCTCGGAATAGGCTCCTGGGATAGATGGGAGTGTGAACCTGACACATTTGACTGGGAATATACCGAGCAGGAAACGGCCTATGTTTTTGAAGGTGATGTTATTGTCACTTCAGGAGATGAAGAAGTTCATATTACCGGAAACATGTTGGTATCTTTTCCTAAAGGAATGAAATGCACATGGAAAGTTCAAGAGACCATCAAAAAAGTCTACACTTTCAATTATGAGGTGGAATAGATCGTGACAAAAAAATCAGCCAGCTTCGATGCCATGGTGAGGTTTTTTATGAAACAATATAAAATCCCTACCCAGAAAGATATGGAAAAACTTATGACCAAGCTGGATCGCTTGGAAACCATGGTGAGTAAATCTGGCACAGCAGCCAAAACGAGAGGGTCAGGTTCGCCCAAAATGAGTGCATCGGATGAAGTTCTGGAAGTTATCAGGGAAGCGGGTGATAAGGGCGTTGGATTTGCAGAAGTCCAAGATAAAACAGGTTTTAACGAAAAGAAAATTCGAAATATTTTATTTCGCCTAAACAAGCTTGGAAGGGTTAAAAGGATAGACCGAGGCATTTACATGGCTAACTGATTTTTTCATTGTAATTTGCCGTATCTTCCATGGTCATAGACATACAAATAGATACCCTCCTGCCATAACTTAATCCGGAAACCAAAATTTTTCTGCCGTTGGAAAAGGATTAAAAAGACACCATCACGCAGATAAATCGCCCTGGGGTCAAAAGTGACATGTAAAATGCTGACCTAAAAGTTTCTCCTGTTATTTGACCCACTCACTTGGAAATTTTTTCGCCCGCCGCGAAAAAAATAATCCTCACCATGAGCATATAGAGCTGACTCAGACAAAAACTTGATGATATCTACAGTTTGGGATGTTACAGAACGTAAACAGGCTGAAGAGGCGCTAAAATCCAACTATAAACTTCTCCGGATTGCGGAAAAAACAGCAAAGTTTGGTGGTTGGAGTGTAGATATTAATAAAAAAAGGGTATTGTGGTCCGACGAAGTTGCAAATATTCATGAAATGCCTCGGTGGTATTCACCTTCGTTAGATGAAGCAATCCTTTTTTACGCACCTGAATTCCGAGATGAAATGACAAAAGTTTTCAAAGATTGTGCTAAAAAAGCAATCCCTTATGATAAGGAAATGGAAATTATAACTGCCAAAGGAAAGCCTGTTTGGGTGAGAACTACCGGAGAAGAAGTCAGAGATGATAATGGGAAGATTATAAAAGTTCAGGGATCATTTCAAGATATCAACGAACATAAAGTATTGGAAAGGCAGCTTCTCCAAGCTCAAAAAATGGAATCAGTCGGACGACTGGCAGGGGGTGTGGCTCATGATATCAATAATAAAATGCTGGTTATCCTGGGCTATGCTGAGCTTGTTCAAGAAACAATCAGAGACTCTGATCCAATCTATAAGTTTGTTGAGGAAATTATTGCTGCCGGTCAAAAATCTACAAATATAGTCGGACAACTGCTGGCCTTTGCAAGAAAACAGACTATCATTCCTAAAGTTTGTGACCTGAATGAAATTGTGGAAAGTATGCTTAAAATGATTCGACGATTGATCGGTGAAGACATTGAACTTGTCTGGATGCCTGGTGTAAACAAATGGCCGGTTAAAATAGACCCTGCTCAAATTGATCAAATCCTGGTTAATCTATGTGTAAATGCCCGAGATGCTATCACAAAAATGGGCAAAATCATCATAGAGACTGAAAATGTAACTATGGATGAAGAATATTGCTCCAAAAATTCAGGATTTTTGCCAGGGAAATATGTCATGCTGGCCGTCAGTGATAACGGCGAGGGTATGAATAAAGAGACCCTTGATAATATTTTCGAACCCTTTTTTACTACCAAGCCCGTCGGGATTGGAACAGGCATGGGTCTTGCAACGGTCTATGGCATAGTCAAACAAAACAACGGTTTTATCAATGTTTACAGCGAAACTGGTGAAGGAACAACCTTTAGGATTTATCTGCCGCGTCATTTGGTTGAAGACAGAGAAATTCAAACAGAAAATGCAGTTGAAATAACCAAGGGACATGGTGAAACAATACTTATGGTAGAAGATGAAAACCATTTTCAAAAAGGGATATTTCTATCAAGGTGCGAAAGGCTTTGGAGAAAACATAGACAGGTGTATAGTTAGATAGTTTCAAATTATCGAATTAACTTTTTATTTGTACTTCACACGGTCAACGACAAAGAGAATGGGAACAAGGGCTTTGATCTTTAACGGCGATGTTTGATTATCAGCAAACATTTTATATTTAATGTCAACATGGAAAAAACGAAAATCCGAGATTGTAGGGACTGATGTTTTTTTAATAAAACCCAAAAAAGGAAGGTGTATATGAAAAAGCTTTCGCTATTTTGCATGGTTATGTTGATTGTGGGGCTATTTTTGAAAAACGCGGTTTTTGCGTACAATCTTTTGGAGAGCGGGGAGCCGTTTGATACATGGCTGGACAGCAGGACATATGCGGCTGTGGCTGTTGATGTTCCTCAAGATGCCGACAAGCTTACCGTAACCATCCGAAACGGCACCGGGAACCTGATTCTCTATCTCAAATTCGGCAATCCTGTCTCGGGAAATACCCTGGCAGAGCTTAATGCCAATGCGGATATTTTTTCCGATGGTCCATCATCCGATAAGACCATTATTCTGACACCCTCCACCACCACCCCACTGAGACCAGGTATGTGGTATGTTACCACCCTCAATCTCAATGACCAAAGAACCCATTTTACCTTGACCGCGACTGTTGAGCGGGAACAAATTCTATCACCTCCCGGCACAGACCATGGTTCTGGCCAGGAATCCAGGCGTTTTTCTTTTAACGTAACGAAACACACCGTCAACGACTTTTTCCCTCCGGCTGATTTCAATATGGGACCGTCACAATTAAAACGCTCATATGATCCTTTCGGCATGGGACTTGACTGGTTCAAATACAGTACAATCCGCTCAGGGCGGGGTGGTTTGCGGGTTGAAGACTTGAAAATTGATGATACGCTATACTGGTTTGACATGCAGATTGATCTTTTTGATCCTTTCTTGCCTCTCATTTTTATGAATTTTCAGCCTGGTGAGCCCCAATATCCCTATCCCGCCTGGTATTATGATAATGACTTTGTGGATTTCCGGATGTCCAAAGCCGATGTTTTTGGACCACCTGCAAAATTTTCCATTTATGATGTGGGTATTGACGGAGTTGCCTATGATCTTGATTTTACCTTTGACGGGATTGATTTTATTTTTTCCGATTTTTTTCCTTCTGGATATTTGCACTATATTCCGGACACTGACACTCCCCAGGTGGGTATTGTTAGCGATTCTTCCCAAAGTCCGGTGCTCTTGGAAAGCGACCGATTGTGTTTTGCCGATGTGCCCTTTGGTGCTCCCATGGCGATTTTTAATGTGGAAGGCCTTGAGGGGCAAGATTATTTGGAGATCAACTATTGTTCAAAAACAGTCGTGCAAAAGTTTGACATTAACAATGGGATCGCTCTGGGAATATATGCACCGCCCAGTCAATCTGCTCAGCTTCAGTCCCATGATAATTCCGGATATTCTCGCAGCATGATTGATGGGGCATGGTACTGGTTGTTTCCCACTTTGGAGATGCAGCTAGACCAGTGTGTAATGGATCAGACCACCTTAAACGTGGGATTGCACAGAGAAAACCAGCTGGGTGATGAGCTGTTGGATATTGCTGAAACATTATTTTCTGAATTGAAACTGGGCAATGAAACACTTGATAAAGTCAAAGACAACTTGATGGAGGCCAAGGGTGTAATCGGAGATGTTTTAACCGGTGAATTAGATTGGTGGAATCTGGTGGAGTTTGTTGCCCAAACCTTTTTGAAAAATGCAACACCTGAAGAGCATGAAATTTTTATAGACAATTTTTTTGAAGACAGTATTCCTGATCATGTTGGAAATCTTGCCAGCGCCGCCGGTGAAGTGGTGGAGGGAAGAAATTACCTGATAGCCTTGCAGGGTTTAGGCCGTGATACCATGGAGACCCTTTTTCCAAGAACCGTTCAGGTGGCGAAATTAAAGGTGGAGTCCATGAAGTACCTTATGGATATTCTGGCTGACGATGATATCCGGGTCAGGTATGAAAGCTATAAGGAATATGGAGGAAATTGGGAGCAAGCCAGCGAAACCTGGGTGAAATACAGGTCGGCCATGACACGGAAAATTCAGAATATTCTGGAGGAACAGGGAAAGGCCAGCGACAAAAACGCTGTGGATGCTTATCTGAAAAACCTGTTTGCCCAGTGGTACAAAACAGAAAAAGAAATTTATCCGGTCAAAAAGCGTGAACTGGAAGACTTCAAGGATTTGTATATTGAAAATCACTGGCTTTTGCAAAGGCGGTTGGAAAACATGCCTGTGGGTTCCAAGTCCGAATGCGACCGTTTTCTGAAAGTGGCGGAATGGGCCAATGCAGCCAGAAAGGATCTTATTTTATCCATGGGTGCCTGTTATCCTGATCCTGACCCGGAATGGATAAGGCAAGCGGCCTGGAACATGATGATGGCACGAGTATGCGGTGAAGGGTCCATGGCGCAGCGAATGGCAGAATACCAGGAAATCAAGCTGCTTTTTTTGAAAACCTGGAACTGTCTGGCTTACCAGGAGCCCATATATTCTGACCAAGAGCCCATCCCCTCTGAACCTGAAGAAACCAATGGTGATGTACTGATTATTGGCGGAAATTCCGGTAATTTCAAAGGGAGTCATTATTACAGTAATTTCAGAACAAATGTGATTAGCGGCGGGAGTCATCAATCCACTCTTGCCATGGCCACAATTGCCGATTCCCATGATATTGATGCTGCTATCCGATTGAATTTTGCCGATGAAACCATTACTGGCACATTCAGCGGTACACTGGAGTGCCGCTATGATCACATTCATCATCAAAATTATCTGGATCCATGGGGATGTCAGGGTACTTATACCGGCGATATTGTCAACGGGACCATGGAAAGCTACGAGAACGATGCCGGACAAACCCACTACCGGTTTAGAGGCGATGTCAATATTCATCTTCACATGAAAGGCTGGGTGACGAGAAGTGTTGGTCAGCAGCAGGTTTATGGCGAGGGTACCGAGGATAAGCATTTTGTTGGCAGGATAGATGGAGGAACAAATACGGGAAGGTTTCGTATCGGTTATTATGAGCTTATTCATGGAGCAATTCCATACAGCCTGTATCTGACATGGGACGAACTTGATCCGCTTTTCATCGAATATATCCGTTAAGCAGTAGGGATCATTAATATTTAATCCACCGGCAAGAAGGAAAAGCCCTTTTGGTCGTGATTACAATTAGTTATAACCCCTTGGTCATAAGGTTCACCCTAAAGGATGCTTTGTGCAGCAAGTCCCCCTTTGGCAAAGGGGGATTTAGGGGGGGATTTAAAAAAGCCTCAAATCCCCCCTGGCCCCCCTTTTCAAAAGGGGGGAACGTTTGCAATCATCTATTCTCTTAACCAATCACCCCCAAATCCGTTATAACCAGTAAAAATTTGGCCCATTCAAGGGCGTGACCAAAATAACAATAATTTATCAGCTGCTGTCAGGGCTGTTCCAAAAGTTGTTCTAAAAAGGAGCGGAGCGCTTTCGGGGAAGGGCATTGAAAGTCGGCGCTGGTTTCTTTTCCGGGGCCAACTTTTATCCCGGTTATTCGTTGGTCGGAAAGGCGGAACATGGACTCATCGGCTTCGTCGTCGCCGGCGCACAAGGCTTTTTCATAATTCTTAAGTGCCATTATATGTGACACCGCGGCCCCTTTGCTTGTTTGAACCGAGGCTATTGTGACACTTTTTTTCCCGTGGTGAATTTGCACAGGCAGGTTCGAGAGCATCTCCTGGAGTTCGGATACAAGCTGGTGAGCTTTCCAGGCTCCGAAATCAGGGTCGGCATTCCTGTATTGCCAAACCAGTGAAGTGGTTTTTTCTTCCAGCAAGCTTCCTGGTGTCATGCCCGTATAAAGTTTCAGGAAATCCCGAAGGTGATCTTTCCATGACAGATCTGTTTCAGGTCTTATCGAAATCCAGTTGTCAGCATTTTTTTCCTTGTAGCAGCACCCTTGCTCTGCAAGAAGGTTAAGAGCGAAATTGGAAAACCAGTTATCCATTTCTTCTTTTTTCCGCTCGGAGACAATATAGACATCAAATTGATTTTGGTTTGAAAGGGATGAAAGCAGTTGTTCCACCTCTCCGGAGGGGGGGGCGGCTTGGGGCGTTTTTTCAAACTCTGCCAGGGTTCCATCGTAATCCAGAAACAAGACTCCCCGTCCGGCGCTTCGGATTTGGTTCATTATTTCCGGTGACAAACCGCTCAGGTTAACCGGCGGGGAGACTTCCTGGCAACAGCTTTTGAGAGCTTCGATAAAGGATTGGGCCCAGAAGTCGGCATCATGTTTTTCCACACGCTTTTTCATAGGCTCAAGTCGCCCGCGCTTTTCTGTTTCACCGGCATCGAGTGCTTTTTTTAATGTATCGGATATTTGTTTGACGTAATAGGGATTTACCACGTAAGCGGTTGCCAATTCCTGTGCTGCTCCCGCAAATTCACTCAAAATGAGGGCCCCGGCTTTTTCCTTCTGGCAAAAAACATATTCTTTGGCCACCAGGTTCATACCATCGATCAGGGGAGTGACTGTGGCAACATCGGCCAGACAATACAGACCGCAAAGTTCATCGAAATTTACCGACCTGAAAAGAAAATGGATTGGTACTTCCCCCAGGGAAGAGTATTTCCCGTTGATCTGGCTCACCTTCAGTTCAACTTCCTCTAAAAGTTCTTTGTATTCGGGAACACTTTGTCTTGAGGGCACACTGATGAAAAGAAAGACCACATCCTTGCGCCCGGTTTCTTCCAAAAACATTTCGATTGCCTCAAGTCTCTGGGGAATACCCTTGGTGTAATCAAGCCTTTCAACACTGAGTACCATTTTTTTATCCCTGTAGACTTTTCGAAGTGCTTTCCGCCGCCGCGAGAAAGCCTCAGCACCCAGGATGTCTTGAAATTTTTTCGTATTGATGCCTATGGGATAAACATCCATGGCGCACTTGTGATTTTCAAGAGGTATGTGGTCCAGTTCCGATTCGATACCCAAAAGGCGAAGCACAGTGCTTCGAAAATGCCGAAGGTAACCGAAGGTATGAAAGCCGATAAGGTTGGCTCCAAGAAGTCCGTTTAAAAGTTCTTCTCTTTTGGGATGGCACCGGAATATTTCATATGAGGGAAAAGGCGTGTGGAGAAAAAAGCCTATGGTTAAATCCGGCCGTTTATCCCGCAGGAGGGCCGGAAGAAGCATCAGGTGATAGTCATGAATCCAGATGATATCGTCAGGGCCGGCGTGCTCGAGAATTTTTTCGGCAAAGAGGCGGTTAACTTTCCTATAATTCTGAAACCACTTTTCTTCATAGCGGGCGTTGGAGGGCATATAATGAAGCAAGGGCCAGAGGCTTGAGTTTGAAAAACCATTGTAATAGGTTTCCACATTCTCCTGGCTTAAAAAAATGGGGATAAAGTTGAACCTTTCCTTGAGTTCCGAGGCAATCGCCTCTTTTCTCTCAGAATCTTCCACAACCCCACCGGCCCAGCCGATCCATTGAATATTGAATCTGTCTCCAAGTCCCTCCAGAGCGGAAACCATACCGCCCGAGGATTTTTCAATGGTCTGTTTAACGGTTATTGGCAGTCGGTTGGAAACGATAATTAACGATTGCATAGATGCCTCTCTTTGTCTATGGCCTGTGCATCCAGGTGTTGTAGGATGATGAAAATTACTTTTTTGGGGTCCGATTTATGATTTTATAATCTCAGATTTATTCTCAATGTTTAGTATATACCATAAAATATATTTTATAAAATGGGGTCTATAAGGTATATACCTTTTTCGGCCTATGCATTATTAGTAACTATCTTGAGCGATTCATATGGGGAAAGTTCCTCAGGGTGATTCCGGCGTAGGCCCGGCACGAAGTGAAGCTTTTCAGCGCTATCTATCGGAGTGCCAAAAAAAGCACTGGATTCCCGCTTTCGCGGGAATGACAAAAAAAAACTGATCATCGAGTAAAAGAAAGGCAGACAAAATGACAATGCATCCACTGGCTGGTAAGCCGGTTCCCAGAGAGTTGTTGATCAATATACCCCGATTGGTATCTTCTTATTACACGTTAAAACCGGATGGAAACATACCTGCTGAAAAAATTTCCTTTGGTACCTCAGGCCACAGGGGCAGTGCTTTTTCCCGCAGTTTCAATGAGGACCATATTCTTGCCGCCAGTCAGGCAATCTGCGAATACAGGGCCTCACGGAAAATCGAGGGCCCGCTTTATATGGGGATGGACACTCACGCCCTTTCAGAGCCGGCTTTCATGACCGCTTTGGAGGTTTTTGTGGCCAACGGAATAAGGGTGGTTATCCAGGATGGGTTCGGATACACACCGACGCCGGTCATCTCTCATGCCATCCTGACCCATAACCGGGCCGGAAAAACTCTGGCCGATGGCGTGGTGGTCACGCCATCGCATAATCCGCCTCAGGACGGAGGTTTTAAATACAATCCTCCGGATGGCGGTCCTGCGGCAAATGATATTACTGAATTCATCCAGGAAAGAGCCAATGAGATAATTGTCAGAAAACTCAAGGATGTCCGCCGGGTTTTGTTTGAAAAGGCTTTGAATGCAGAAAACATTTCCCGGTGCGATCTTGTCGGTCCCTATGTGAGTGATTTGAAAAACATTCTCAGGATGGAAGACATTGCCGGAGCAGGTCTCAGCATCGGGGTTGATCCCATGGGGGGCTCCGGAGTGAATTACTGGGACCGTATTGCCGAAAGCTATGGCCTCAATATCGAGGTGGTCAATAAAAAAGTGGATCCCACCTTTTCTTTCATGACCCTGGATAAAGATGGAAAGATCCGGATGGATTGTTCATCCCCTTATGCCATGGCCGGATTGATTGCTCTTAAGGACAGATTTGACGTGGCCTTCGGCAACGATCCGGACAATGACAGGCACGGGATTGTTACCGGGTCAGGAGGATTGCTCAACCCCAATCACTATCTGTCAGTTGCCGTCTGGTACCTTTTTCGGAATCGTCCTGGCTGGAGCAGGCAGACAGGGGTGGGCAAGACCCTTGTGTCCAGTTCCATGATCGACAGAGTGGCCAAACATCTGGGACGCCGCCTTGAAGAGGTACCGGTAGGATTTAAATGGTTTGTGGAGGGTCTTCTGAATGGCTCCTACGGATTCGGGGGTGAGGAAAGTGC
>SKZT01000118.1 GCA_007127235.1 Desulfobacteraceae bacterium
ACCTGAAACCTGAAACCTTATTTCTATGGGCTCTGCAACAGAACAAAACTCAGAGGATTTTTCAGGCCAATCTTGTGAAAATTTTCAACACCCCACTTTGAGTCTGAGTGAAAAACGCCTGAACTCAATCAGATAATTTCTCCTGTTTTTTGTGTGGAATATCCTCCGAGGGATTCCACCTGCTTTTTAAATTCCGGAGTTCTGATGGTATCCAGAAGAATTTGAATGTTTTCGGATTCAAAATGGGTTTCGGGAATAATCAGATCATATTGTTCTGTCACCACAGGAACAAAATCAAGCCCCAGGGCTTTGGCTGCTGCATAAATACCGAGTCCCACATCGGCTCTTCCACTCAATATCCCTGCAGCAACGGACATGTGGGTAAATTCATCCACATCATATCCCTTGATTTGGGCAGGGTCAATATCCAGTTGTTTGAGACGGTAATCCAAAAGAATCCTCGTTCCTGAGCCACCCTGCCGGTTGATAAAAGTAATGTCGTCACGTGCAAGGTCCTCAATGCCCTTTATATTTTTAGGATTGCCGGAAAGTACGATAAGCCCCTGGTCGCGCATAACCAGATTGACCAGTTTTACAGAAACCCCGGGTAAATATCTTTTAATGTAGGATTTGTTGTAAGAACCGTCCACGGTGTCCAAAAGATGGGACCCTGCCAGGTGACACACCCCTCTTTTGATTGCCATCAGCCCGCCCATGCTGCCCACATGGCTGGAGGAAAGGCTGATATGACTGTATCTTGCTTTGAGTTGATCCGCAAGAACATCGAGGCAATTATCGTGGCTTCCCACAATGACAATTGTGTTTTCAATGAGGGAAAGGGGTTTTAGCAGTTCTGCCTGGGCAGGTTCATTGTCCTTTATACCTTCGCTGTAATTGGGTACCCGAATAATTCCATCGGCCTCTGTTATGGAAGTAATCATACCGGCGGCCCTTGGAAGAGGAGTTGCAACAATGCGATTTTCTACCCGTCCCAGCTTTACCCGTAAGAATTCTTCCACCCCGAGCTTTGAGGCAATCTTTTTGGTGGGATGAACCTCAATAAGCGGTCGTTTGGGTTCAGGCTGCCCAAGCATTTGACAGATGAGTGGCCGTACAAATTGCTCAAAGGCTATAATGGCGGAAACCGGATAACCCGGAATGCCAAAAACCGGCTTTTGCCTGACAATACCCATGAGCAGGGGTTTTCCCGGCATAATGGTCACGCCGTGAACAAGGACTTCACCCATTTCAGATATAACGGTTTTGGCATAATCTTCCGATCCGGCCGAAGATCCCCCAACGGTCAGCACCACATGAAAACCGTCGTTTATTGCCCCATCAACCATATCCGCAATTTTGTCGGGGTCATCCACAACCATTTCACTGCGCTCATAGCGACCACCGGAGGCTTCCACAAGTTTTCCCAGTACAAAAGAATTGGTTTCAAGCACCTGACCGGGCTTAAAGTCTCTCAAGCCCGTCTTGCGCCAGTCTACAAGCTCGGAACCTGTGGGGATGATCAAAACGGCGGGTTTTTTCCTTACGTTCACTTCAAACACACCGCCTGAAAGCAAGGCCCCAACACAATAAGGGGTAATCAAATGGTTCTGTGAAAATAAAAGCTCAGTGGCGACAATATCTTCCCCCAATTTTCTAACATGCTGCCATGGAAATGCAGGCGATTCGATCTCCAACTGACGATCATCCAGCATATTGACCTTTTCAATCATGATAACCGCATTGGTGCCTTCAGGAAGTACATGGCCGGTATTGACAAAAAAGGCATCTTTATCTTTTGTGAGGGTTTTGGGACTGGTTTCACTGGCCCCGAACGTGTTTTCAGCCTTGACCGCAATGCCATCCATGGCGGCCGCATGAAAATT
The DNA here is from genome assembly GCA_007127235.1 of Desulfobacteraceae bacterium. GTDB lineage: Bacteria > Desulfobacterota > Desulfobacteria > Desulfobacterales > SKZT01 > SKZT01. Next base: position 1,884 of record SKZT01000118.1, read on the forward strand.
AGGCGAAGACAATTTCGCAAAAACCGGTTCGGCCAAAACTCTTCCCACCGCATCAGGAACCGCCACGGGCTCACCTGAGAGCATTCCCAAATGATCAAAACGATCTGAAAGAATTTTCCGGGCCTCTTGAAGAGTTTTCATTTTCAAATATACATTTCGCTTTGTCCTCATATTTGTCCTTTTTTTCCACTTAAATATTTTTGAGTCACTCTGACTTTTTATATCGGGATTACTTCAACCTCCTGCCCCTTTTCCAGTCCCTCGGTGTTCATGTCGATGGCGACAAGACCGTCGGCATCCACCATCGTTCGAATCAGGCCTGATTTTCCCAGGATAGGTTCAGCCCATAGAATGCCTTCTTTTTCCTTGAGGCGAACCCGGACATATTCGGCTCGCCCCTGAGCGGACTCGATATTCCGGGTCATTATGGCTTTGTGGAAAAACCGATGGTGAGATGAATAGGAAACACCCGCCAGCTTTTCCAGGAAAGGGCGTGTCACTATGGCAAATACAACCATGGCAGAAACCACATGACCCGGAAGCCCCCAGAAGGGTTTCCCGGACGACCTGGCCAAAATGGTTGGTTTGCCGGGACTTATGGTAATGCCGTGAACAAGAATCTCAGAGTCCGGCATATTGGAGAGCACTTCGATGGTAAAATCTCTCACCCCGACAGAACTTCCCCCCGATATCAATACCATATCCGTTTCATCAAGTGCTTTTTTGCACACTTCAAACAGCGATTGGTAATCATCGCGTACAATTCCATAAGACGTTGGAATACCCCCGGCTTCCAATATCTGACCATAAAGTGTATAGGAATTGATATCGCGAACCCGCCCTGCAACGGGAACCTTATCAATGCCCACAATCTCATCACCGGTAGAAATGATGGCCACCGACGGTTTTTTGAATACCTTGACCCTCTGATGACCTAAAGCGGCCAAAAGCCCGGTTTCCTGAGGGCGAATTTTTTGTCCTGAAAATAAAACCTTCTGAAGCTTTTGAATGTCCTCCCCCTCCATGATTACATTTTGCCCCGGTGCCACGCTTTTGTAAACCTCGATGGTAAAATCATCCAACAAATCCGCATGCTCCAACATCACCACGGAATCCGCACCATCAGGAACCATTCCCCCTGTAGCAATTTTGGCTGCCTCACCCGGACCAATGGAAAAATCAGTTTTTTCGCCCATGTCAACAGCACCTTTGATTGTGAGATATGCCGGGTTGGCATCAGAGGCTCCGAAACTCGAAGATGCTTTGATAGCATACCCATCCATGATTGAGCGGGTGAAATTGGGAATGTTCTCATTGGCCGTAATGTTTTCGGCAAGTATTCGACCCGCAGTATCAAATATGGAGACTTCTTCCACATCAACAGGCTGAAAAATATCAACATAGGTCAATACCTGATCCAGCGGAGTAACTTTAAAAAATTCTTTCATGCGATTGGAATGCCTTTTCTTTATTAGGTATCATATCAGGGGCGCGGCGTTATTTCATTTCAGCTCCCTTAAAAACCCACATAGAGAACATATTGCACCCGATTGGTAACAGTGTCAAGTTATGGCATAACCAAATAATTGTAACCTGAATATATGAAATAAAATAAAAAATCGGTAAGACCGGAGTGCGAAAGTTGTACTTTCGCATAACCGGCTCCAAGCCGGTACACCCGAAAAACAGATGTGCGAAACAGAAACAGGTTTACATTGTGCAGATAAATCCACACCGACAAAAGACTGAATTTCAAAAACAAGGTAAATAG
>SKZT01000150.1 GCA_007127235.1 Desulfobacteraceae bacterium
CCTCCGCCGATGGATCATATCACTTTTGCAACTTTCCTCATTGGTCCCTTTTTGCATTGCCGTATCCACGCTGATCTTAGCCAAAGCCGGTTTTGTTTTTAATGAGATATTTCTGTATTGGTTTCCAAACCTGTTTTTCTCCGTATGCTTTCTTGTATTCATCGTTGGCATCAACATAATGAGACCTTCATTATCCCGATGCCTTCAGGGCATTTCTGTTTTTATTTTTTTGGGATCAATTTTATTTTTGCTTATTTCCGGGCTTGTGAACTGGGAAAAAACGATTGTCGAAGCTCAAAATACCATGCAATCTGAGCCTTTGCACTGGAGGCATCTGATCTTGGGTTTTTGGCTTTTTATGGCCGGCGAACTGGCTGTTTACCATAATACGATTCATCAACAGCGACCGGTTTCTTTGTTTAACATCGTATGTGCATTTGTTGTTTCTCTCGTCATTTTTATATCCTGGGGAAAATTCGCGCTCCATTTTGTCTCTATGGAACGTCTGGCTGACAGCACAGTCCCTCATTTCGTTGTAGCCCAGGCCATTTCAGGGGAAATGGGTCAAAAGATCATGGGCGCGGCTATTCTCGCCGGCAGCTTTGCTTCGGTTAACCTGCTTATGGCGGGGGGTAGCGCAGCGCTGGCCAAGATGGCCAGGTCTCGACAAATCTTTCCCATACTAAAAAATCCTAAACTTGTAGAAAAGTTTTCAATGATGATTTTGTTTATCGCAATACTGAGCATGTTACTTTCAGGAATGGCCGGAAAGGAAATAACATGGACAATTGCATACAGTGCCTTTTATGTTTGGCTTGTTTCATACGCAGCCTTTAATGTGTTTGCTTTTCAACAATCGCGGCATTACGCATTTTTATCTGCCGCGATTTATTTGGGGGCAGTTGCTGTTCTTATTGTCACGGACCCGGATTTACTGTTGGTAAGTCTATTTATTGCCGGCTTTATCATATTTTCGGGTTTTATCTTGATTTTGGGCAGAAACAATGGTGGCGCACCTGTTGGTTAAAAATTTCATGATTTTCAGACAGGTGCATAATCTTTTTTATTAAAAAGAAAGGAAAATGAGATGGCTATTACGAGAATGAAAACGTTGATAACTTTAACAGCTTTTGTTGTGGCGGTTTTGATTACCACAAACTACGCCGCACTGGCCAATGAAATCCCACGCATCTCCAAGGAAGAGGCCAGAGAGATGTTGGATAATCCAGACGTGGTTTTTCTGGATGTGAGGTCCGGCAGCGACTGGAGGGCAAGCCAGGTGAAAATCAGCGGTGCGGTTTACGAAGATTATAGAAATGTGGAAACATGGGCTCAAAAATATGATCCGGAAAAAACTTACATTCTGTATTGCGCCTGACCAGGCGAAGGTACCTCTGCCTGGACGGCAGCGCAAATGAAAGAGAAAGGTTTCGAAAATGTTTACGCTTTAAAAGGGGGATGGCACGAGTGGCATCGTTCCCGATTTCCTACCGAGTACAAATAATAAAAATTTATCGTTTTAATTAATCATTATAAACACCCCGAACGAAAACTCCCCTCCCGCGTGGGAGGGGAGTGGGGTACATAGGCATTAACCTAAGGGATGTTCAGTCTGGTTCAACAACAATACGAAGGCCGTTGCTTTCGAGTTGTAAGTCGGAGGGATAACGCCCCCGAAACAAAGCACGAAGATGGTGTTTTTCAGAGTCCCAACCGCCTCCCCTGCGGACGCGAAACATCTGTTGACTTCTTCGAGAAGGTTGCTTTTCAAGACCTTGATTATAAGCGTCTTTTAGGTAAATATCCTGACACCATTCCCAAACATTGCCGCTCATGTCATGGAGCCCAAAAGAATTTGCTTTTTTTTCTCCCACGGGATGTGTGGCATTCTGACTATTGGCTTGATACCAGCCAAGGTTTGATATTTCATTGCCTCCGGCATAAATTTCTTTCTTGCCACCACCTCTGGCGGCATACTCCCATTCAGCTTCGGTTGGCAGACGTGCGATATATCCACCAGCGATATTTAATTTTGAAGCAAATTCTGTGGCTTTGTTCCAGCTCACATGCTCAACGGGATAATTATCCCCTTTTTTAAAGCGGGAGGGATTTTCTCCCATGATTTTTTCCCAAACTCCCTGGGTGATCTCGTATTTGCCCATCCAAAAACCATCGACACAAACTTCATGAGCGGGAATTTCATCAGCTTGGCATTCTTTAGCCCACTTGCCGCAACCCATCATAAAGCATCCTTCCGGAATCCAAACCAATTCAATGCCCGTCTCAGGATCTGTCCACTGCTTGCTTTTTCTCAATTCCACAAAAAGATCAAACATTTCTCCTGCTTCGATATAGATTCGCTTCTGATATTTTTCGTACCCGTATTTGTTGACTTGAATCAGATAGGCTCCGGGTTCTATGGCCATACCGGGATAATAATCGTGATCAATTTCCAATATTTCCACAATGGAATCCATTGGCTCAGGATAGACAAACAGCAAGCCGTTGGTCATTGCAAGTGCCTGATAATTACTTAGAGGCGAAAAAAAAACAAGAAACTTTATCAACAAAAAAGTTGTTATTATCCAGTGTTTTGAAAAAAAAAATAAGGATAGATTCATTTGGTTGTATTGGGCAAGGGAGTTTTATTTTGGTAACCACTGTTTTCCGAGACAATTTGCACCGCCCGATCTGTTTTGGGAGCGTAAATGACCGGGGCCAGAAGATTTAGGGTGACATTGTTATCCTGGTAGAAAGTGATAGTGGAAAGGATAAAATGGGGGTCTTTTATTCCGATCCCCAATTTTTCTCTTATATCCGTTCTTACATCGACACGGTAATCTGGAAAAAAAAGAGCTGGATTAATAAGCAGGAATGCCACATGGGGTTCTTCGACACTTTGGAAACAAAAGAGAACGTCATCATTTTTTGTCGGCATAACGATAAAATCTCTGAGCTGTTCAAAACCGATTAGTCCTTCCGGAAAGTGTACCACTTTTTTCGGGTCATAGCTAATTTCACCAAATCGGGTCTGAAGGGTTTTCATTTCGGGTTTTTTTTCCCGGGAAGAATCGAAGCGATGGCATCGAGCCTCTTTAAATCCCACTGACTTGCCTCCTTGTTTTCCTGGCATATCCGGTCATAAATTTCTTGACGAAAAATTTTTTTTTCACGAGGAGCTTCAATACCGATACGAATTCTTCCCTCTTTGTTTTCCAAAATGGTGATCCTGATATTATCACCAATGACAATGCCCTCACCGCTTTTTCTTGTCAATACCAGCATCCCGCCCTCCCTGGCGATTTTTTTTGAATTGATTGTCAACGATTACATAAAATTAAGAATAGACAACCTCGCCACCTTGGCTGTGACGTTTAAAGCCGCTTCGAAAGCAGTTTCCTGCTGAACCAGCCTTGAATACACATCAATTATGTCGGCATCTTCATATCGGGATATGATTTGCTTAAATTCGATGGAGGCTATCTCAAGCTGCTCTGTTGCTCTATCGATTCTCCAGGCATTATTGCCCATCTGCCCTTTTAAGCGCCGCACCTGTTCGGCACCGGTTTCCAAAAGGTTAAGTCCTTCACTTATATTTTCCAGATCGTTGCCGCGCACCGCAATTTCGAGATTATTTAAGACCGAAAAAAGGTTTACAGCTCCGGGATCTACCTCTCCATTATTGTCAGCATCTCCCAAAAAAAGTGCATTGCCGGTCAGGCTGATCTGGATATGGTTTCCAGGGGCGATTTCTACGGTTTTAATGTTATTGTCTCCATGATAATACATCAAAGGGCCGGTTGAAGGATCGTCAGGATTATAATCTGTGTTTTTTGTGAATGGAATCGTTTTGTCTTTATACCCGGCAAAGATAAATTGGCCGGTGGACTGACTGTTGGCCACTTGAAGCATTTCATCGAACAACGCAGCGATCTGATTGGCAAAAATCTGCAAATCTTCATCATTGACAGTTCCACTGATTGAGGCTATCCCAAGCTCCTTTGCCCTGACCATGATTTCCCCGATATGGCCCAGGCTGGAATCAAGAAGCTCCATGCTTCCTTTAGCAACTGCCATATGGTTCAGATAGCGCTCGGTCATTTTACTCTGTGCCCCATAAAGGAGAACAGGTCTTATGGCGGCCGGGTCGTCTGAGGGCTTGTTGAGTTTTTTTCCTGTAACGGATTGTTGTCTCAAATCATACAATTTATTGGAAATGCTTTCAAGGTTATATCCCAGCATTCGATAGTTCATACCTAAAGTGGCTTTCATTGTATCCTTACCTCTTCATGTTCAGAACCGTTGCCATCATTTCATCAATTGTACTTACGTATGTACAACAGGCTTCAAAACCTCGTTGAAATAGAGTCAGGTTGATAATCTCCTGTTCTAAAGACACGCCGACGGAGGCCTCGCGCATATTTTCCAGCTGGGTCAGAGTATCCGAAGCGCCTCCCAGTGCCATGGCGTTTCTTCTGCTTTCAGTGCCTACCGTGGATGACATTTGCCCAGAGAACTCCATAAAGGATTCCTTATCGTTAATAACCTGAGCGTTAAACAATGCGTAAATGCTAAGGGCGTTTTCATTATCACCGGGAGCTCCGGTGGTGGCTCCGGCTGCTGCAATCTCCTGGGTGGATTTTATTTCAACGATGATGACATCTGATCCCTCCGAAAAAAATGGTCTTCCGGTTATTCCATCAAGGCCATAGCCATCCTCATGCTGAGCATTGACCTGGGTGACCATACTGTTTTTCAACTCATCCAGACTATTTTCCAATTCCTGAATAAGGGTATCGCGGATATCCAGGAAACCTCTGAACTCGCCGCCGAAATTGTTTTTAGTGGCAGGAAAAATGATATCTCCGGTTTTGATCCGGAATTGAATGTTATCGCCATCATAATAGGATTCGAATTGTGCCGTGTAGTTACCCTGTACCAGAGGAAGTCCTCCTGGAAGCTGAACTCCGGTTTGACCATGTTCCGACTGATAGGTTTGAATGCCTATCATATTGGACAGATCATTGAGCAAAAGGTCTCTTCTATCCCGATCGTTGCTGGCCGTATGTCCCAGGACCTCCTTGTTTCGAATGTTTTCATTCAGCTTGGCAACCTCCTGAACTTTGAGGTTGATTTCATTGACCTTTGTGGTCAGGCTTAAGTTGATGTTTTGTCCGATTTTGACCAGTTCTCCTTTTGTTTGTGCAAAAGAATCCAGAAGGTTGTCTCCTTCATAAAGTACCCGGTCTCTTTCCACGTACCCCGAGGGATTCTGGGACAGATCGTGCCAGGCTCCGAAAAATCGCTCAATATGCGATGCCAAAGAATATTCCCCTGTATTGAAAACACGTTCAAGCTCGGCCAGGGGACCTTTTTTGGCACTTTCATTTCCCAATACATTGTGCTGATTGAGAAGCTGACCGGAAATAAAATGGTCATACTCTCTGGATATTTCCAGCACATTGACTCCCTGGCCGATTATATGTCCCTGGATATTGATGGCGATATTGGGCGATAACCTTGCAAATTGCCTGGAATATCCGGGTGTATTGACATTGGCCACATTGTTGCCGGTGGTTTCCACGGCTTTCTGATTGGCCAAAATACCTGTTAGGCCCGTATTCAAGGATCCGACAAGAGACATTATATCCTCCCTGAGAGTAATACGCCGGAAAATTTTCCCGCCACTTTTGATCCATCTTCTTCATAAAACTCGTGAAACATCCGGTCCCCAAAAAAACCCATTGACTCACGAACCCAGCTTAAGGCTGACAAGAAAAAATATGCGTTTCTGAGATTTTCCGAGAAAACAGTTTCAGACAGTTCTTTTTCTTCAGGAGTCAATGCGCCAACAATTTCGATAACACCGGATATTTCTTTGAGCAAACTTTCTTTCTGAGCTGTCAACTCGAGCATCTTGCCAACTAAAAGTTTTTTGGCGGCCTGTCTTTCTTCTAAAATAACATCACGCAATCTAATGAGCAGTTCTGTCAGCATTTTCCTATCCATTTTTGTTGCTTTTCAAGATATATTTCAATAGACTCATTGCTACTTTTTTCAAATCGGGAGAGTAGGTACCCTCTGCAATTTGTGCTTTAACCTCCTGGAGCTTGGCCTGCCGGTCTGTATTGGGGGAAAGATTTTCTTCCATACCTTGAACCTGCTGTAATTGTGTTGAAAAATCAACCTTATCGCCTTCCTTGATTTCCACCTTTTTTGGAGCAGTTTCCATATGCGGATTTTTTTGCGCGGCGATAAGCTGCTTGATTTCTGAACAGGAATATATTTTCATTAACCACGCTCCTTGTTAAACTTTATATCCATTCTTGCCAAATGGTATTTCGTTTCTTTTTTTATCGGCAGAAACCATCCAATAGTTTAGAGAATGAAAGGAAAGCGTTACTCAGATTCAGCATCTTTTTTGTATTGAAGCTGCTCATAGATAAGGCGGGCAAGGCCCAAGCCGCCTCTGTTGGACATTTCCCTGGCAATTTCCATATCCATCATTTCGTGAAAAATTTCCATGCTCATTTCATGCTTCAGGTATCCATTGTCCGGTATCGACTTTCGCATCTCTTTAAAGAGTGAGTTGATAAATATTGACTCGAAATCCTGGCAGAGCTGTTTCAAGGTGTTTTGGTCATTTTTATCGGATCTGTTTTCATGGTTGGCCATAATTTCAGGATAACTTACTTGGGGGTCAAAAGCCAGTTTCATAATAAACGCCTTTCTACAAAATTACCAATTCCGCCTGCATGGCTCCGGCTGCCTTGATAGCCTGAAAGATTGCAATCACATCTCTGGGGGTTACCCCAATTGCATTCAATGCACCAGCCAAATCTCCGACACTAACGCCTCTTTCCATGACCACGAAGCGGGAATCTTCCTCCTGAACCTCGATCTCCGTGTCTGGTATTATGACTGTCCGGCCATGGGGGCTAAATGACATTGGCTGCGAAACGAAAGCGGATTCTTTAATGGTCAGTTTAATATTGCCGTGGGCGACTGCTACTGTTGAGATACGGACATTGCTTCCAATAACGATGGTTCCGGTTCTTTCATTAATAACGATTCTGGCTTTGCTGTCTGTTTCCACCTCCAAATTTTCCACATGGGACAAGAATTGAACCGGTCCTGCGTTATAAGTTGAAGGCAAATTGACGACAAGACTTCTGCTATCCAAGGGCTGGGCAATTTCTTGTCTGAATTCGGTGTTGATAACGTTTGTCATACGGGATATGGTCGTAAAATCGGCATCCCGGAGATTAAAAACAAATTTTCCTTCTGCAGGAAGGACAAAAGGAACTTCCTGTTCAACCATCCCCCCATCCGGAATTCGGCCGACAGTGGGATGGTTTTTTTCAATTTGGGCGGCTTGGCCGCCTATTGAAAATCCTCCTACAATGACCGGTCCTTGTGCAAGGGCATAGACATTTTGATCGGGGCCCAGAAGGGGTGTGCGCAGAAGAGTACCGCCAGATAGACTGTCGGCATCTCCAAGGGATGATACCACAACATCGATCTTGGTACCTGCTTTGGCAAAGGGGGGAAGGCTTGCGGTGACCACGACGGCAGCCACGTTTTTAACTTTGATTGCCCGACGATCTACAGTCATGCCCAGGTTTTCCATCAGATTGGCCACGGTATCCATGGTGAGTTTCATATTTGAGCTATCCCCGGTATCATTTAAGCCCACCACGAGGCCATAGCCAATCAACTGGTTGTCGCGCACCCCCTGAAGTTCGGAAAGATCTTTAATCCGTGCCCCCTGTGCAAGGCTGGCGGAAATAATGCAAATGCCGAAAAGAAAGCCACCAATCCATTTATGCATATTTGTTACCTGTTTTTAGATTTAAAAAGGCCAAGCATTGTCCAAAATTCTGATTAGCCAACCCGGCTTTTGTTTTTCACTGAGTACTCCCTTGCCCATATATTCGATTTTGGCATCCAAGATATACTTGGAATCTATTATGTTATATGCGGAAATATCCGCGGGGCGGACAATTCCTGTTAACCGTATCTCCTGATTTTCATTGTTGACTCGCACTGTTTTACTGCCTTGCACCCTGAGATTGCCGTTGCTTAAAACTTCCACAACCTGTGTCGTTAGAGTGGCCGAAAGTTTCTCCTCTCTTGAGGTTCTTCCGGATCCCCTGAAATCCGTTGCGCTCTCAGCGCTGATCAAATTGGAAGGATCCAGATTAGGATTTCGGTTAGCGATACTTGTTTCGATGCCAAAAAACTTTGGTATCCCCATTGCCGCCGAAGCAGATCTTCCGGTGGAAGTTGCTGCTTCCTTTTTTGCGCTTGCCTGCTCATAGATTGCCACCGTGAGAATATCTCCGACAGTGTTTGCCTTGTTTGCAGCAAACAAAGAGGCTCGCGACTGTTTCCATAAAGAGCCATGTGTCGCGTGAGGTGCATTATCAACAACCGGAATCTCGGATTCAAAAACGGGTGGGGCTTGACTTGATTCATGGACAGCGTTTACTTGTCGATATCCGCTGCAACCGGACAAGAATAAAACCCATGCGAGGATCATAATTAAAACTGTTTTGGCATTCATTTATAATTCCTAAGATTCTGGAAAGTGTTATCATGTCAAAATTCCACCATGGTCAAACCGGGACCTATAACTCGGCATGGTATCTCCCTGTTGGATTTCATGTTTTTTACCATGATGACATCTCCCATTTTTCCTTTTTGTAAGGCCAATCCGTTGGTGCTGATCTGAAGAGATCCTTTTTGCAAAATCATGGTTACCACTTGTCTGCGTTCAACCAGAATGGGAAGATCCAAATCAGATTCGGTGATCACCTGGTTTATATTGACAGACCTTTTCAGCCTTTTTCCAATGACTTTATCAGGGTCGAGATAAGGATTTGTCAGTTGGGCAATATTTTTTACCCTGGTTTGCACTTGCTCTTGTTCAATAACCGCTCCCCGGTTCATCCTTTCAGTTGCTAACACTACCGGTACAAAAGCCTGAACATGTCCTGCGATGACCAGGTTTTCCCTTACCTGCCCATTAACTCTTATGATGACATTGACCTGTCTGCTTTTGAGAATATCCCGATCCGAAAACAGCACTTCATATTCTACCTTTCCCGTTTTGAAGTTCGGGACTGCCGGCAAATTTCTGACGTTAAAAGCAACCCGTTGAGCAGAAAGAGGCTTTAAGGCTTTCTGAAGTTCGATGTTGATTGCCGACTGAATCTCACAGCCACTTTTTGATACCACTTCATGGCTGATACAAACCGTGTCGGCACCTGTCCAACGAATCGATTCTTTATTAATAACAGCATCCAGCACATATGCTTTTAGCGTGAGACTGTCAAAACACTTTTTTTTTCCTTTGGAAGGCGATGGGAACAGGACAAGGTCAGAGAGCACTTCAGATTTTGAAAAGGGTCTTATTACAGCCACATCGGCTAAAGTCAGCATGGCGGTATCGACTACCACTTCTTGCTTGAAATGTATTTCCATGCCGAGCAATAAAGAGGGAAAACAAAAAAGAAATAAAACTATGCTAAAAACAAATCGTTTCATTATTAAATCAACTGATTGGTCTGCTGAAGCATTTCATCGGCTGTTTTTATTGCCTTGGAATTGATTTCATAGGCCCGTTGGCCGGCAATGAGATTGATCATTTCCTGCATGACGCTTACATTGGAACGTTCCAGAAATCCCTGGGCCAGCGTTCCAAACCCCTGAGAGCCAGGAGCTCCCAAAATGGGTGCACCTGAAGAAACGGACTCTTGATGAAAATTACTGCCAAGGCTTTTAAGCCCTGATGGATTTCCGAATCTGGCCAGTTCCACAATGCCGATTTCCATGCCTTGTGATTCGTCATCCATATAAACCACTACGGTACCATCCTTACCAATAGCAAGCTTTGTGGCATTTTGGGGGATAACGATTTCGGGCACAAGGGGATTGCCATCGGCCGTGACCAGCCTGCCCATGCTGTCTTTTTTAAAACTGCCGTCACGTGTATAGGCCGTTTCTCCATTGGGAATATTTACCTGAAAAAAACCATCCCCCTCAATGGCCAGGTCAAGGTCACTGCCTGTTTTTTCAAAATCTCCCACGGTATATATTTTTTCCACGGCTACGACCCGCGTTCCCAGCCCGACCTGAATTCCGGTAGGCACTTCGGTATCTTCTGTTGCTGAACTTCCCACAGCCCTTGCATTTTGATAAAAGAGATCCTGAAAATTAACCCGGCTCCTTTTGAACCCGGTTGTGTTTACATTGGCCAGGTTGTTTGCCGTAACATTAATATTGGTCTCCTGCGCATTCATGCCGGTTGCTGCTGAAAATAAAGCTGTGATCATAACTGTCCCCGCTTGTAAATAATGTTAACATTTATGAAAAGCCTGAGAAATTATCCAAGCCTTCCGATTTCTCGTGCTTTTTCGCTTATATCACTGAAAATTTTCATAGTGTTCATAAAAGCGGCATATGCTCTCTTGGTCTCTATAATTTCAGCGGTTAAGAGCACGGGATTGACATTGGAACGTTCCAGACTCCCCTGTAGAAGACTTGCACCGCTGGAAAGCTTATCTGCCATTCCCGGTTTTAATTCCCAAAATCCGTTTCCTTTTCTCAGCAGGTTTTGATTGTCAGGTACTTCATAAACAGTCAGCCGCCCAATTTCAATACCATCAGCAGTTACAATTCCATCGCTGTTGATCAGCACATTATTGTGAGGAAAATTCACCGGACCATTCTCACCGATCACTTGCAGATCGTTAATGGATGTTACCAGGTTGTTTTGTTTGTCCAGTTTAAAATTTCCCTGCCGGGTATATAAAAAGCCATCTTCTAAAGCCACCTTAAAAAAACCCTCGCCTTTTATGGCTAAATCCAAGGACCTATTGGTTGTTTCCATATCACCTTGAGAAAAATCAGTATAGGAGCCCGAGGTTCTGGTAAAATTTATGCCTCCACCGATGCGGTTTTGTAGATTTTCGTTAAAAACCGATTCAAAAGAAACCCGGTCGGCTTTAAAACCGATATCGCCAATGTTGGCCAGATTATTAACGGTTACTTCCAATTGCTGCATTTTGGCCACAGCTCCAGACAATGCGCTGTATATACCTGAACCCATATTTTTTCCCTTCTATCGCTTTGTAGAGCATTTTTAATTAGCTAATTATCTTATCGTCACTTTTCTGGCGGATTTTAATTTTGTATTTCATAATCCATAATATGTTCCGCACTCATGTTCAGTCCCTCTTGGAAAGTCGTGCCAAGGAGAGCATCTGTTCGGCCTCAGGGAGGGAGACATCCAGAATTTCAGCTATTTCCTGAACTCCAAGGCCAGAGCGTTCCAATTGAGCAACATGACGATATTTGTCTGAGACTGGGGTTTTTAAAGCGGGGATGGTTTCGAACCTGTATTTTAGTTCCTCTTTGTCTATATGGTTTTTAAAGGGATTATCCGAAGTATTCTTGAAATCTTCAAAGGTCCCCATTTTTTGCGCCAAACCATCGAACTGCTGACTAATTTGTTTCAGGCGCTTGTTGTTTCGAAAAAATAACAACAGGCAAAAACCGCTGAGAAAAACACAAAACATCGTAAAAGAACATAATACATAAAGTAATCCTGTTTGATCCATTGATGGGGGTATCCTGTATAATAATTCTAACCCAGCATTCTGGCCTTTAGTTTCATCAAGGCCTGAGTATGAAGCTGCGATATCCTTCCTTCAGAAAGCTCCAGGATTTCCGCTATTTCTCGTTGAGTAAATTCTTCATAATAAAACAAAGTAAGCACCAAGCGCTCTTTTTCGGAAAGCTTTTCAACTTCATCTGCCAGTTCCTGAATTAATTCCTGGTTTCCGATTGCTTCCTCCGGGTTTTTACCGTTAATATCTTTGAGTTGATCCAGGAAAGTTTCCCCATTGGACGAATCGCTGAGAATCTCATTTAGGCTCACAATGCTGAGATGGCCAATTTCGTTAAGAAGTTTCTGATATTCTTCGGTGCTCATATTCATGGCCTCTGCAATTTCTTTTTCTTCCGGGTCCCGTCCCATTTGCTGTTCCAATCTTTTTATTTCTTTGATCATCCGTGTATGCTTTTCGCGCATGGAGCGAGAAAACCAGTCCATTTTACGGATTTCATCCATAACTGCTCCCCTGATTCGGGTTTCGGCATAGGTTTTAAAAAGTACCCCTCTGTCAGGATCAAAGCGACCGGCAGCTTCAATAAGTCCATATATCGCTGCACTTTTCAATTCGTCCATTGAGATAAATAGGGGGATTTGCGGACGCATCCGTTGTACTATGAAATTAACAAAATCTATATGGGCCTTAATCAATCCGTCTCTTTGATCATATGCAGTGGTTTGATACATTTTTTCAGGCTCCTTCACTGTGCTTCAGAATAAGACAGCATATTTTTCCAAAAAAATTGCATGGATCCTTTTTGCGCCTGTTTTTCCGATTTCAGTTCAATATTTTCGACAAGTTCTTCAAAGGCCAGGCTGGGTTTTGCTTTGGGAAACAGTTCCACAATAGTCTTTTGTTTACGGACTGAATCAACGAAACGCTTATCCATGGGAATAGCCCCTAAAAAGTCGATTGAGATGTCGATAAATCGGCTGCTGACCAGGATTAATTTCTGATAGGCATCAAGGGCTTCATTTTCAGAAACCACCGAATTGACGACCAGCTTGAATTTTTTTTCGTTAAACATGGTGGAAAGTAGTTTCATCAGAGCATAGGCATCTGAGAGTGCAGTTGGTTCGGGAGTGGTGATCACAATAATTTCCTGAGAAGCCAGGATGAAATAGGTAACATTTTCCGAAATACCGGCTTCCGTGTCGATTAAAACCACATCAAAGCGCCCGTGCAAGAGGTCGATCTCCTCCATAAGGTGAAGCTTTTGAGTAGAGTCCAGGTGGGTGTATTGTTGAAGTCCTGATCCGGCAGGCAGGACCGTAATTCCACAAGTAGTTTGAACCAGTATGTCCTGAAGCGTTTTCTCACCTGCAAAAAAGTGATTCAGGTTAAACTTGGGATTAAGTCCGAAATGCAGGTCAATATTGGCAAGACCAAGATCGGCATCAATTACCAGAACACGATATCCCCGTTTAGCCATGACAACTGCTAAGTTTGCAACACAAATGGTCTTGCCCACGCCTCCTTTTCCACTGGTTATCGAAACGACTCTGGCTGTTTTTAAGCCTTTGGTTTTGCGCTGCTTTTTGTATTCAAATTCATGGCTCAATGCACGAAGAGTCTCTGCTTGGTCGCATTTTTTTTGAAATTCCATTGTTCAACTATTCCGTTTTTTTGAAGAATCATCCTGGCAAGCTGTTGGGCTTCAGGTAAAAAAAGGTCTTCCGGTACTTTTTGCCCGTTGGTCAAAAAAGATACCGGATACCCTACCCGCAGGTGAACATTGAGAATCGAACCTAAAAGATCACATTCATCGAGTTTTGTAAAAACAAGCCCTTGGAGTTTCAGGCTTTGAAATCTGTGAATGATGCTGTTTAAATCACGTTCGCGGGTTGTAGCTGAAACCACCAGATGATTTTCTATTTTCAGGGTGGGATCTAAAAAAGCTGCCAGTTCTTTCAGGCTCAACTCGTCTTTTGGACTTCTTCCGGCAGTATCCAGAAGAATTAAATCCTTGTCCTGATGCCGATTGAAAATATTTTGCAGCTGTTGGGGGGATTTGGCCGTTTCTACCGGAACATTCATAATTTGCCCGTAAATTTTCAGCTGTTCTGCTGCTGCGATTCGATAATTATCAATGGTTGCCAGGGCGACGTTTTTGCCGCCATTGAGCAGAAAATTTGCTGCAACTTTTGCAATGGTCGTGGTTTTGCCGACACCGGTAGGCCCGATAAAAGAAATTCGTTTTTGGCCGTTCCAGGGAACGGCGAGGGGATTTTCGATATTGATAACTTCTGCAACCACTTGTTGGAGAATATAGTGTTGGTTTTTATAGGTTGTGTTGTCAAAATTTGTACTTTTTTTTCTAATCATTCCGATGAGCACATGAATTGTTTCAGGCCCTATACCCAATTGGCCGAGCTGATCCACGAATTTTTTTTCTGAGTTTCCCAAGGTGAATTCCTGATGATTGTTATTGGGGCTGGAATAAAACAGTTGTTTTTTCCATTGTCCTTTAATATCGGATATTTCGCGGGATAGCCCTTGAAAGGTTTGTCTCATTTGCTTTAATTCATCAAGAATGTATTCATCCTGGTTCAGATACATTTGGTTTCTGGAAACCTCTTGGGTTTTTTTAAGGATATCCTCGAAAAGCCCCTTGTTTTGATAAGGATCGGTTTTTTCCGGAGTCTCCTGTACGATTTCAGGACCAGTTGCATTTTTGAAGGGTTTGTCTTCGGTCTTTTTATGTTCTTTTTCCGGTTTCATGGATGTATCCACCGCCGCAATGACTTCAATCCATGGCTTTCCCAAAACACCCAGCTTTGTTTTGTAAATATTTCTGGAGGATAATATTAAAGCATCAGGACCCAGTTCCTTTTTGACTTTCTCTATTGCTGACCGGATATCCTGTGCTTCATAGACTTTAACTTGCATTAAATCTCACCGTTCCCAAAGATTGGATTTTGATTTGAGGTGCAACTTCGTTATGGGAAATAACCGCCAGGCCTGGAAAATATCTTTCCGTCAACTTTTTGACATGAAGACGAATTGATGCAGGGCAGAGCAATACCGGATTGTTTCCGCCTCTGAATTTTTCGAGCTGTTTGCCGATATTTTCCAGGAGTGCTTTGGTCTTTTCAAAATCGAGAGCCAAGATTCCCCCGTGTCTATTTGACTGGATTGTTTCATGGATAGCTTCTTCCACTTCATGGTCCAGGGTAATAATGGAAAGCATGTTGTCGTTACCTGCGAATGCTGCACTAATTTGTCTTGCAAGGGCCTGCCGAACCTGTTCGGTCAACAAATCCAGGTCTTGAACATGAGGAGCGAAATCGGCGAGGGTTTCGAGTATTGTGCGTAAATCTCGAACAGAAACCCCCTCTTTTAATAGATTTTGCAGTACTCTCAATATTCCTCCCAGGCTCAGCAGATTAGGCATCAGTTCTTCAACTAACTTAGGATAATTTTTGGAAATATTATCAAGCAAATTTTGTGCCTCCTGCCGGCCCAATAACTCATGAGCATGGTTTTTGACCATTTCACTAAGGTGAGTTGCTATAACCGTATTGCAATCCACCACCGTATAGCCGGCCATCTGAGCCCTTTGTTTTTTATCTTCGGAAATCCAGACGGCCGGAAGTCCGAAGGCAGGCTCAACAGCGGATATTCCTTTCATTTTTTCCGTAGTATTTCCGGAATCTATAGCCAGATAATGACCCGGGGTCATTTCGGCTGATGCAAGGGGAACCCCCTTGAGCAGAAAGCGGTATTCGTTGGGTTTTAGTTGAAGGTTATCCTTGATATGGATTGGGGGCATAATGAAACCCAGAGAAAGTGCGAATTGTTTACGTATCTGCCGGATTCGATTCAACAATTCTCCATCCTGAGAGGTATCCACCAGCCGGATTAACCCGTAACCCACTTCCAATTCCAAAAGGTCTACTGAAAGAAGATGTTCATAGTTTTCCTCCTTTTCTTTCTCTTTTTCTCTGACCATAGTGACTTCTTTTTCGTCACGGACTGTATCAATTTCTTTTTGATGTCTCTGCACAAAATAAGCCACTGTGAAAAGAAGGAGCGAAAGTATCAGAAAAGGAAAAAAGGGAAGGCCGGGGATCAGAGCAAATGACATCAATATAGCCCCAACCACCCATATGGCCCGCACATTAAACGAGAATTGATTTTTCAACTGGGTGCCGAAATCTCCTTGTCCGGCGCTTCGGGAGACCAATATTCCGGCTCCCGTTGAAATGATCAGGGCAGGAATCTGACTCACCAGACCATCTCCGACAGTCAGGGTTGTGTAATTATGCGCTGCTTCCAGCAGTGGCATCCCCTGTTGAACCACACCAATAATAAAACCAGCGCATATATTGATCAGGGTGATAACTATTCCCGCAATGGCGTCTCCCCGTACAAATTTGCTGGCTCCGTCCATGGCACCGAAAAAATCGGCTTCCCGGGTGATTTCTTCCCGCCTGAAGCGAGCCTGCTCTTCATTGATGAGTCCGGCGTTTAAATCAGCATCAATGGCCATCTGTTTTCCTGGCATGGCATCGAGTGTGAAGCGTGCAGACACCTCAGCCACTCTTCCGGCGCCTTTGGTGATAACTACAAAATTGATTACTACGAGAATAAGGAAAACGACAATTCCCACCACATAGTTGCCTCCCACCACAAACTGCCCGAAAGATTGAATGACTTTACCAGCAGCAAATTCTCCGGTGTCTCCGTATAATAATATCAAGCGGGTGGAGGCCACATTCAGGGAAAGGCGAAACAGGGTGGTGACCAGAAGAACTGTTGGAAATATTGAAAATTCGAGCGATTTTTGCACATAGAGTGTTATAATCAGTATCATCAGTGCTACAGTGATGTTTAATGCAAGGAATATATCCAGTAAAAAAGGCGGGATTGGTATAACCATGACCAGAAGAATAACCACCAGACCAAAAGAGACCAGAAGGTCACTTCTTAATAAAAACTGAGCCCATCTTTGCTGAACGAGTTGATCTATCGTCATTATTTTCTCTTTTTCAGTTTATAAACATAAGCTAAAATTTCTGCCACGGCCTTGAACATTTCTTCAGGGATTGTTTGTCCGAGTTCTACTTGGTATAAAGCTCTGGCCACAGTCGGATTTTCTATCAAAGGCACATCATGTAATTTGCCAATCTCTTTGATTTTTTTAGCGACCAGGTCCGCACCTTTGGCCACCACTACCGGGGCATCCATTGTTTCTCTTCTATACTGAAGTGCCACTGCATAATGGGTCGGATTGGTTATGATCACATCGGATTGGGGGATCTGATTCATCATGCGTTTTTTTGACATCTCCCGCTGAATCATCCGTACACGTTGCTTTATCTGAGGATCGCCATCTCTTTCTTTATATTCTTCTTTCAATTCTTGCTTGGTCATTTTCATTTTCTTTTCCATCTCATAACGGGAAAAAAAATAATCGGCCACGGCAATAATGATGAGCAATATGCAGCATTTCAAAAGAATAATGAACATTACCCTGGCCATAAAACCAAGGGTTGGTTCCAGTTCATTTCCCGCAAGGCTCAGAAATTCATCGAAGCGTACAAAAAGGGTCCAATAGGCCACAGCACCCACTAAAAATACTTTCCCGAATGATTTGGCAGCTTCAAAAAAGGAGCGTTTGGAAACAAATTTGCGCATGCCTTTGATGGGATCTAATTTTTTCAGATCAGGTTGGAGAGGTTTGACCGTGAACAACCAGCCTATCTGCAGAAAACTGGAAAGAAACCCGACGACCAAACAAGTAAGAAGCATTGGCCAAATTAGGCCGAAAAGCTTTTGTACCCCAAAAATTAACATCTGTCTTGCCGACAAAAAAGTGACCGAAAATTCAGAACTCAATCCCCAAAAAATGGCTAAAAATGATTTTAAATCCTCCCAGAAAAAAGGTGCATAAAAGGACCACATTATGAGGGCGGCCGTAAGCAGCATGGCGGTGTTTACTTCACGGCTTTGGGCGACCTGTCCTTTTTCCCTGAATTCACGCCGCCTCTTTTCGGTAGGCTCTTCGGTAGGTTCCTGATTTTTTTCTTCAGCCACTCAGCACCTCAAACCAATTGCAAAATATGTAGAAGGCGCTCCTGTAACCCTTGAAATTCGCGCTCCAGAATGGTGAAAACCATTTGCATGCTCAATCCAATAATGATCAAGGCCAAGGAAATATTGATGGGAAAAGACAGCATAAAAACCTGTAACTGTGAAAACACCCGGGACATGATCCCCAGAATAAACATAGACACCATGAGTACCACCATTACAGGAATTACCAACTGGAGACCCAAAACAAACATTTGGCCAGTCATTGTTAAAATAAAAGGAATTGCATTTCCCGAAAAATCCATATTTCCCGGAGGTAGAAGGGTATATGATCGAGCAATAACCCGAAATATGATATGGTGAATATCAAGGGCCAGAAATATCAAAATGGCAATGACATTCTGAAATTGCGACAGAAGGGGTACCTGTTGTTGATGTTGAGGATCAAGGATTTCAGCTGCCGCAAACCCCATTTGATACCCCACGATTGTGCCGCCGAATTGAACAGCAAAAAACAAGAGCTGAACCACAAGTCCAAGAAGTAGTCCCAGAAAAGCTTCCTGGAGAATAATCAGACCAAATCCGATGGATGTCATCTGTTGTTCGGACAGTTTAAAATCAAGGACCGGAAACAGAAGCAATGACATGGTCACTGCCACTGCAAGGCGAACTCTTATTGCGGCATTTGAAATTGTAAAAACAGGAAGCGAAACGACTATGGCGCCCATCCTTGCCAGGATGACCAGAAATACATACCAGCGTTCAAATGAAAGGAGTTCTATTTCCAAAAGAGTTCAACCCGTCTTTCTTGATATTGCCCATCAACTGCTCATCGTCATTGTGCTCCTGTGATTACAATCAGCGTCCCGAAAATTTCACGGGCAAGTTCCACCACAATATTGAGTATCCAGGGGGCGGCAATGATCAGGGCAACCAGAACGGCAACAATTTTGGGAACAAAGGTCATGGTTTGTTCATTAATCTGGGTTGCTGCCTGGAAAATACTTATCAGCAAACCTGTTGCAAGGCCGGAAAGCATCATGGGAGAAGCAGCCAAAAGTATAGTTGTTACCGCCTGTCTGGCGAGATCAATTACCATTGCTTCGTTCATCATCATCTCCTTTTATTTAAATCTGCATAACTTAATAGAAACCTTGCAGCAAAGAACCGACAATTAAATTCCATCCATCCACCAGCACAAACAAAAGGACCTTGAAAGGCAGAGATATGATGATAGGTGGAAGCATAAGCATGCCCATGGTCATCAGCACCGAGGCTGTGATCATGTCAATGATCAAAAAAGGAACGAAGATCATAAATCCAATCTGAAACGCTCTTCTTAATTCAGAAAGCATAAATGCAGGAATGAGCGTCAGGGTTGCAATGTCTTCTTTGGTTTCGGGTAAATTGTTGCCGGCGATTTCGATCATGAGTTTAAGATCGTCTTCTCGGACCTGGGAAAACATAAAATCCCGCAGTGGGGTGACGGCAAGCTGAAGGGCTGCTTTTTCTTCAATCTGTTCCTGGAGGTAGGGTTGCAATGCGGTTTCATTGATTTGGATAAAAACCGGAGACATGATAAAAAAAGTCAAAAACATGGCCAGGCCGATAATGATTTGATTGGGAGGCATCTGTTGTGTGCCCATGGCCTGCCTTAAAAAAGAGAGGACAATCACGATGCGAATAAAAGATGTGGTCATCAACAATATGGCGGGAGCCATAGTCAAGATTGTCATCAAAACCAATATCTGCAATATCATTGAGACTTGGGCCGGTCCTGAGGGTGACCCCAAATTCAGGGTCAGGCCTGGCAAATCCTGCGCCAGTCCTGAAACGGGGCATATTAATGGGATCAGTAACGTAATTAAGAGCAATAAGTTCAACTTGAGTATTTTCATTTTTTTGTCTCAAAATGTTCCTTGAGGTTATCTTCGAAACTGATATTCGATCGGTGACTATCGAAATGATAAAGAAAATCAACCCTTTCATTTCCAAGGCCCAGCAATATTTCCTCTCCGCGGACCTCGACAAGGCACAAAATTTTTTTCCCCCCGACAGGACGCATCTCCAAAATCTTGATATGGCCGGTTTTACTCCCTTTTAAAAATTTAATTCCTTTTCGGTTCAGAACATAGATCAGAAGCATTAACCCCACCACAATGATCATCCCGATAAACATTCTTAAGCCTGAAAAAAACAAATCAATGGTTTCTGACTGGGCAGCCCACAGATCAGCAGGAAATAGCAGTATGAAAACAGGCAGGAAATGTAGCATCCTTATTTACCTCAATTTTTCCAGGCGCTCCATAGTACTGACCACATCAATCAGGCGCAGGCCGAATTTCTCATTGACCACAACAGCTTCACCCCTGGCAATGAGGCGTGAATTTACATAGAGATCAAGGGGTTCATCGGCCATTTTGTCCAGTTCGATAATTCCGCCTTCTTTCATTTTCAGAAAATCCTTGATCAGCATTTTGGCGCGACCCACCTCTACCGAGATCTTAAGAGGAACATCTAGCAAAAAATCGATATCCTTTGCATTGGAACCCCTATCCGTTTGCGTTTTGGATAATTTAGTTTCCGGTTCCAATGATTCTTCCAGAGTTTTTGATTTATGATCGATTTGTTCGACGTTTTTATCCTTATTCTTTTCAGACATTTTTTACTCTCCTATACTGGCTTGCTTCACAATGCGTACGGCTTTTTTTCCATTCAATAAGCCCGGTTGAGCGCTGTATTTCTGTCTTTGTCCTGCCAATACCTTAATCGGTGCGGATTCATCGTAATCGAAAGTGACAATATCTCCCTTTGATAACTCGATTATTTCCTGAACTGTTAGGAGCAATTCTCCCCAAATGGCCGAAATAGAGATGTCCATATTAATGACCTCTTTTTCTAAAAATTTGGCCCAGTTGCTATCATTGGTAGTTTCGGACATCAAAAGTCCTTCTTCACGGAACCTCTCTCTAAACGGTTCAAGGGAAAAATAAGGAATGATCATCAGGATTTCTCCTTTGAGTTCTCCAACAGAAACTGAGAAACCGACCTGAATTACCTCAGTTTCAGGAGATAAGATATTTAGCATTTTCCAGTTTGTTTCCACCCGGATTATGCTGGAATGCAAATAATCTAAAGAGGCGAACGCACGATTTAACACATGACAGCCTTCTGACATCAAAGACCTGATAACATTTGACTCAATGGGTGTGACCTCTCTGTGCAGCACCAAAAAATCGCTTTCGGAAGATACACCGAACAGCATTTCCACAAGGCCGAAACATAGGTTTTTGTCAAAAACAAATAATCCGTTGCCTTTTAAGGGATCTAGAGAAAAAACTCCGAGTACCCCGGCATTTTGAAGGTTTGATAAAAAATCCTCAAAGAACCTTGAAACGATCTCGGTTTTTTGAATATTTACATTTCGCTGAAGGCTGTTGGAAAGGCCGATGCCGTAATAACGGGCAAAGGCGTTAAATACGCTGTCGAGATTGGCTATACGCCACTTGCTGTAGTTTTGGCCTTTGGTCAGATCGATGCTGGCTATGTTTCTGGTCTCAGGCAAAACAGCAGAGAATTTACAAGTGGTACCTGGATTTAACCGATCTCCTATTTCTCCACCTACAAAGGCGGACAAAAGTTCATCGATTTCATCCTGGGTCAAAATTCGATCCATGTTTGACTCCTGTTATTGGACCACAAAATCAGTGAAAAAGATGTCGTTGAGTTCATCGTTTCCAAGCAAGGAGTTTACATGCGCTATCAAGTCGGCTTTCAGCTGCAATTTTCCCTGCAGATCTTTTATCTGGTCAAAATGTTTATTGCCCACAAGAAGCAAGACTGCGTCGGTAATCTGAGGCATGCGATTTTTAATCCGTACACTGCTCTCCTTGTCTTTGGCCTCCAGGGTGATTCCCATCTTTAGAAAACGGGTCGTGTCTTTGTGCATAATATTGACCACAAAATCCTCCATTTTAACCAAAGGGCCCAGACTTTCATTGATTGTAGGGGTATTTTTTTGTAAGCCAGCCTCAGCAGAGCGAAAGCCATTAAATCCACCGTAGAAATAGGCGGCCAATCCTCCTCCAACAACCAGAAAAATCAGCATGGGAATTCCAATCAAGAAGATTTTATTCTTAGCGTTTTTTTGATTTTCCTTCGGTTCTTTTTTTTTAGTCATATTTGTATCTCCATTTTTTGAAACTCATTGATTAAAAATCAAAACGGCAACTGGTCACTGGAATCTATCAAATAGGGAAGTGTCTGCCTGTAGTTCCCGGCAAATTCGAGCACGAATTCCACCCGCCTGTTTAGAGCTCTGTTTTCAACAGTATCGTTGGGGACAATCGGACGATGCTCTCCATAGCCCACTGCTGATAATCTATCCAAGGAGAGAAGCTCATTTTGAGCGAAAAATTTTAAAACCTCGATAGCCCGATAGGCAGACAAATCCCAGTTTGTCTGGTCTGATGTAATATAAGGGGTGTCATCGGTATGACCTTCAATGCGGAGCTCGAAAGGAAGCGGTGAAACCAGTTGAGCCACTTTTCGTAAAACCGGGTGCGCTTCGTTTTTCAAGCGGCTGGAACCCGGATCGAATAAAATTTTTTCTGTAACTCGAAGCACCATTGCTCCCCGATCATTTACCAGTTCGATATCTCTGTCCAATTCCAGCTTTTTAATATTTATTTCCAGCTGTTTATAAACCCTTTGAAGCATGTCAAAAGGAATGGAAACGGTCCGTGGAATAATCATGACGGATCTTGGGTCTTTGTCGGTCTTGCTCTCGGTTATTCCAAAAGCTCCCCGTAGGGATGTCACCGCCTGTTCAAATTTGATTTTATCCATCTCGGCCATGGACAGCAGCAAAACAAAAAAGGTTAACAGCAAAGTCACCATGTCACTGTAAGTGGTCATCCATGCCGGAGCACCGACCATTTTTTTCTTTTTGTTCCTGTTTAACATCAAGTCTTTATTATTTAACTTTTTTGAAAACGCTTTGCCGGTCTTTAGGAGCAAGATAGATATGAAGTTTTTGTTCCATGATTCTGGGGTTTTCTCCAGCGAGTATGGAATTCATTCCTTCAACAATGAGTTCTTTTTTTAAAAGTTCAAATTGTGATCGGGTTTTTAATTTTCCGGACATGGGTAAAAAAAGAACGTTGGCGGATACAGCACCATAAAAAGTGGTTAGTAGTGCAACAGCCATGGCAGGGCCAATTGTGGAAGGATCGTTCATGGTTTGGAGCATCTGCACAAGGCCTATCAAAGTTCCGACCATTCCAATTGCCGGTGCGTAAGTTCCAAGAGCTGCAAAAATATCGGCACCGCTTTCATGCCGTTCACGTATATGATCAATTTCCCGAACAAGCATCTGTTCCAACAGCTCGGGTTCGTGCCCGTCCGCGGCCATCTGCAAGCCTTTAACCAGAAACGGGTCCTCTACATCCTTGGCCACGGATTGAAGAGACAGCAGCCCCTCTTTTCTGGCTTTTCCGGCAAAGCTGGTCAGTTGCTCGATAAGTAAAGTGGGGGGCAATTCTTTAATAAAAAATGTTTTTTTTGCCACGGAAAATGCGCGAAAAACTTCCTTGAAAGGATAATGTACCAGGATTGCGCCCATGGTTCCTCCCGTAACAATCATAATGGCCTGAGGATCAATAAAGATAGTCAGGTGGCTACCGCTCATAATGGCAAGTATCATAAGTCCTAAGGCTGAAATTATACCAAGAAGGGTTGAAATATCCATCGATGCAATCTCCTTGCTTTTTTTTAGGGATTAAATGCAAGCAATATACCAGCCTGAGCAGCAGTGCTGATCAGCTATAGATAAAAAAAGGCCGGTCAAATCGGACCGGCCTATAAAATAATTACTTATTATTCTGAGCGATTTTTCTGGCAAATAGTTGCCACTGCAGCGGAAGCGGCAAGGATGTTTGGAGTTTTTCGAAACGGAAACGCTAAAAGAGTCAGTTTTTTGGCTTTAAATTATCTTTTAAGGCTGATGACTTCGTTGAGCATTTCATCGGTAGTGGTAATGGTTTTGGAAACAGCTTGAAAAGATCGCTGGGTAATAATCATTTTTGCAAATTCTGCGGCAATATCCACCGTGGAATTTTCCAATGCATATGAGAAAATCTTTCCGACTCCAGAGCCGGCTGTTCCTAAATCCGGCGGGCCGGATTCTTTAGTGGCCTCGAACAGGTTGTTACCGATTTTAGCCAGGCCATTGTTGTTTGAAAATTTTGCAAGACCCAGCTTGGCCAGGTCTCTGGTTTGTCCGTTTGAATAAATACCAGTGATAACACCGTCTTTATCGATGGAAATTGTAGTTAAATTTCCCGAGGCACCTCCGTTGGCTTCCTGGGTTACCACCACAGAATCGGTGGCAAATTGGGTAAGGTTCATGGTAAATTCGATGGTGTTGTCAATGGCGGAGCCGTTATTCCAGGCTAGTCCGTTGGGTTCCTTGCCTGCAATGATTTTTGGCCAGGTGGGGTTAGTCGGGCCGATGGTTTCCCCACCCGATGTAATCGTTGCGAGAATACCATTCTCATCAAAGGTAAATTCCCCACCTCCAACTTTAACTATGGGGGGATCATCATCACCATCAAAGCCTTGAATATCTTCCGCAGACACCGCTTGATTGTATTCCCAGGCGTTGGTATCGGTTTTTGTAAAATAGGTGGTAATCAAGTGCGTATCGCCCAGGGAGTCGTATACCAGAGAAGTAATCGAAAAATTGGATGTTTCGCTCGGTGCTTCATCATCCCATCCACCTTCAATTATTTCCGATTGCGAATTCAGGTTTGTGTTTAAATTGACTTTCGAAGTGGCCTCGGCTTCCACAAACGAGCGGGTATTGATCTGAATATCGCTTGCATAATCGGCAAAACCGCCGGCCTCAAGACGCTGAAAGCCCTGAACGATATATCCCTCAGGATTTACGAGATGTCCTTGTCCACTCAGATGAAAAGCTCCTGCTCTGGTGTATTGCTTGGCCTGGCTGTCAGGATTCCGAACGATAAAAAAACCGGGCCCCTCGATAGCCAGGTCGGTTATGGAGTTGGTGCTTTCTATTGAACCCTGGCTGAAAATGTTATCAACTGTGGAAAGGCTTGCTCCCCTGCCGATTTGACTTATTCCGCCGCTTCCGGATACGTTGTTGGGAATCAGATCTGAAAAAAGTGTTCGGCTGGCTTTAAAGCCGGTCGTATTGATGTTGGCCAGGTTGTTGCCGATAACGCTCATGGAATTTGAAAAGGATTGCAGCCCTGAAATGCCGCTATTCATTGCACTGCTTAGTCCCATATTCTCTCCTCCTGTTTTTACTGGAAAATTTTATAATTTCAAATTTTTTTCGAACTTTGTTAATCATTAGTTTCAGAAATTGTCAGATTATTGACTTCGGAGATTTCAGAAAGTTTCACCGGCCCGTTGGTGGTCATAAGAATCGTTTCCGGCGCGGAAAAATCCACTCCCGTAATTCGGCTTTTGACCAAGGATGAACCCGAAATTGGATCACCCTCCTCCGTTGTACCGACAACTCTCAGAGAATAGATACCTTCCGGCAGTTGTTGACCATTCTGATCTTTGCCATCCCACCAAACAAAAGGTTCACCGGCAGAGGGGGGGTCAACCTTAATATCGCCTACGGCTTGTCCTTCTGCGGTGGTTATGTAAACAGTTGCATCCTTGATCTTTTCATTAAAACGAAAACCAACTTCCACGGCCTCCCCATGGAATTTAAATGTCTCAGATTCAGACGCCACATATTTATCGATCATGGATAAAGCAGACAACCGGTCAAAACCGCCCTGGATCGAATGCAGTGCTTCCAGGTTTTCATTGATATTATTAAGTTGCTCCAATGAGCTGAACTGAGCCAGCTGAGATGTAAACTCGGTTGGATCCATAGGTTTGAGGGGATCCTGGTTTTGAAGTTGAGTAACCAGAAGGGTCAGGAAATCATCCTTGCCAAGGGTTTGAGCATGGGTACTGCTTGGGATATCCCCTATATATCCAGGTTGTCGCAATGCAAAGATACTGTTCATTTCATAGCTCCTTTTGATTTTATACTCTCAGGCTCAACCCTTGAGTCGTCTCCCATCCTTTAGAGTTATTTTGAGGTAGAAAGACATTCAGGTCTTCCGGGGAGGCTTTTTTCGGGGCTACATTTTCATCTGCCTTTGAAAATTTTTCTTCTTCAAACGGGGATTTTTCCTGATTGTCAGATTCAACACTTACCCGAAGATCGGAAAGAGCAATGCCGTGGTCTTCCAAAGATTGTTGTAACAAGGGAAGGTTTTTTTCCAAAATTCCAACCACCTGATTATTTGTGGATTGTAAATGCACATTCAGACCCTCTTTTTTGGAAACGATTTTTACTTTCACTTTTCCCAGTTCAGGGGGATATAAATGAATAACCATATTTGGGATATTTTGCCGAACACCGGTAAAAAGGCGGGCAGAAATCTGAGCAAGCACATTGTTTTCAGTCCGCTGCATATTTTTGTCAGAGGCTGCCTCAGCTTGTTTTATATGTGAATTCGCATTGTTTATGCTTTCGTGCATATCCACTGCCGCTTTTATTTGAAAAGAAAAACCTGGCGTGGATTGTCCTCTTACCGGATTGCTGAAATCCGATTTGTTAAGGGTTGAAACTTTTGGTGTTTCTATGGCATTTTTTATTTTTTCTTCCGGGTTGGTAACCATTTTCAATCCAGCATCCCTTTTTGTATGTTCCATAAAAGGTTTATCTTTGAGCAGTGTTTTTTCCGAATCTATGTCCATTTTCAGTACGATATCCGCTTTGCCGTTTCCGTAAACCGTTTTATCCTTTGATTCTCCTTTAATAACGCTGTTTCCCGGAGCAGAAGCTGCCTCCATTAGGATCTCTTTTAGCGGATGCTTCACCATGTTATACCTTTCAACGGTTTCCAACATAGATGCCTGAGTGGAATAAATTTCTGTTGAAGCTGACCCGGAAACATGGGATCTGTTTTCCGAACCGTTCATATTTGCAGACAAAAGCAATTGGCCCACTTCGGTTTGGGAGGCAATCAAATTAAGATGATCTTTTTCAGAATGTTTTTGATGAGTGAGCAGTTCGGATTGGTTTGTTAGCGGTGCTGTTGACTTTTCAATTCCTTTAGCCAGCAATTCCCAAAAAAAATGGTGGTTTGAATCATTTTTTTGGAAACAATGGTCTGCCAGTTTTTCATGAGGTGTTTCACCCTTTTTACCCGCAGAACTCATTAAGTTTTCAAGACCCGTAAGTTCTTGATCGGAAAAAATCATGGGTTGACCTTCGAATTTGTATCGTAATTATTCATCATATCATTTTAATGTCCCACACGTCCCAGTGCTGTACTATATTCCACGGCTGTTGTTTTTTCCATTTGATCCAATATCCTTCCGGCATATTTGTCGCGCATCATGGAAAGAATTGAGACCGCCAAGGTTTTATCCATGGAAGCCAGTGTCAAGGCGGCTCCGGCCGGGTCCCTTTTTTGATAAATCAAACTCAATTTTCTCACCTTATCGCGCTCGGCATCATCTTTTCGCGCAAGAAGTTTTTCCAGTTCTTCCCGAAGTTCTCCTAAACGCTTTAGCTTATTATCGACCTCTGATTGCAAAACCTTTAATTCTTTTTCGCGTCTGTCCAAAGCCTGTTGCCTTTTGTCGAGTTTGAGCTTTTCTTCATTGAAATTCAACAGTATCCTTCTTGCCTCAACTCCGATATCACCACAATCGAAAAAAACTATGGAATCTTGTCCGAGACTTTGGGATGGATGGCCGGCAATGATGCAAAACATTAAAAACATCGCAAGAATCCAACCATGATAAATGTTTTTATTTCCTTTCATTTTCTGTCTCCAAAACAGAGATTTGCTACTTCATCCAAAAAAACATTTTCCATGTGTTTGTGCTTTTCTTTCTCAATTTTTCCCCTGTTTTTTTTAAGAATTTCCAATACTTTTTTTTCCTGCCGTGCCTTAACCAGTTTTTTTTGTTTTTTTTTAATTTTTTGATCAAGGCTATCCAGTTGTTGCCGGATATCCTGCAGTTGATTTTTTTTGCACCCGATACATTCCAGATAAAGATTGATCTCAGTAATAAGCATGCCTATATGCGTTGCCTCCTGAAACGCATCATAAAGTTTTTGCAATTTTTTTTGTTCCTCCTCTTTTTTCAAAATCAGCAAATGCTTTTGTTCAAGACACATCAAGAGGGATTTTTGTGTTATATTTTCAATTTGCTTTCGATAATCCAGAACCGATTGTAGTCTGAAAGGTTTCATTTTTCATTATCCTGAAAGAGTTTTTCCATAGCTTTCCTGGTTTGTTTCAAGGTTATTTTTTCTGTTCGCCCCTGGCATAGAAAGTGGTTAACTGGGTCAATATACTTTAAAGCCATGTCGATTTTTGGGTTTGTTCCTTTTTTATAGGCTCCGATGTTGATGAGATCTTCATGTTCAGAATAAAGTGCCAGTACTTTCCTGATCTTTGCGCTAAGTGCCAGATGATCCTCATCGACAATTTTTTGCATCAGCCGGCTGTTGGAATGAAGGACATCGATAGCCGGATAGTGATTTTTAGAAGCCAGTTCGCGGGCAAGAACAATGTGGCCATCCAATATTGAACGTACTGCATCCGCCACTGGTTCATTCATATCGTCCCCTTCAACCAGCACCGTAAATAAACCGGTAATACTGCCCATATCGATGAAGCTGCCTGCCCGTTCCAGTAGTTTGGGAAGCCTGGAAAAAACCGAAGGTGTATAACCTTTTGTAGTGGGCGGTTCTCCTACGGCAAGACCGATCTCGCGCATGGACATGGCGAACCTGGTGACCGAATCCATCATCAGCAATACCTGTTTTCCCCGGGCACAAAAAAATTCAGCTATGGCCATGGCGGTGAATGCCCCTCGCATTCTCAGCAAGGGTGATTGGTCAGATGTGGCTACTATCACAACAGAGCGTGATAAACCTTCCTCACCGAGGTCATCCTCTATAAATTCCCGAACCTCTCGTCCCCTTTCACCAATCAGGGCAATCACGTTGATGTCGGCTTTGCTATTTCTGGCCATCATTCCCAGCAAAACACTTTTTCCCACTCCTGATCCTGCCATAATGCCCATTCTTTGACCCATACCGCAGGCTAACAGCCCGTTGATTGCTTTTACACCCAAATCCAGGGCATCAGAAATTTGACTTCGGTTTAAGGGAGGCGGGGGCAAATGATATAATGCCTGTTTTTCAGAGCAGTTTAAGGGCCCTTTTTTATCTGCAGGCTTGGCCATTGCGTCAACTACACGTCCAAGCAGGGATGACCCCACAGGAATGTGTGCATTTGTATCCAAAACGCGAATTATGCTCCCTGCGCCCAACCCGTGCATTTCCCCCAGGGGCATCAGCAGGCTCACATTTTCGCGAAATCCCACTACTTCAGCCAAAACTGACGATCCGGAATGCCGGGGCATAACTTCACATATGGAGCCTATGGAAGCCTGAGGACAGTATCCTTCAATGACCAATCCCACAATTTTTATTACTTTACCGCTGATTTTGAGTGGGTTAACCCGGCTTAAAGAAGATACTACATGCTGCATAATTAAGGGTCTCTGATGGTTTATGTTTTGTTTGCCTGACAGACCGTCGCGTACAGATGTTTATAAATTTCATCCAGTTGTGACTCAATGGTTGCATCAACTTCTCCTGACCGGGATTCGGCGATGCACCCACCTCTGGAAATTGTTTCGTCTGAAATAAAATGAATATTTTGTAAACCTTTCATGCTAGCCAAAAACAAAGGTTCTTTTTCTGAAACTATTTGGAGATCCTCCGGATGAACCTTAATATAATATTCATCAGCTTCAATAGCCGATTGAAGAGCCTTGTTTACGGTATGTATGATAATTTCCTTATTTTTTTCGATTTCAGTTTGGATAACTTTTTTGGCTACTGCCATAATCAGCCTGACCATGTCTTCTTTGCTGCTTTCTAACAAAGATTTCCGGAGACCGTTGATCTGTTCAAGACCTTCACCAAAAGCCTGGACAGCTGAATGGAATTTTTTTTCACTTTCCTGCCGGCCGGCTATTCTGCCTTTGGTGTAGGCTTCTTTTTTTATTGCCTCAAGCTCTGTGGTTTCGTCCTTAAGAAGATTCTCATCCGTTTTTTTCTTAGCTTCGGATACAGAAACGGCGGATGGCTTGATATCTCCAGGTCCGTTCGGAAATTTTGGCACAAAAAGGGCGTTTGTGCCATCTTGGGTTAGTTCCAGATCCTGAAATCTAACACTTTCATACTGAATGTCGCTTCCAGAAGGATATATTTTAAACAAGGGTTTCTTTACCTCCACCCGTGAGTATCAGCTGGCCTTCTTCTTCGAGTCTCAAGGCAATTCTGACAATACTGCGTTGAGCCTGTTCAACATCTGATAATCTTACGGGACCAAGGGCTTCCAGGTCTTCGGAAATAATATCGGCAGCTCCTTCGCTAATATTTTGGAATATTTTTTCTTTTATACTTTCACTGGCGGTTTTTAAAGCTAAAGTCAGCGTTTCACTTTTAACTTCCCTTAAAATTTTCTGCATTCCAATATTATCGATCAGGAGCAGGTCATCAAAAGTAAACATCAAATTTCTTATCTTTTCGGCAGTTTGTTGGTCGATTTCTTCTATTGCGTTTAAAATTTTTTGCTCAGTTCCTTTTTCCAGGCGAGTTAATATTTCTACCACTTTGTCTACTCCGCCGACATGCTGTTGGTCTTTTTTAACAAATCCCCCGATATCCCCTTGCAGCGCTTCTTCAATCTGATGAATAATTTCCGGTGATACCTTTTCTATCCTGGCAATTCTATATATTAGATCTGAACGAAGATCTTCCGGCAAATATAAAAGAATTTTGCCGGTGTGCTCAGCCTTTTGAGTTGATAAAATCAGAGCTACGGTCTGAGGGTGTTCATTTTGAAGCAACCCCGCCACCATTCGGGGTTCCATCATGGAAATGGTCTCCAGAGGTTTTTCATCAAAGTCAGAATTAAGGTCCTCAAGAATAGATTCTGTCCACTCATTGTTTCCTGTGGAAGTCAGGGCGTTATTTACAAAATCTTTTCCATCAACGAAGATCCCTGCATATTCCTCCTGGGTTTTGCGATAATGTTGCACGGCTTGTTTTGCCAATTCAGCAGGCACATGTTCAATTCCTTTCATGTAGTTGCTGATTATCAGAACTTCTTCTTTTTTAAGCTCTTTAAAAACTTCGGAGGTGGTTTTTTCTCCAAGGCAAAGCAGAAGGTAGGCAGCCTTTTCAGCACCATCCATTTTTGAGAAATCTTTTTTCATCTGAAATTATCTTTTAACCTTCTTTGAGCCACGCCCTGATTACCTGTGTAGGCGTTACCGAATTTTCCTCCAGCTCCTTTCGCAGTCGGGCTGGGGGATCAAGGGCTTTTAACTGCTGTCCATATTCACTTTCCAATTCCTTTACAGTCCTGTTGTAAGGAACTAACTCGCCCTTGAGGGTATTTACCATGGGTCGTATCAGAATCTTGTAGAGAAGCAGAACAGCGATAAATAAAATGATGTATTTAATATAGCTAAGATACCTGAAGGGATCAGAAACTGAATCCACTGCAGATATTTCAAGGGAGCTTTGTATAAAAGGCATGGCTACAACTTCTATGCGATCACCGCGGTCTATATCAATTCCAAGGGCGCTGCTTACCATCCGGCTGATGTCATTGATTTTTTCATCGGAAAAAGCAACCGGAGTGCCACTTTCTCCCGCCTCTCCTGGCGTAATTTTTTCCGCGAGCAAAACGGCGGCGGATACGTTTTTTACTCTGCCTATTGGATGGATAATCTTTTTTACTGTTTTGCTGATTTCGTAATTGGTGGTCTCCGATGTTTGGATTGTGGGAATCATGGTTTCAATGGGAGTGTTGTCTCCCAGATTGGCCTCAACTCCAGGTATACCACCGGCCTGCCTGAGCCCTGATTCACTTCCGGTGACTCTTTCGCTTCTGGGCACGAGACTGTCCGGATCATATTCTTCCATTGTAATTGCCTCCTGAGTAAAATCTATCTCGGCAGTTACTCTTACAATGGAGTTTCCCTGGCCCAGCGCACGATCCAGGAGCGACTGAGCTCTATTTTCCAAGTCGGATTCCAGGGTATTCTTAAATTTGAGTTTATCGGGAAGCATCCAATTATCAGCTTCGTTTTCACTGCCCTGGCTCAGAGTCCGGCCGCTGGTATCAACCACGGTAATTGCTCCCTTTTTCAGCCCTTCGATACTTCCGGCTACCAGATGAACAATTCCCTGAATTTGATTTGAAGCAAGGGAATGCCCTGCTGCCATATCTAATACCACGGATGCTTTAGCCTCTTTTTGCTGCTCAGGTAAGAGACGTCTTTCAGGCAGCACAAGATGAACTCTGGCTGATTTTACGGCTTCGAGGGATGAGATGGTGCGGGCCAGTTCGCCTTGCAATGCCCGCTGATAATTAATTTTTTGAGTAAAATTGGTAATGCCGAAACCTTGCTTGTCAAAAATCTCGAAACCTACCCCTCCCTGTCTTGGAAGGCCTGCGGCGGCCAGATCCAATCGGGTTTCGTAAACAGTGTTAGCCGGGACGTAAATAGAACGTCCGCTGTTTTTGAGTTGATAGGGTATGGCCTGGTCTTTGAGCCATTGGGTTACCGAAGATGCTTCTTCCTGGGAAAGCTCTGTGTACAAAGGGAGGTATTCTGCGCGGTTAAATTGAAAGATGATAATGGAAAAAAGAAACACAGAAAGCATTGTAATTCCTGCCAGGGACAGTTTCCTGGAAATAGGCCAGCGTTTGATATTGTTGATAAGGTTTTTAAAAGGCGTTTCTTCCATAACCATCCATCCGGTTTGAATTAATAAAAAAAATATGGCCTAATCAGTATTGTTAATTGTTGGGAGTCTAAACACCGAATTCACACCTGCATGCGCATAATTTCCTGATACGCATCAATGGCCTTATTGCGAACCTGGACCAAAAAGCGTAAGGAAATATCGGCTTTTTCCATAGCAATCATCATTTCATGCAGATCCACATTACCGCCGGTGTTAGCATTCAGAACCGCCTGATCGGCTTTTTGCAGGTTATGGTTTGTTTTTTCGAAAATTTTCTTAAAAGAGTCGGCAAGAGAATTTTGTGGTTTGTTTTGGTCCGTTGGGTTTGTGTCGAGCTTGGCCGCTATTTGAGAAATTTCGTTAATCATGTTTATTTACCGATCTCCAAGGTTTTCAAAGCCATACGCTGTGCGGCCTTGATTGCGTTTACATTAGCTTCATAACTTCCTTTTACTTTCATCATGTCAGTTATTTCTTCAACTAAACTGATGTTCGGTTTTTCAACGAAACCATCCTCATCGGCATCAGGATGTCCCGGATCATAAACTTTTTTGGCATCAAGAGGGCTGGTAACAATCTGCTCAACTTTAACACCCTCAATCCATTTCAGCCTGCTGTTGTCAAGGTCCTTTGCAAAATCCGGTTTAGTGGTGGTAAAAAGCACTGATTTTTTTTTATAGGGTCCGCCCTCCGGAGTCCTGGTGGTATCCATGTTGGCCAGGTTTGAGCTGATGACGTTTAGTCTGATTGATTGGGCTTTCAGTGCCGATGAACTTATATTCATTGCATTTAGAATATCCATGATAATCTCCTTTACAGTTTTTCCTGAATAACGTGTTTTAGCATACTGAATTTTTTGTTCAGTGAAACAATGGCGGCTTCAAACCGAATCTGATTGACAGAAAGTGCCACCATTTCCTGATCCAGGCTCACATTGTTGTTGTCTCCAACACCGCTGTGATGTTTTTCTCTAAAAAAATTTGCCTCAAAAGACTCAATCATTTGCTTGGACGGACTGGGTATATGTCCTGGATGTGTTGCTGTCTGACCGGTTTCCGATCCCATGGTCAGTTCCCTCAACTGATCTTCGAATTCCATTCTTAGCCTGGCGTAGCCCGGGGTTTCCGCATTGGCGATGTTTGCTGAAATGGATTGGTGTTTTTGAGTTCTTAATTCCAAAACCTTGTTCAGAAAATGAATAGTTGAGCCAAAAATGCCTTTTGTTGTCATTTCAATTGTCCTTGATTAAATTTTGGGTTTGAACCGTTTCAGCTGCAAGTGTCAGCCAGGGCTTCTCTATTGGTAATTCGGTCAGTTTCCCGTAAAGTTTAATTGCCTGTTCATTTTTCCCCAGGTGAAAAAATGTGCTTATTAAGCGATAAGCTGCTTGTCCGTTATATGGGGGTTTGTCCAGTAAAGATTCGTAAAAGCCAATCGCTTTTTCCCAGTTCTGTCCTGAATAGTTAGCTTCCGCGCGTTGCAATATTATATCAGGCGGAACATTTTCATTTTTAACATCATAGGCCTTGGAAAGGTAATGGTCGGCCAGTTCATATTGTTCCATTTCAAAAAAGAGGTTTCCTGCCAGGTGATCCAGTTTTTGGTTTATAGGTCTGTTTTTTTCCAGCAACAAACCAACCACAGTGTTAATCTCTCCTTTTTTGATTAAAACATCGGCCAAATAATACAATATTTGTCCTTTTC
This sequence comes from Desulfobacteraceae bacterium, assembly GCA_007127235.1. GTDB lineage: Bacteria > Desulfobacterota > Desulfobacteria > Desulfobacterales > SKZT01 > SKZT01. The sequence goes on from SKZT01000150.1 coordinate 34,312, forward strand.
TTGAGCCTTCAGGGTATTTTCTAAAATAGTACGAAGCGTAATGCTCCACCTGATCATGCTTATCCTGCTGGTGACAGGTTTTAATTAATCTAAAAAAAACATCTTCTTTTCTCTCCTTGTTTTTTTCAAAATCCAGCATGTAGAGATAGGTTTTTTCAGCTTGGGCTAAAAAACCGGAATTTAAATAATGATTTGCAAGGTTTTGTAAGAAATCATAATCAATCTGGGCCTGGGCCAGAAGGTCTCTGTGTTTTGCAACCAGGCTCAGCGCTATCAGGGGAGATTCCTGATTGATCAGAGCCTGCACGGCATCCGGAAAAATTTCTATAAACAGTGCTTGGGCTTCCGGAATAAGTTCACCCGCCCAGAAATCTTTAAAAAAACGTCCCAGAAATTTGATTGCCCTGAGGTTTTCCCCATATAAATGACAGGCGAGGATCTTCTTGAAAAAGGCTTCTTCACGAAGCATTCGGGTGGGTCCAAGCTCAGCGATTTTACTGTATTCGTTTAAAATATCGCTCAGGGGTGTTTTTAAATCATCCAGCAGCTTAAGATCAACCAGTTTGAGTCTGGCCCTGATTTCAGCCTCGGTTCCGGCATTTTTTTCAGTGATTTGGGTGAATAAAAGACGGGCAGGATCTTTACCTCCTTGTTTTAAAATGGCCATTGCCGACCGGAATTTGGCCAATGCCTGCTGTGCCGGAAACTTATCTTTCAACATTACGGATAAAA
>SKZT01000043.1 GCA_007127235.1 Desulfobacteraceae bacterium
ACCTGAAACCTGAAACCTGAAACCTGAAACCTGAAACCTGAAACCTGAAACCAAATTCCCCGGCACTTAATTTTCGGAGCAGATTCGAGATGATAAAACAGATCCCAAAACTTGGTGATTTTCATTACCCCAAGCCGGTATCCAGATGCGGCAACGGCTTTTTGCTATACTCAAAAATAAACGGTACAGACACTCAATAAACCGGTATGGGTTCATAGTCAAGAAGAGTTGATAATTTGAATTTTTACCTGATGTTTGATTGACATTTAAAATGGTTTGTGTGATATTGTGCGATGGTTTTTCGATAGGTAAAAAACCGCTTTTTCACTAATTTGTTGAAAAGGCTGGGATACACTTTTAAATAAAAGCAGGATTGAACGATCCTGCAAAATCATGATGGAGGAGACACTGGCATATGGCATTGAGTATAAAGCCTGAACATCCGGACATTGCAGAGGAAATGTGGATTGAACTTGATAAAATCATCGCCGATAATCGCGATACCAAGGGTGCTGTGATTACTGTTCTGAGAATGAGTCAAGACGTTGTGGGATACCTTCCTTTGGAACTCATCGACTACATCAGTCACGGTATTAATCTGCCAAGGAGCGACGTTTATGGTGTCGCCTCTTTTTATTCATTATTTTCGTTTGTGCCCAAGGGAAGACATATCATCAAAATTTGTATGGGTACTGCCTGCTATGTCAAGGGAATTAAGGAAGTCATGGATCGGATCAAGTATACATTTGATGTTGAGGAAGGAGGAACTTCCGAGGACCGCCGCTTTTCCCTGGAATCAGTCCGGTGTGTGGGGGCCTGCGGGTTGGCTCCTGTGATGATGATCGGTCATGATACACATGGGGATATTACTTCCGATAAAGTCATCGGCGTTTTGGAACAATATGAATAGGCATAAAGTGGAGCGACTTCTTCAATCATATGGCTGCCGGCAAAAATAAGGTGGTTGAATGCTGCTGTCCGAAATAAAAGATGAATTGGAAGGTGATATCCTTTATGGTGAAGCCCGTTTGGACAAAAACGTGAGCATTGCGGGTGGTGCTGATTTGATAGAAGACATTTTAACTCTAAGAACCAAAGGAGCTGTTCTGTTAACCGGCCTGAACAATGCGGATGTGGTTGTTGCTGCAAAAAATGCAGGGATCGAGGCGATTGTCTTTGTTAGAGGAAAAAGACCTGAGGTAGATGTGATTGCTATTGCCGAAAAAAATGAAATGCCTCTTTTGAGTACTCGTTTATCCCTTTTTGTAGCTTGCGGACGGCTTTACATGAGCGGACTTAGAGGACTGGATGGGTCCTGGTAATCTTTAAGGAGAATATAAATATGGCGAAATTATCCGTGGATGATCTTAAAAAATTTCAGGAAAAAGCAGCCGGGGAACTGAACAAAGAGGGAAGAACCGACTTGTTGATTTGCGGTGGAACCGGTTGCCACGCTACAGGAAGTATCAAAGTCATAGATATTACTAGAGAAGAAGTAAAAGCAAAAGGACTGGAAGACTCGGTTAAAGTTGTTGAAACCGGATGTAATGGCTTTTGTGCCCTTGGACCCATTGTGGTGGTTCATCCCGAAGGAGTTTTTTATGAGAAGGTAAAGCCTGAAGATGTGCCTGAGCTGATAGAATCTCACTTGATTAAAAAAACACATCTTGAGAGGCTGTTTTATAAAGATCCGGTCAGCAAAAAACGTATCGCCCGCATGGACGACATTCCTTTTTTTCACAACCAGTTGCCCAGAGCCTTGAGAAATAAAGGTATTATTGATCCGGAACTGATAGATGATTATATTGCAAGAGATGGATACCAGGGGGCCGCCAAGGCCCTTTTAGAGATGGAGCCTGAGCAGATTGTCGAGCAAATGAAAATATCAGGGATGAGAGGACGTGGAGGGGCCGGATTTCCCACCGGTCTAAAATGGGGTTTTGCCAGGCAGAGCCAGGCAGATATAAAATATGTCCTTTGCAATGCTGATGAAGGCGATCCGGGTGCTTTCATGGACCGGAGCATTCTCGAAGCCGACCCCCATGCAGTCCTGGAAGGTATGCTCATTGCGGCGAAGGCCATTGATTCTCACCAGGGATATATCTACTGCCGAACCGAATATCCTCTGGCTATCCGCAGGCTGGAAATAGCCATTAAGCAGGCCAAGGAACATGGTTTGCTGGGGAGGGATATTTTGGGCTCGGGTTTTGATTTCGATATTGAAATTTATCAGGGGGCCGGAGCGTTTGTATGTGGTGAAGAAACTGCCCTGATGCGTTCCATTGAAGGAAGAAGAGGGATGCCTCGTCCGCGGCCGCCTTTTCCGGCTCACAAAGGACTATGGGAAAAACCCACCATATTGAATAATGTTGAAACTTTTGCCAACGTTCCCCAGATTATGCTCAAAGGGGGCAAATGGTATGCGAGTGTCGGAACTGAAACCAGCAAGGGAACAAAAGTTTTTGCCATCTCCGGTGATGTTCACAATATCGGATTGGTGGAAGTTCCCATGGGTACCAAGTTAAGAGAGCTTATATATGATGTGGGAGGAGGGATTCCCAAAAAGAGAAAGTTCAAGGCCGTTCAATTGGGTGGACCTTCGGGAGGATGTGTACCGGAACAATATTTGGATACACCGGTTGATTTCGAAGAAATTGCCAAAGTAGGGGCGATCATGGGTTCCGGCGGCGTTATTGTCATGGATGATCACACATGCATGGTGGATATGGCACGATTTTTCATGGATTTTATTCAGGATGAGTCCTGTGGTAAATGCACGCCATGCCGTGAGGGTACAAGAAGGCTCCAGGAGATTCTGGTCAAGATTTGCGAGGGAAGAGGGGAGCCGGGTGATATTCCAAAGATGGAGCAGTTATCTGATGTTATCAAGGAATCAGCGCTGTGTGGTTTAGGACAAACCGGCCCGAATCCGGTTCTTTCTACACTTCGCTATTTCCGTGATGAATACGAAGCCCATATTCACCATAAAAAATGTCCGGCCAAACGCTGTGCAAATCTCCTTGAGTACGAGGTGGATCCCGAGCTATGCACCAAGTGCGGTTTGTGTTTTAAGGCTTGTCCCACCGATGCCATTATTTGGAAAAAGAAAGAAGTGGCGGTTATCGAAAAGGAGAAGTGTATCAAGTGTTTGACCTGCTTTGAAAAATGCAAATTTGATGCGATTTTCTGATGTAAGCGTATCAGCAGGTACTAATAAAAAAATAAAAAAACAGGTTTAAGAAATGATTTTATCCAGAAAGTGCCTCGAATACAGGCACCGGAACTTAAGAATAGACAGGAGTATATAACAATGTTATCAGCGGTTTTCATGATTGGAGGCTTGGGACTGGTCGTAGGCGTCGGATTGGCTGTAGCATCAAAGATTTTCTATGTGTATGTCGACCCAAAGATACTGGCAGTGGAAGCTGCTTTGCCCGGAGCCAATTGTGGTGGTTGTGGCGTACCCGGCTGCGCGTCCAATGCAGAGCTTATTGTTGCGGGCAAGGCCGCCCCCAATTCCTGTGTAGCTGCGGGATCTGATGTAGCTGAAGCCATTGCGGCCCTTATTGGTGCTTCTATTGAGGCGAAAGAGCCTGATATTGCACGTCCGGGATGTACCTACGGATTGCAGGAAGCCGACCTTAAATACATTTACGACGGCCTTTCAGACTGCCGCGCAGTTGCGCTGCTGGGAGGTGGCATGAAAGTCTGCACTGTTGGCTGCCTGGGTTTGGGAAGCTGTGTTACCGCCTGCCCATTCGACGCCATTGTCATGGGTGAAGACAATCTTCCAAAGGTAGATGAGCAAAAATGCACCGGATGTGGCACTTGTGAGCGTGTTTGTCCCAAACATATCATTAATCTTTCTTCGGTCACCCGGAGAATTTTAAAAGAATATACCACGCAGGAATGTACAACTCCCTGCCAGCGGGCGTGCCCTGCAGGTATTAATATTTGTGAGTATATTCGGCAAATTTCATTGGGAAATTATCATGAAGCGGTTCAGGTGATCAAAGAACGTAATCCCTTTCCTTCGGTTATCGGGCGTATTTGCCCCCGGCCTTGTGAATTGGAATGCCGAAGAAGCCTTGTGGACGAACCGGTGGCCATAAATTTTTTAAAACGGTATGCATCTGATTACGAAAAAGAAACCGGAAAAAGGGTGCTGCCTTTTAAAGCACCGGAAACCGGCAAAAAAGTAGCGGTAATCGGAGGAGGAGTTGCAGGGCTCTCAGCAGCTTATTTTACCGCGCGCCTGGGCCATGATGCCACCGTATATGAAGCGACGGTACAACTGGGCGGCCTGCTTAGAAGCGCCATTGCCCACAACAGGCTCCCCCGGGAAGTTTTAGACTGGGATATTGAGGGCATACTCGAGATGGGTGTTAAAGCAGAACCCCAAATGGTGCTTGGCAAGGATTTTACAATCGAATCTTTGCTGAATGAAGGTTATGAAGCTGTTTTGCTGACTACAGGAGGCTGGGACAGCCGTTTGGCAAGAGGAGGGGCCCATGTTGTTGAACAGCCGGTTCCCGATACTTATTTACTGGTCGATCTTGTCAAGCATGGGGAAAAATCGGGGGCCATAAAGGTAGGCTCAAACGTGGTCATTGCCGGTGGAGACAAGCTGGCATTTGACAGTGCTGAACTTCTTAAAAAACGGGGTGCTGAAAAAATTACCATTCTTTTCAGAGAGACCGAAGATGAAGCGGCTACATTTGTTGCAGATGCTTCCGAGCTTCTAAAGGAAGGAATCCAGGTCAAATTTAATACCGCTGTAAATCGGTTGCTTGGTGAAAAAAGCAAACTTACCGCGGTTGAAGTAATGGACCTGGAGACGAAAGAGTCTGAAATCCTCGATGCCCAAACTCTGTTTCTTGCGGCAGGAAGATTTCCGGAGTTGATTTTTACAAGGGTCAAGCCCGAGGTTGAGCAAGAAGAGGAAGAAGGCCAGGAACCCGAGGAACCCCAGCAGGATCTGGGTCCTCTTAAATGGGTTGCTCAGGAGCCTTATAAACGTCCGCCATTCAAAGATGAAAGCGGGTTTTATTCCAAAGCCGATGTGCTTACCGATCATCATGCAGCCATTAAAGCCATTGGAGCAGGTCGCCGTGTAGCGGCTTCAATCCATGAAATCATGTATGGAATCGAGCCGGTATTGGATGAAAAGGTTATTTCCCAGGATTCCATTATTCAGGATATTTATGAACTCGGAGAAGAAGATCTAAAAGTTTCTTCCAGAACCCTGATGCCCCTTCGCTCACCTCAAGAGGCAGGAGATGTTAAAGAGCTGGAGAAAGGATTCGATGAGCATATGGCGCGAAGAGAGGCCGGAAGATGTCTCAGGTGCGGCCTTGTTTGTTATATGCACACCGGAAAGAAAAAAGCGAAGGCAGCTTGATAAGACACCGCAGGATATTTTAATTGGTATTAAAAAAACGTTGAGGGGTGCATAACGCACTGATTGTTTGCACCTCTCAATGTAACGCAGAAAAGAGACCAAAAGATAATCAGAATAATTTCTTATTTGCAGTCACCTTATATGTTTGCCGAAATAGAAAGGTTTGAATTAAAGAAGTATGGCCACTGAAGTTGGGATTGTTACCGAGATATCCGAATCGAACATGGCGCTGGTTACTACTCAAAGAAGTGGTACTTGCGATTCGTGCGGTGCTAAAAGCATGTGCCATAGTTTGGGAGGGGGGAAAGAGGCGCAAGTTAATGCGATTAATTCTGCCAACGCCAGGGTAGGCGATCGCATCGTGATCAGTTTTCAGACCACTTCATTAATGAAAGCGATGTTTTTGTTATATGCTTTTCCCATTATATGTCTGCTCAGTGGCGCAATAATCGGCCACAACTTTGCTCCCGTATTCCAGATGAATTCTTCTGCATTATCTGCGATTATCGGGTTTCTTTTTTTCTTCATGGCGTTATGTTTTGTCAAAAAAAGAGCAGACCGTCTTGCCAGCAAAGATGCATACCGGCCCAAGATCATTCGTATCCTGGAAAGAGGGGCTGCGGAACAAAAACAGGAAATGACAATGTAAACACAGCTTTCGTACGCCATTATTTATTCCGATTCAGCCTTATTGTCTGCAGTTACTTTATTACTGCCCAAGTTGTCTGCTGAAAAGCTGATCTGATTCATTTTTTCTCGTAAAACCTGCGAGCATTTAAATGTGACAACACGTCTTTTTGGCAGAATCATGTCTTCACCAGTTGCGGGATTTCTTCCTCGCCTTGAATGTTTTTGGTTGACGCAAAATTTTCCGAAACCGCTGATAAGAATATCATCTCCGTTTGCCAAGTTATTTTTTATAATTTCGAGAAAGATTTCCATGACTTCGGAACTTTTTTTTCTCGGATAATTCAGCTCGTGACGAATATTCTCAATGATATCCGCTTTCGTAAGCGTCATTCTGAAATACTCCTTATTGGCTTATAAAAATTTAATGGGTTAGGTTATTAACTTAAGAATTTTTCCATATTTTGCACATGATTTATAACTCAACAAGGAATTCAGTTTTTCTTAACATATACCTTAAACGATTAATTAACTAGCAAAACATGGTAAAAAATAATCTTGCGCATCCTACTTATAAGAATCTGTTTTGTCAAGAAAATATGGTGCTTATCTTCAAGTTGAAGAAACACCGATTGTCATGTTTTTATTTTTACTTAATAAAAACTTTCTGATTATATTATAACGAATATGGGTCTTACTTGTAGGTGCGAATTCATTCGCACAGAGGCATATTACAGCCACATTCGCAAAAACTGAACCCTAAGGTTAGCGGGGCTCAGCAGTGCGAATGAATTCGCACCTACAGATTCACCTCGCAATGATTAATCAACCAATTACTCCAAATCGGTTATAATTAGAACGCATAAGTCTAACAATACTTTTAGACTTATGCGAATCAGAAAATATTGAAAACTCCTACTTGAGATTTAATGTGAAAGCGTTTACTCTGATAATTATCGGGGATGAAAGGGTTGAGTCAATTAAAAAAAAAAGGAGAAAAATAATGGTCCTATATCTGGTTCAACATGGTAAAAATATGCCCAAAGATATGGATCCTCAAAAGGGCCTTTCAAAAGAAGGTCTTTCCGAGGTTAAAAGAATCGCGGATGTTGCTGCCCAATATGGTGTAAAGGTTTCAAAAATTTACCATAGTGGTAAAACCCGTGCTGAGCAGACAGCAAAGGTTTTTGCCTCCAGTCTGAATGCGGAGAGTGGAATTGACCAGGTTGATGGCATGAAACCCCTTGATGGCGTTGCCGCGTTTGCCAAAAAAATCGATTCGGTAGAAAATATTATGCTTGTGGGGCATCTGCCATTTATGGAAAAATTAACTTCATATTTGGTGGCAGGGACAGATGAGTATCCTATTTTCAAGTTTCAGAACGGTGGAATCGTATGCCTGCAAAAAGAACCCGATGCTTCACGTTGGATTATAAAATGGTCTTTAATGCCTGATATCGGATAAATGGGGATTAAAAATCGGTGATAAAAAAGACGATATTTTTTAAAAAATTTATCCGGTACAGTGCATTGATAATTTGTGTTATTTTGCATGCGGCCTTTTTAAATGCAGGTGAAAACAACGATTATGTTCAATATTTTGAATCGGGAAAAATTAATTGGACAAAAGGGATTCTACAAAGTAAAGGATTCTCATCGTGTACCGATAAGGACAAAATAAACGGTGATATCGACACTTGGGTTTTGGAGGCGGCAATTCAAAAAGGACGCAGGAATTTGTTGAAGACTATATATAAGGTCAGAATAGATTCCACCACCCTTGTTGAAGAAATCATCAGTTCCAATCTGGATATAAGAGATGAGATTTTAAGCATGGTTAATAAAGCCCCTGTGATCCAACAAAAAAGTTTTGGGGACGGAACCATCGAAGTAACCTTGGAAATGGATATGTTATTCGCCTTTTCGCAACTTATTCTCCCTGAAGAAATTACGCAAATTGCCACCATTAAACATGTGCTGAATGAAAAACGAAAGTTTAAAGAAGAAACCGGTAGTGGTTCCAACCAAACAATGATACCCTTGGAGAACACAGGCCTTGTGGTTATGGCCACAGGTTTGGACGTGCTTCCGTCCATGGCTCCGAAAATTCTGGATGAAAACGGAGAACAGGTTTACGGCTCTACGTTCGCAAGCCGGAATTTTGCCGTGCAATATGGCATGTCCGCATATGTTAGAGATTTCAGTGAACAATTGAATAATCAACGGGTTGGAAAAAATCCGCTTGTGGTGCGCGGTGTGCGTACCAGTGGAACTGGGTTTTCTGATATCGTCATTTCCAATGCGGATTCATCCAAGATTCGCAGTTCTTCTATAAATTTAAGTTTTCTAAAGAAATGCCGGGTGGTGATTGTTTTGGAATAAGGTAAATAAATGAGAAAAATACTTCGAGATGTTTTTTGCGCTTTCTCCCTGCTTTTGCTTTGTGCATGTATACCGGAGATTATTCCCTATGAATCCATACTGGATACCCCCTTGCGCCATCATGAAAATGGTATGAAATTACTCCATGCTGGAAAAATAGAAGCATCAAAATCTGAATTCAATCGTTGCCTTGAAATAGATAGGGAATATGCTCCTGGCTACGTGGGGTTGGGGCTGATTTCTGGTATAAAGGGTGATTATTCAAATGCTATGGACAAAATGAATTTTGCTGGATTATTTACCCGTAATCGGCATGAAGCTGCCTTGGTTCATGTGGGCATTATGCGGATATATTTGATGGGTGGAGAACAAATCAGTACCGATTGGTTGCGAAAAACTGAAGAGCACTATCAAAAGTCTATATTATTGGCTCCGGAGGTTCCCGATGCATATTATTTCATGGGTATTGCTTATAAGGTGGCATTGCGCTGGGATAAAGCATTACAAGAGTTTTTGCATGTTGTTAATATAAACGGGGATTTTGCCGCAGAAGCCTCAAATTATATATCTGTGATTCAGGAAACGCGGAAACATATGTAAAGGAGTGCAAAAGCTTTGCTTTTGCATTGCTTGCTCTGGCAAAAGCAAAGCTTTTGCACTCCAAAATTATCAGGTACCCATACTCCAGGATGCCAGATATTTTCTCTGTTCTTCAGTGAGAGTATCGATACTGATACCCATGGATGCAAGTTTTTCTCTGGCAATTGTGCTGTCGATTTCCTGGGGCACAGGATAAACATCCGGAGAAAGATCATTTCCGCTTTTAACCATATATTCAATGCTGAGTGCCTGGTTGGCAAAACTCATGTCCATAACACTTGAAGGGTGACCCTCTGCAGCGGCCAGATTAATAAGCCTTCCATCGCCTAACAGATTGATTCTCTTGCCCCCCTCCAGAATGTATTCTTCCACAAACGGACGAATGATTCTTCTTGATTTGGATAGGCCGTCTAAACCGTTGAGATCGAGTTCTACGTTGAAATGACCGGAGTTGGCCACTATGGCCCCATCTTTCATGTTTTGGAAGTGTTCTTTTCTTATAACATTTATGTTGCCGGTGACAGTGCAGAAAAAATCTCCGATTTTTGCAGCATCGGCAATGGGCATTACCATGAAACCATCCATAACGGCCTCAAGTGCCGCTAATGCATCTATTTCGGTGACTACCACATTGGCTCCCATGCCTTTTGCACGCATGGCCAGGCCTCTTCCGCACCATCCATAACCGCATACCACAAAGGTTGTGCCCGCAATTAACCGATTGGTGGCACGGATGATGCCATCGATGGTGCTTTGTCCTGTGCCGTAACGGTTATCGAATAAATGTTTGGTTTGAGCATCGTTAACGGCGACGATGGGGTATTTGAGGACACCGTCAGCAGCCATGCTTCTGAGTCGAATAATTCCTGTTGTGGTTTCTTCGGTGCCTCCTTTGACATGTTCAATGATTTCCAGTCGCTCGGTGTGAAGCGTGGATACCAGATCGGCGCCGTCATCCATGGTGTAATTGGGCTTGGCATCAAGTACGGCGTTCAAATGATCATAATAGGTTTTGCTGTCTTCGCCTTTGATTGAAAAAACCGGAATTTTGTCGTGGGTCACCAGAGATGCCGCAACGTCATCCTGGGTGCTCAGAGGATTGGAAGCGCAAAGAAACACCTGGGCGCCGCCGGCCTTTAGGGTTTGTACCAAAGATGCTGTTTCCGTGGTGACATGAAGACAGGCTCCCAGCCTTATTCCTTCCAGAGGTTTTTGTTTTTCAAAACGTTCTTTAATTCGATTTAGAACCGGCATACTCTGGTTGGCCCATTCGATACGAAGAGCACCGCTGTCTGCCAGATGAATATCTTTAATATCGTAGTGCAATTTTTTCTCCTTAAATTTTTTTAAAGCCCTGCTTTATCTGCAATGGTCTTGGCCATATGTGTGCTTTCCCATGTGAAGTCAGGATCGTTTCGGCCAAAGTGTCCGTAGGCGGATGTTTTCTTATAAACAGGACGAAGTAAATCCAGATATTCGATGATGGCTGCAGGGCGAAGGTCCCATATTTCCCTGATAATTTCTTCGACACGAAATTTAGGAACTTTTCCCGTTTTCATCAGATCCACCATAACCGATACCGGTTGTGCCACGCCAATGGCGTATGCGATCTGAAGTTCACATTTTTTAGCAACACCTGATGCGACAATATTTTTAGCGATATGCCTTGCCATGTATGAGGCGCTTCGATCTACCTTGCTGGGATCTTTTCCGGAAAAACATCCTCCGCCGTGGCTTCCCTGGCCGCCATAAGTGTCAACAATGATCTTTCTTCCAGTCAGACCGCAGTCTCCCATGGGGCCGCCAATGACAAACCTTCCGGTCGGGTTGATAAAATACTTGGTGTCACCATCCACCATCTCTTTCGGGATAATTTTTTTGATAATGTGGGTGATAATTTCCTCCCGAAGTTCATCATAGGATATATCCGGTTTGTGTTGCGCCGAAACCACAACGGCGTCCACCCGTTTTGGAGTTCCGTTTTCATACTCGATGGTCACCTGAGATTTGCCGTCAGGCCTTAAAAAATCCAATGCGCCGCTTTTTCGGGTTTCGGCCATCCTTTTGCAAAGCTTATGGGCGTAAAGGATTGGCATGGGCATCATCTCGGGGGTTTCATCGGTTGCAAACCCGAACATGAGCCCCTGGTCTCCAGCTCCCTGCTCTTTATAAAGGCCGTTGTCCTTGTTGACTCCCATGGCGATATCCGGCGACTGATGCCCGATACTGGTAATTACCGAGCAGGTTTGCCAATCAAAACCCATTTGTGATGAAGAATACCCTATTTTCCGAATGGTATCCCTGACGATCTGGGGCATATCCACATAGCAGTCGGTAGTAATTTCACCTGCGATAAATGCCAGACCGGTGGTCACCAAAGTTTCACAGGCGACCCTGGCTGCCTGATCCTTTTCGATGATGGCATCCAGAATGGAATCGGAAATGGCATCGGCCACTTTATCAGGATGGCCCTCTGTTACTGATTCAGAAGTAAAAAAGAATTGTTCACCGCTCATAAAAGGTTCTCCTTAATATTTTCATGATCTAAAGAATCTTATTTTTTATTGAGTATCATATTGTCGATCAGGCGGGTGGAGCCCACTTTCACGGCAAGAGCCATTAGTGCCGGCCGGTTTATGACATGAATTTCTTCAAGGGTTTCCGGGTCACATATGGTTACGTAATCTATTTGGGTTTCAGGGTGCGAATCAATAAAGTCTTTGGTCTCCCGGATGATTTGGGAGGCATCCGTGATTCCTGATTCAACAGCTTTCTGAGCTGCCAGCAATGCTTGGTTCAAGGAAAGACCGCTTTTCCTTTGCGATGCTGTCAGATAGGCATTTCTGGAACTCATTGCCAAACCGTCGGGCTCCCGAATCGTTTCTCCCCCTACAATATCGATATCCATGTTAAGATCAAATACCATTCGGCGGATAACCAAAAACTGCTGATAATCTTTTTTACCGAAAACTGCGGTGTGCGGTTTCACAATGTTGAAAAGCTTGGTGACCACCGTGGCAACCCCTCTGAAAAAAGCGGGCCTGGAGATGCCACAAAGGTGGTTGGGCAATTTTTCCAGGTTCACATAGGTTTGATAGCCTTCAGGATAAATATCATCTGGCTTCGGGGTAAAAAGTATATCCACACCTTCTTTTTCGACCATATCGAAGTCCCGCTGAAAATTTCTGGGATACGTTTCGAAATCTTCATGGGGGGCAAACTGGGATGGATTTACAAAAATACTGACAACCAGGAGATCTCCAAGCTTCCGAGCCATTCGCACCAGGGACAGGTGTCCCTCATGAAGATATCCCATGGTGGGAACAAAGCTGATTTTTTTCCCCTTGAGCCTGGCCTGCTCGGCGACCACTTGCATATCCCCGGCTGTTTCTATGATTTTCATGCCTTATGCCCGATTTTTGTCATTATGACAGATAGCCGCTAATAAAAATGCAAAAACAATTTCTATGTAATAACGAAATTATAAATAGGAACAAGTAACTCATAGTTTTATAAATGTCAATGATGTATTTGTTTTTTCAGCAATCCTGGTTTTATAAAAAGATGGGATTCCGGTCACCTTGAATTTGATTCTAAAGGTGTCGGGTGTCGAGTGTCAGGTGTCAGGATATGGAGAATAAAAATTGCCGATACCTAAAACTCGGCACCTGGTATCTAAGAACTGCGCACCGGAAAAAAACTCAGAGGATTTTTCAGGCCATCCCTGAAATTCGATAGTGGCTTTTCTTACCTGAATAAATATCCATTGGAACTCATCTAAGATCAAGTCAGGCGTCTGATAACTGGTTGAGATACCCGGTGAATTCTTCTATGGATGATGCTTTGAAGGCCAACTCAAAAAGATTGTCTAAGACATGCACGGATTGGATAGATTGAATTTTATTGATAAGGCTGGGTTTCACAATATTGAATTTTAATTTCAGAGCTTTGATGAGCATATCCTGGGAGTTTTCGATCTTGCCTTCGATCT
>SKZT01000163.1 GCA_007127235.1 Desulfobacteraceae bacterium
ATGTGAAATAAACTGAAAGTCCGTGAGGCTGGAGTGCGAAAGTTGTACTTTCTCCTTACCGGCTGCAAGCCGGTTCACCAACTGAAACCAAACCCGGTGGAGACAACATGTAGGTGCGAATTCATTCGCACTGATGAGTCTCGCATGCTGCTGGTGGTCATTGTTTGCGCATGTGGTTGCACGTACGCCTCTGTGCGAATGAATTCGCACCAGCAGTTGAAACCAATGGACCAGTCATATCAACTATGACTGGTCCTTGAAAAAAAATGGGTATTTTCGTCCATTTAATTAAACTTCACATGGTTACAGTTTCTATTCAGCAGTGGTTGCATCTATAGCCCTGACAACTTTAGAAATCCGGGTTACAGGAAGACCCGCACGCTCTCCATGGTCTCGAATTGCTTGTTCATTGGGCGCCACGTACACGCAATAGATCTTGTCATCTGAAATGTAACTTTGAACCCAATGTATATCCGAGTCCATATCTTTCATAACATTGCGTGATTTCAAAGAGCTATCCTTAATATCTTCCAGAGACATCTTTCCTGCTCCAGGCGCTTCACGTTCAATTACATACTTTGGCATGATAAGCACCTCCTTTCAATTGTCGTAAGACGTTAAAACAATTTTTTTTGGAAACGTATGTTTTTCCGTCGTTAGCACATAAGTAAGAACAAATGACACCCATGTCAAATCCACTCTTAAAGAGTGATGCGCAACTCTGAATTTATAAATGTTGTATAATGGTAAAATACTAGCTTATGGGAGAGAAAATAAATAGTTCCACCCATACTTTTTTTCCTACCGATGGTTAGATTTTATAAAATTGAAATAATGTTACCGAACTGGTCAAAAAAAAATGGCACCTGAATGGATCGACATTTCAGTTCCGTTGCGAACGGGTATGGTACATTGGCCGGGTGACCCACCGGTTAATATCGAGCGGGTATCTGATATGGACCGTGGCGATCAGGCCAATTTATCCAAAATGGATATGAGTGTTCATTCCGGAACCCATATGGATGCTCCGCTGCATTTTATCCGCGATGGCATGAGCATTGATGAGGTTCCTTTTGAGGCATTGATCGGGCCAGCCCGGGTGATCGAAATAGTCGAAAGAGAATCGATATCGGTCGAAGCCCTGGCTGCAAATCGAATTCTGCCCGGGGAGCGGATTTTATTTAAAACCCGGAATTCAGAGCAAAACTGGGCTGCAAAGGCGTTTATGCCCAATTTCGTCTATCTTTCCACCCAGGCGGCAGAATGTTTGGTCGAAATCGGGGTTAAGACAGTGGGAGTCGATTACCTCTCGGTAAGCGGATACGGTCGAAATGAAGTTGAAGTGCATCAAAAACTCCTCGAGGCGAACATATGGGTAATTGAAGGATTATATCTTGGTAACGTGAGCCCCGGAAACTATGAAATGATATGCCTGCCCATAAAAATTTACAGCGGCGAGGGAGCACCGGCCCGGGCCATTCTTAAGCCGATTTTTTGAAACAAGCAAAAACGAGGCCCTATGAAACAGGCTGAATTATATCAAAGCATTGTTTTCTGCGACTTTGACGGAACGATCACCGAACAGGAAACTTTGGCGAGGGTTTTCAGCAAATTCGCACCTGAAACGTGGCGACCCATCAGGGAAGACTTAACATCCGGCAAAATCAGTGTGCGGGAAGCCGTAACCAAAACCATCAATTCTATCGACTCTTCCTACTATGGCGATATCCTCGATTATACCCTGAACTTTTCTATCCGCCCTGGATTTGAGACCCTGCTTGATTTTCTAAACTCCCGGCATGTACCCATGGTCGTCCTGTCAGGGGGCATTCGCGGAATGGTGGAAACCAGGCTGGGTAACCTGATAAAAAGAATGCACTCGATTTTTGCGGCAGATGTGGATACCAGCGGACAATATCTTCGGACAAACTCAGCGTATGAGGGAAAAACGGAACTGGTAGACAAGGTGCGCGTGATGAATTTTTTTAACGCAAAAGAACAGATTGCCATCGGCGACGGTATCACCGATTTTAACATGGCCCAGGCAGCGGACCTGGTTTTTGCCAGGGGAGGACTTGCCCGTTTTATGTTTGAAAACAATATTCCCTATGTATCCTGGTCTGATTTCTTTGATATTCGTGATTATCTGCAAGCTCATTTCTCCAACTCTTAGGTCGGTTCTCGGGTGATGAAAATTGTCACAGGATTTACCTGAAAAATCCTCTGAGTTTTGTTCTGTTGGAGAGTCCTTATCAGGTTTCGGGTGTCAGGTGTCAGGTATCTGCAATTTGTCTTCTATATATCCTGACACCTGACACCCGAAACCTGAAACCAAATTCCCTGGCATTTAATTTTCGGAACAGATGCGAGAGGATAAAACAGACCCCAACACCGGGAGATTTTCATCTTCCCAGGTCGGTTCGATGCCTTTATACTTGATGGTCCAAAACCAAAAGATTAAGGAGGATATGTTGAGCATTGGAAATAGTCTGAAAAATCAAGTTGCTTTAGTTACAGGAGGAAGTTCCGGAATTGGTAAGGCAATTGCCAAAGCCATGGGAAAATCGGGAGCAAAAGTTGCGATTAACTACATTTCTGATAAAAATGAGGCCGATCAGGTGGTGCAAGACATTCAAGGCAGCGGTCAAAGTGCGATTTCGGTCCAGGCGGATGTCAGTCAGGAAGATCAGGTCATGGAGATGTTTCGCAACGTCTATGACAAATTTGGTACTATAGATATCCTGGTAAATAATGCAGGTATTCAAAAGGATGCCAAATTCTTGGAAATGTCTTTCAGCGATTGGCAAATGGTCCTGAATGTAAATCTTACCGGGAGTTTTTTATGTGCCAGAGAAGCGGCCAAAGAGTTTTGTCAGCGCGGGTTGATTCCAGAGCGGTCCAAAGCCGCAGGAAAGATCATTTTCATCAGCTCGGTGCACGATACCATTCCATGGGCTGGTCATGCGAATTATGCTTCTTCGAAGGGAGGAATAATGATGCTGATGAAAAGCCTTGCACAGGAGCTTGCTCCGCATAAGATTCGGGTAAACAGCATATCTCCCGGTGCGGTTAAAACTGATATTAACCGGGAAGTCTGGGAGAAGCCGGAAGGAGATGCAAAAATGCGCGCGCTTATTCCGTATGACCGGATCGGGGAACCCGAAGATATTGCTCGTGTGGCGGTCTGGCTGGCTTCGGATGAAGCAGACTATATCACAGGGACGACCATATATGTGGATGGAGGAATGATGCTCTATCCGGGATTTCAAACAGGGGGATGAGCAGAAGAATGTATAAAAAGATCAGCGATTACGGAATTATCGGCAACTCACGTACGCTGGCCCTGGTGGGAAATGACGGAAGCATTGACTGGTTATGTCTGCCCTATATGGATTCTCCCAGTGTTTTCGCCGCAATTCTCGACGAAAACAAAGGGGGGCGCTTTTCCATCAAACCTGCCGGAGCTTGGGATTCCGTGGTCAGGTATGAGTCGGGAACCAATATTTTGAATACCATGTTCCGCACCCGCGACGGCATCATGAAACTTGTCGATTTCATGGCCGTATCTATGGA
>SKZT01000225.1 GCA_007127235.1 Desulfobacteraceae bacterium
CCATAACCTTCCTGCCCGGGATAGATCGGCTCGTAGTAGTAGGTGCCTTGCGGTGTCTCGATCCGGCCCCACCAGGGGTATACCTTGCCTGATTTGGGCGATGTCCACATCCGTGGCGGGATGATCTTGTACGCCGGGCCGAAGGCATAGGAACGCTAAAAGGTTTCGCCATCCATGAACAGATAGCGGTTGACGTTGTAATGGGGGTCGAGGAACTGCTCGCTCTTGTAATACTGGCGGAAGGTTAACATGTCGCCATTGTCAAAGCGGAAACAGGCTTAGAAATAGCGGTATTGGCAGGTGTAGAGGTGTGGAACTTGCCGGTATTTCCATATCTGTTTTAAAAAAAGTCATCTTCAGGAAAAAAAACACAGGGAAGCCACTGGGGCCATGTGCGGATAAATCCGCACAGGCTAAAATAATAGGTTTTACCTGTTATTACACACCTTTTTTTTTGCTGTTGCAATTTCAATGTTTATTGAGACTTTGTTCCCTATAGGATAGGCATTTTTGATTCAACGATAACTCGTGAATGGAGATTAAAGATGATGTTCTATTGGAAATTCAAGACCACAATATCAGCTCTATTGACCCTTTTGTTGGTACTTCCCTTGACTTATGCGCACAGCATCGAGACCAGGGAAACCTTTTTCGAAGATCATGTCATTGTTGAAAACATCAAACTCTCCAAAAGAGGTGCGGGACTTTTTCGATACCTTGGTCTGTTCAGAGCCTATGCGGGTGCACTTTATCTGGAAGACGGCAGAAAAAGCGAAGAGGTTTTGAACAATTCGGCAAAGCGTCTTGAGCTCGAATACTTCATCAATATAAAAGGCGAAGATTTCGGGCCGGTTACCAAAAAACTGCTTGACAGAAACATTGAACCGGAAACCTTTGCAGTGTTAAAGGACCGGATTGAAAAACTTAATTCTCTCTACGAAGATGTCCAACCGGGGGACCGCTATTCGCTGACGTTTATCCCGGGCAGAGGTACAGAGCTGGCGTTGAACGGCGAACCGAAAGGTATCATTGAAGGCGATGACTTCGCCTCTGCCATTTATTCTATCTGGCTGGGCGAAAATCCGATTAGCAGTTCCTTTAAAAAACAATTACTGGGGATCCGATGAAAGATAATGGTTCTCAAAGCGTTTCATTTCGGAAAAAAATTGCATATGCTGCTCCGGCCTATGCTTTGGCGATTATCGGTATTCCTGTTTATGTATACATTCCGAAGTTTTACACGGATGTTGTCGGAATTAACGTTATCACTTTGGGGTATATCTTATTTAGCGTGCGCTTGTTCGATGCTTTTACTGATCCGGTAATCGGCTATCTTTCCGACCGGACAAGAACACGGTTTGGGCGCAGGCGCCCATATATCGTCCTGGGATCGGTTTTTACCGCACTGGCCATGATTTTTCTGTTCAATCCGCCCCAGGCAAACCCAACCATTGAGACCCTGTGGTTCGGCTTTTTTATATACGCCCTATTTCTTTTTTGGACAATCGTAACTGTTCCCTATGAATCCCTGGGACCTGAAATTACATTCGATTATCACGAACGAATATCCCTGTTTGCCGTGCGCGACGGTTTTCTGATTGCCGGAACCCTGGCAGCAGCCAGCACACCTGCTCTTATTCATTGGCTTTTTGGACTCTCGGGCAATGCCGGGGACGAAAGAGTCAAATTTTTTTGGATATCCATGCTTTATACCCCGCTTTTAATTGGAACTGCCTTGTTGTGTGTTATAATCATCAGAGAAAGTTATCCACAGAAAAGCAAAAAAGCAGGTCTGTTGTCGGGGATACGCTCGGTAGGCTATAACCGTCCGTTCATCATTCTTTTGGTTGCCTATACAATCAGTGCGATTGGCAGCAACCTTCCGGCGACACTTATTCTTTTTTATGTGCAGTATGTGCTTCAATCAGACCTGGCCGATTTTTTCCTTCTGTTATACTTTGTGACGGGCATTGCATTTTTGCCGGCCTGGATATTCATTGCCCGGCGAACAGGAAAGAAATTTGCCTGGCTGGTTTCCATGGCAGTCAACTCGGGTGCTTTTGCAGGCGTTTTTTTCCTTGGCCCGGGAGACGCTTTCTTATACGGGATACTCGTGTTTATATCGGGTATCGGGTTTGGAGCTGCTTTGGCTATACCTTCGGCAATACAGGCCGATGTCATTGACTATGACGAATTTTTGACGGGTAGCCGAAGAGAGGGGCAGTATATCGGTTTGTGGTCCATTTCCAAAAAGCTTGCGGCAGCTGTCGGGGTCGGCGCTGGGCTCTCCATATTGGGAATGGCAGGGTATATGCCGAACATAGAACAGCCTCCTGGTGTGCAAATGGCCCTGCGAATCCTTTACGCGCTGGTCCCATCTATATGCAATCTCCTGGCAATATTTGTAGCAATGGCCTATCCGATCGATGACAAAATGCATGAAAAAATAAAGCTCGCCATTTTGAAAAAACGGGCAGGTGAACCGGTCGAGGATCCCCTGGCCGCAATTCGCCGGACTGCCTGATCGCAAAACTATCTACCTTTTGGGAGTTTTGAAATACCGGTCTCGGATGGTATAATATTTTATAACTTATTGATATAAAATGAATGACACTATACGGCCTATCTTACGAGATCAAGAATCCTGAAATTGGAATGTGCCATCCTAAAAAAACCGCATAAGTCGAGGACTCTCGGGTTTTAAATCCGAGAGTCCTCATACCGTTTATCATTTCATTATTTCATTTAATGATTTTATGATGTTGTGATTTATCAAATTGTCTCAACAATCACGGTGCCAATTTTTTTTATGGCCCTCTGTTATTTTTTATGTCGCGCCCTTTCAGGGCTTAATATTTTGGGGGCCTCTACCCAGGGCGTTGCCCTCGTCGTTATACACAAGTTTATTTTTCATCAAGAAAATCCCAAAGCTTTCAACGTTCGCCGTGCCCGTACAAAGTCCAACATTCTTTGCATGCCTATCCACATGGTTTTGGGACCCGGAGGTCCGTCATGTTTCCTGCCAAGATATCCACCCAACTGGGCAACCATTTTTACCAATTCTTCCTATCTCGGCACTTGCTCCGGTGGAGGGCTTTTTTTTAAAATCATGTAAACAGTTTTCCATTCATCCTCACTGAAAACTGAATCGCATTTCATATCAGCATAGCCACGTCCCATCATCATTACAAACATAACTCGCCACGCTACTATCATGTATAACGCCATACAAGGTCTGTAACGTTTCTCGTCTTCAAATTGCCGATCTTCAACTCTACACCCGCTCTTTAACACACGAAAATATATTTCAATCTGCCATCGGCAGCAATAATACTCGATTACGTGCAATGCCTCCTGAAAATTTCCTATCGGAAGGCTTGTCAATAACAACCATTCAATCGGCGGCTCGTCTGCGGGGGCATCCTTTTCCCGTAGTAAAATCGCGTTTGTTCGGACATTTTTAAGCCTCACTGCCTGCCGCCATGGGGCTTTCAACCGCACTTGTCCGGCTCGGACCGTTACCGTGGCAATGCGTGCCGATCTGTGTTGTTTACGCTTACGCTTA
>SKZT01000325.1 GCA_007127235.1 Desulfobacteraceae bacterium
CCGGATGCCAGAACCGGCCATGCCAGAACACCTTCCGAAATATGCACGTTTATATCCTCATCTCCAGGCTGGCTGCCAATAAAAAAAACCACATAAAGATTATCACCTTCCTGGTGCAGTTACCTTCGTGGTTTTTTTAATTAATTTTAATTTAATTGTATACGTCTTTTTTGCTTAACAAGCTTCTGCTCGTTGATTCGTTCTTTTTCGTATATGAATCCATTTATGATGTCAACAGCAAACCTGCTGATCCTTCCGAAAGGATTGGGAGCGCTGTGCTTTTGAAAAAAATGCAAAAGCACAGCTTTTGCACTCCTTTGTCTTTGCAAAGCCTTTGGAAATTTAATTTTTAAAAATCCAGTCTTTATTCGTACAACGTGCGTTTGTTTTGCCTGTGGTCTACAATATAGAGCAGCTTGCCGATATTTTCCAATTGCTTTAACAAGTCAGGTAGCATTTCCCGGTCTATTTCATAAATCCGGAAATAAACATGAAGGTATCCCTGCGGTGCATTTTCAAAGTTGGTCAGGATGCTTGCGGTTCTTGCCCCATGATTGCGTATAAGCTCTCTGATATCTTTAATGGGTCCGGGCACGTCAGAGATACGAATGCCAATCTGAATTCCCTTTTTCCCCAGCCCGGTAATGGCAATCAGGGCCCGGAAAATATCGCTTTTGGTGATGATGCCCACAAGCCGGTCTTTGGAATCCAGGACGGGAAGACCCGATATTCTGTGCTCCAGCAGCAATTGAGCGGCTTCTTCAATGGTATGCTCAGGATAAACCGTTATCGGATTTTTAATCATGAGATCTTTGATTTTTATCCTGGAAATTAAATACAGCATTTCATGCATGTCGAGGGTAGTGGCATCCGACGGCGACGCCTTTTTGAGGTCACGATCACTGACAATGCCCTTAAGTGTCTTTTCCGACATTATCGGCAACAACTTGATCTTGTTGTTCTTAAGCGTATAGATGGCCTGCTGCATGGAATCCTCAATATCAATGGTAACCACTTTTGGGCTCATCCAGTTTTTGACCAGCATGGGAATCCCTCCTTAAATAGTTGTCAATATTTCTCCAATCTAACCCCTTACGCATTAATGTATTGCCTGTCAGCTTATGTCACAATCTACGGCTGTTTTCAACGCATAAGTCTAAAAGATTGCAACCGTTGCTTAAAACCCAATGGCATTTGCTATAAATATTTTCTGGTTATAACGGATTTGGGGGTGAATGGTTGAGTGAATAGATGATCGAAAACATTTCTTTCCTTTGGTAAAGAGGGGTTTTTACGGTCCCCCCCCTTTTGAAAAGCTGGTCTTTACCCACACATGACACAGTGGGTTATCAAGAAGCCGCCTCGCACCCTCGTTTTCACGCAGAGTATGATAACGAGAAAAATCCCATAACCATCGATATGAAGACTCTCGGGTATTAAACCCGGGAGTCCTCAACCATTAAATAAAATAACAAAATGATAAACGTTATCTTTGGGATTGAAAAGATGTCACGCCCTTTCAGGGCTTTTCTGGGTGGTGGTCAACCCAGGGCGCTGCCCTGGGCTATGTATGTATAGCCCTTTCAGGGCAGGATTCGCAGGTTGCAGGTGGGGTGATGAAAATCACCCAGTTTTGGTATCTGTTTTATCATCTCGAATTTGTTCCCCATATTAAGTGCAGGAGAATTTGGTTTCAGGTGTCAGGTGTCAGGATATTGAGAATATAAATTGCAGATACCCGAAACCCGAAACCTTTATATCTAAGGACTATGCAACGGAACAAAACTCAGAGGATTTTTCAGGCCAAATTTGTAACAATTTTCATCACCCCAGGTTGCAGGGTAAAGGAGGCCTGAAAGGTCGATACATAATGCAGTCCAGGGCAGGGCAGCGCCCTGGGTAGAGGCCCCCAAAAATTTAAGCCCTGAAAGGGCGCGACATAAAAAATAACAGAGAGCCATAAAAAGAAAAAAATTGGCACCGTGGTTATAGAAACAATTTGATAAATCACAACATCATAAGTACCCACTGTGTCAAGCGTGGGTAAAGACCAGTTTGCCAAAGGGGGACTTGCTGCACACAGTACCCCTTAGGTCGATGCCAATAGCCTGCATCGGGAGTAAGGCTTAAATGCATACCGTATCAAAACACTATTTGGAAAAACAGGTAATGCTCCATCAACTCAACACCCCCAAATCCGTTATAATCCGGATAATTTTACGAAATTTTCATTGCTGCCCTAAAGTTTCTTGACTTGATAACCGAAAGAAATTAAAAATAGTTATAACTTTTACAACAATTGATATCAAAAACAAACTTTCAATAACACATCAATACCGTCTAATCAAAGCCATGCATTTAAATCATACGGATATTTCATACAAACATTCGATGGCCTTATGACAACAAAGGAAAAAAACAAACCGGAAGCATCCAAAGATCCAAAGATAACGGTTTCCTCAAAAAAACGAGGATTTCCTTTTTGGGCTGTTTTTTGTATTTCCGCCTGGATGTTTTTCATAGGTGTTCTGGTGGGTCGCGGAGATTCTCCAGTTACATTTGACATCAATGCATTGGAAAAACAGATTGCCGAATTGAAAAAATCTGCTTTAAAACCCATGGAAGTCGAAGCTTCAGGAGCTGATCCCACATTTCATCGCATCACCGCCGAATTTGAATTTTTTGAAGAACTGAAAAGAGCGGATAAGAATCCGCCTGTGCCGGTGATAGAATCAAGGTCAAAAACAATGGTAAGAGCGGGACAATTGAAAGATGCCCCCAGAACAGAAAGCAGCAGCTCTTTTTCAACACCAGTGTCATCGCCGCCTCCAACGCCGGTTTCAACGCCGGAATCTTACACAAAAACGGAAACAAACAACAAAAATTATTCAATCCAGATTGCTTCATTAAGAAACCTGGCGGATGCCGACAAGCAGGTGGAAATATATAAAAATAAAGGTTATCCTGCCTATCGTATCAGTGCCCAAATCCGGGATACCGGCACCTGGCACCGTGTTCGAATCGGTCCTTTTAAAAATCAATCGGAAGCATTGCGTATTCTGGTAAATGTCAGCCAGAAAAACAAGGGCGCCTTGCTGCTGGAACATGATTCGTGAAGCGTTTTTCGAACAGGAGAGAAAACATGGACCAAAATCGGGGAAAAATTTCAGAAAAAGAGGTCAGGCACATTGCAGACCTTGCCCGCTTGGATATGGATGACCACAGCATCGGCATATTTTCCGATCAGATCGACAATATACTTCAATATGTAGACATGCTGAACAGCGTAGATACCGAAAATACGGCTCCCACATCGCATGCCATATCGTTGACCAATGCGTTTCGGGAAGACGAACTACAGCCGCATATGGACAGAGATCTTGGCCTTTCCAACGCTCCGGAAAAAGAAAACGGTCATTTTACAGTACCCAGGGTTATCGGATAACAGAATAGAAATCTGTTCGGATAAGGAGCAAAAATGGAGAAGGCAACGATTGTCTGGACTGATTACATGAAATACCGGTCAAATCTACGTGGGTATGATCTTACTA
>SKZT01000078.1 GCA_007127235.1 Desulfobacteraceae bacterium
ACCTGAAACCTGAAACCTGAAACCTGACACCCGAAACCAAATTTCCTGGCACTTAATTTTCGGAACAGATTCGAGAGGATAAAACAGATCCCAAAACTGGGTGATTTTCATCACCCCAGGTAAAAACTGGAGTGATTAAACTTTTTGCAGATTTTCTTATGTTTTCCCATATGCGGTGTTTACTGAGCAGTCCTTTTAGGGATATTCTTTCATTCTGTAATAAGCGGAAGTGAATCGTGGTTTTTGTGTTCTTAGAAAAGGAGGTAAAACGCATGAAGGAGATAGAGCAAATTCATGTGCCTTATATGTGGCGGGGATTGCCCCTATCGAAAATGCATGGGACAATCATGGTGATAGGGGAGACAGACACGGGGAAGTCAACTTTTTGCCGCTGGCTGGTCGAGGGGCTCGCTGAGAGCAGCCGCACAGCTTGGTTGGACTGCGATATGGGCCAGTCCACTCTTGGGGTTCCATCAACGATGAATCTCGGATTTTCAGGGACAAATGGTACCACGCATTCGACAACGGGCTTTTTTGTAGGCAAAACTTCACCTGTGGGGCACATGCTGCCTACTGTGGTTGGAGCAAGACTTCTTTTGGGAGAGGCTCAGCGTCATGGGGTGCAAAACGTGGTTGTGGACACATCGGGTCTTGTTTCTCGCCGAGCCGGCGGCGGTGCTTTGAAGGAATGGAAGATGGAGCTTCTTCGTCCTTGCTGGATTGTGGCTCTTGCCCGCGGCAGGGAGCTGGAGCACATCATCGCTCCTCTGCATAAAAGTGAAATGCCCCGCCTTTTCATGCT
Organism: Desulfobacteraceae bacterium; assembly: GCA_007127235.1. GTDB lineage: Bacteria > Desulfobacterota > Desulfobacteria > Desulfobacterales > SKZT01 > SKZT01. The sequence continues at coordinate 803 of SKZT01000078.1, forward strand.
GCCTCCTTCCCCCAGAGTGGTGGCGCGAAGCAGGATGGAGCGGGCAAGTTTAAGGCAGGAGAGGTTCCACAATTATTTCAGTCAGGCCCGTACCTGGACGATTGCTCTGAATAGTATTCCGGTTTTCGGTCTGCAAAAAGCGAAACAGTACCAGCTGGCGGGCCTTCTTGATGGTTCGGGTTTGCTTGTGAGCCTTTGCATCGTTATGCGAACGGCGGCATCGGTTTTGGAAATATTAGCTCCGGAGCACGATCCGGGGCAAGTCCGGGCAGTACGTATCGGAAACATGAGAGTGGAGCCGGAAAGCGGAATGGAAGTGAAAAGCTGAATTCAGCATGGGGGGCGGGCATAGGCGCTAACCTAAGAGATGTTGTAGCAAGTCCCCTTTGGCAAAGGGGGATTTAAAAAAGCTTCAAATCCCCCCTGTCCCCCCTTTGGCAATTAAAGGGGGGAACGTTTGCGATCACCTTTCTTTTACGTTCAAACTATTTCAAATACCGCATTTGAAATACGTTCTTCCTTGCAGACCGGACATCGGCTGGGGGGATGGTAGCGTTTTCTGTCCTTGAATCTGAATCCACAGGAGAGACAGGCGTAAGGGTTTATTTTCAGCCTGTTTCCTTTTGCTTTCGCACTTTTTTCAATGTGGGAAAGATGCTGGTAGACTTCCTTTTCCTTGACACCTGCCAGACGTGAAAGTTCCAGGGCGGTCAGAGATCTTTTTTCCAGAAGACCCGTGATAACCATCCGGGTTGTTGCCATAACAGTTAACCTTTGGGTTTTGCTAAAGGGGTTTATCGTCCGGGGATTATTATCCTTGAATCTCTTTGGTTTTCTGACGAAGCTATGGATGATTGATTTTCCTGTTGGTATTTTCGGATTTCTTCCTGAATTTTTTCCATAGCCTGAACCATAGCCTCAGGGTAATTTTGAATTGCCTCTGGAAGATCCTGGGCCGAAATCATGGTTGAAATGGGTATAGGTCCCGCCTCGGACATGAGGTTGGCCTGCCCCACAAAAATAATGCTACGTGTTTTGTCAATGGTTCCATCCTGGTTGACAGGGGTCAGCCGGCGAATTGTGGCCAGTTTCATATCGGTGAAATATTCTTCCTGATAAAGATTTTCTTTTTCTACTTTAAATTCTGGTCGTTGCATTGTTTCTCCGATCATTGGAATTTTTAAATGGTGGTCAATTAATTTTATTTGCCTTTTATTAATCTAAAGAGAATATCAGAAATGTAAAGGAACATAAAGAAAAAGTTTCTTTTGAAATGTTTCTCAGTCATGATATTAATAATAGTAAACATGGAAAACTAAAAAGTTATCTTCAAGACAGAAAAAAAAACCAGCTTAGAGGGGAGCATGAATGAACATTCTTCATATTTTGCAAAACAAGGATAAAAACTCAGCTCTTTTTCGCAGCCTGGTAAAAGGTCTTGAAGAAAATTCTTTGAATCAATCCATTTGTTACCTCAAAGGAAAGGACGACGGCAACAGCCCCTTTGAAATTGCTGGCCTGAAAATATTCACCCAGGGCAGGGAAACTCCGAAAATGTTTTCTCCATTCTTGGTAAGTCGAATTGCAAAAATTATCAAAGATTGTGATATTGATCTCGTGCACTGCCAAAGACATAAACCAACCGTATATGGCACACTGGCAGCGTGGATGGTTGGCGAACAGGTAAAAGTTGTTACCACGGTTCATGGTAGAAAACGGACACGAGGTTTTACCAGAAAATTGACCAATCGATTTATTTTTAAACGGATTTCAAAGATCATTGCAGTTTCTGCGGCGGTTGGAAAAGATGTGGTCCAATCAAACCCAAGCTTGAACCCTGATAAGGTGGTGACAATTTATAACGGAATCGATGCTGAAAAGTTTTTGCTTTCCGGTGTGTCCGAAGAAACTGCCAAAAAACATCTGGGAATAGCACAAAACCCGGGCATTGTATTTGGCACTGCGGGACGTTTGGCACCGGTGAAAGGTCATGATGTTTTATTGCGGGCATTTTCAAAATTGCTTCGAAAACATCCCCATAGCTTGCTGCTGATCGCCGGAGCAGGATCGCTGGAGCAGGAATTGAAAAAGTTGTCGGAAATGTTGGCCATTCAAAATCGGGTCATCTTTTTGGGATATCGAAAAGATATCCAGTTTTTACTCAGAGCCTTGGACTGTTTTGTGCTGCCTTCCTTATCCGAGGGACATCCCTTGGCGCTTTTGGAAGCGATGGCTGCCGAAAATATGGTGATTGCTTCTCAGGTCGGAGGTGTTCCTGAAATTTTGTCCGTTTCCGGGCCTGGTATTATGGTTCCTCCTGGCTGTGTGGAATCCCTGGCGGAGGCCATGGAAAAAGTGTGCCAGATGACTGGTGATGAGCGATCTGCTCAAGGTGAAATGCTCAGGCAGCGAGTTGTTGAAAATTATACCGTCAATAAAATGGTGTCCGCCGTGGCATGTTTGTACCGGGAGGTGATTGGTGAAAAATGCTGTAGCCTCTCGAAATGTTCGGGCAATTGATTCCCCCCTGGAAAATGACCATATGAAAGAAGGAAAAATGTATCAAGAAACAACTGAAAAACAAGATAATGAAGGACGCCTGACTGGAAAGCAGCATTGGGAAAACCGTTGGGAAAGGGTTAAACTTCCGGCGATTATTGAACCTGATACACCTAATGCCGTTGCCAAAGAGATTCTAAAGATATGGGATCAATATTTTCCTGAACCAGAACCTGATGAAGCGTTCCATGTCCTTGAAATTGGCGGGGCCCCTGGTCCCTTTCTGGCCAATATGGCTAAATACCGGGGTTATCAAGCCTCTGCCATTGATTATTCTGATGTGGGTTGTGAAAAAATGGAAGAAAATTTCAACCTTCTGGATCTTGACGTAATTATATACCGCCGGGATCTTTTTGATGACCTGACAGATCTTCCACGGTTCGATCTGGTGTTTTCCATGGGATTTATCGAGCATTTCGATGATTTAGACGACGTGGTCGGAAGGCATGTGAATCTTGTAAGAAAAGGTGGCATGATGGTTTTGGGGGTTCCCAATTTCAGGGGAATCAGCCATAAGGTTTTAAGCCGCCTTACCCCCCGCTTAATTTCCATGCACAATCTTGAAGCAATGGATATAAATCGATGGGATTCTTTTGAATCCCTGTACGGTCTTGAGCCTCTGTTCAAAGGATACATCGGAGGATTTGAACCTAAAAACTTCCGAAGGTGTGAAAATAAGACTCTGAAAAACCAGACTATTCGATTGTTTTTCAAAACGGTGAGGTTTTTGGTTACAGATCCGTTTCCGTTTTTAAGAAGTTATAATTCTGTAAACTGGAGTGCATACTTGTTAGGCGTGTATCGGTGTCCCTGATGTATTCGGAAAAGTGCAAAAGCACAGCTTTTGCACTCCATATTTTTTCAAAACCCGGTTATTTTTTAATGTGTTTTAAAAATAATGGCTCAACTGTTTATAATACGCATTCTTTCATGGTTTCTTTAATATCCTCGTAAACATCGGAGAATTTTACCAGGCCGACGATTTCATCCCCATCATATACGAAAAGAGAATCATAACGGCCCATGACGAACCAGTTGAATGCTTTAATGAGCCTGTCATCTCTTTGAACCGCCTGGCGGTCTGGTGAAGCCTTCACAAAATCTTTAATTTTGATATCCTTTGCTTTTTTGCAAAGGTCGGCAAAAGGAGTCTGCCATAATCGATATTGCTGCCGAATCGCTTTAAGAGCATAGCTGAGTCCGGAAGAGGGAAGTTTTTCCTCTGCCTCAATCTGATCATAACTGGGTTCTAATCCGCGCAGCATATCAAAAGGAGAGACTTTGCCCACCACTTTGCCGTTGTTATCTTCAACCAGCAAAATTCTTTGCTTGTTTTTACCCACCAGATATTTTTCCTGAGCATCTTCCAAAGCCATGAGGGCTTCATAAAAAGTGGCTTGGTTTGAAATTTTAGGAAATTCACCAACCGGAACCATAAAATCCCGCACGTGCATTTTTTTCATGTTTAATTCTCCTGAGACAATAATATTTCAGCACTTTTCAATTCCAATAAACAAGCCGATCCAAAGGGTTTTGAGCCCGAATTTCAACTTCATCAGCCACAATTTGTGAAAAATCTTTCCACGGGTTCAGGTAGGGATTTACCAGCTCGGATATTCGCCGGTAAAAGGGATTGCGATTGAGACCAGGGCAGCCACAGGCTTCGACTTTTGGAATATAATGCCCTTCGTTGAACATTCTGAGTGAACACAAATTAAATTCTTTGTCCATCAACACTACAGCGGCTCCATGAGGCGGACGGCGGTGTATTGTGTCGATGACCCATCCTCTTTTAACTGACGTCAGCAGGCTGTCTTCTCCACCAAAATGCGTATCCGAAAGGCACACATAGCCAATGTCACGTTTGGTCTCAACCATGGAAACCTCCCTTTATTTTTTGGATTAAGATCAGAATAAGGATAGGCTGTTTTCGTAATAATAACATTAAAAAAGCCTCCAACGCCACCGAATTAGCAGTGCCTGTCCGGAAACGTCTATACTCCCTCTCCCTTTGGGGGAGGGCCGGGGTGGGGTGAATGATATCAGGAGGTTATCTTTCCCTCCCCCAGCCCCTCCCAGAGGGAGAGGAGTTTCCGGAAAGGCACGAATTAGAAAAAACGAAAGCGATATGCACCTATAACCTTTTTAATGCACGTTTTCTAAAATGATGGGCGACAAAGGTATCCATAAACATTTGGGTCATATGAAAAGCGATGGGGGGAATCATGGCCAGGGGAAAGTCACCGGCGAAGTAACCGGCCCAGACGAGATAGGAAACCGTAAGGGTTTTCTGTGAGTTGTGGATGGTAAATGCTGAAGTGGAGGCCGGATCCAGGCTGATAATTTTGGAAATGGCGTAGTTCATCATTAAAATCAACACCCTTAATCCGATCATGAACCCGAAAACAGAAACGATGATCATCCCGGCATTGAGGATTTGATGAATCGAAGCTGACACTGCATTGAAAATAATCAGCAGAACGATGCACTGGGAAAAGACAGAAAATGCCTTTTGATAGGGAACAATGAGTTCTTTGAGCCTTGGGCGCATCAGTTGGCCAATTACAGTGGGAAGAAGCACAGTAACCGTCAGGCTGCTTAGGATTCCGAATACCGGCAGGTCGATGGTCTGGCCGAACTGTAGCAGAATTTGCAGAAGGAAGGGAATGGTCAGCAAAGCCACGAAGTTGCTGAGTATACAGATGAACAGGCTCAGAGGTACGTTTCCCAGGGCAATGGTGGTCATTACAGTGCCTGAAGCTACTGTCACCGGTGCCACTGCAATGATTACCGATCCGACAACCAGGTCCGGTCTTTCGGGAAAGGCCAAGGTAGCCAGGAAAAAAGTCATGAACGGAATAAAAATCAGAGAGGACACCAGTGATGCCATCAGAACCCGCACATTGGTAAGCTGTTCTATAACTGTGTTGGTATCTATGGAAAGTCCTGTGATAAAAAATGTGACAAAGATGCCTGCATTTAAAATTCTGTATTTTTTTATCACTGGCCCCAGTGCCGGAAAGATAACTGCCAGTGCCACCACCAGTGCAATGCCGATAAAAAACCATTGTTTGTGTAAAAAATTAACCATATCTGCAATTTAGTTTTTTGCCGATTAGTTCATAAGCGGCGCAGAGAGCCATGGGAAACCAGAAAAAGATCCAGAAAGGTTTGGGATGCTGGATTAAAACATTGCCGTCGGTAAAAATACAAAAAGCGCCGAAAAACAGTGAGCAGGTTATAAAAAATTGTTCAGGAAGCTTTTCAATGGCCAGTGATCTGTAAATGGCATATCCAATGAGTATAAGCTGAATAGCCAAACCGGCAATCCCTCCGTAGTAGAAAGTGGCCACATAGACGCTATGTGGATGCAAAAAAGTCTGACCATCGGACATAATGGTAGTTGTGTCCGCATTCAGTCCATGTCCGAAAAAGGGCCTTAATGCAATGACCTCTAAAAATTTTTCCCACATTTCAAGACGGTAGGACGCGCCGCGTTCAATAAAAAAATATCTGAAAAATTCCGGAAAAGACAAAAATATAACAACAGTTGCCGTCAGGATAAACATAAAAAGAATACCGAATTTGCCCAAAATGCTTTTTTTGAACCCTGATCGAAAAATGAGGATAAGCTGCCAGATAAAAAGGGTTAGTATCATGGCAAAGATCGGCCCCCTGGCCTGGGAAAGCATCATGTATGAAAACAGAGGGATCAAAAGGGCCGCATGGAGCCATCGGGCTTTTTCGGCTGATTGATGATGTAATAAATACAGGCAGCCTAGAAAGCAGATACCATAAATAGATGATGTTCTGATGGGGTTGTAAAGGACTCCATAACCGGAAAGACGATGTTCGGGAAAAGGATGGTGAAGATAAAAATATATGGAATAGACAACCGATACAATAGCCGCTATCCAGCAGAAAACGGTTAAGAGTCGCTTTAGAAAATCCGGATACGTGTGAACCAGATAAATGGTGGTTGCAATAAATCCTAAAATATATATAACCCTTCTGGCATAGTTATATATTTCTTTGCTTTCAAAATTTTCCGACCAAAAAAGCGTTGCCCAAAGGTAAACGAGAAACAGGGCGCAGAGTATGAAAACTTTACTGGTAAAAAGGATTCTGACATTGACTTTTTTTAATACCACCATTCCAAGAAAAGGAAACGCAAGTGTGATATAAAAAAAATTGCTTAGAAATGTACTTGATGGAAAAAAGAAAAAGCCTGCGAAAAACAGGCAGTATAAACCAGGGAAAAGGTTTTTTTTTAATGTTTCAGGAATCATTTGCATTCCTGATAACAGATAGTTCCGGATAGCGGGTTTCATATTTTTTTTGTTTTCTGTTGATATGCTTTTCCAAGCTTTTTTCCAACCCCGGAGGGTATATCCTTCTGCGCATAAAATAATGGTTGGCAAGGGAGTCGGCAAATTCATCCCCCATTTGAAATTCTATGGCCGAGAGGATAAATCTGGCCAGATCTCTACCCTGCTTCCTACCGGAACCCGACCTTTCAATATGATCCAGATCGGTGAGAACAATTCGGTTTGTTTTTAAGGGCAGCCATAAAAAATTGCTCCATTTCAGATCTCCATGAACAAAACCGGCATTGTGAAGGTTGGCAACCACCCGGGCTGCTTCTCTGAGCAATTGTGCCAACAGGTCATCGAAGATCGAATCCTTTTCCATAGCGGCCTTACCGAGATTGGTGCTTTCTTCCCATTTCGTGACCAGAAATGTACGTTTGGTAAAAGGCCCATTTTTCAATTCAAGATAAAGTAATGGCTTGGTAATGGGAAAATTTTTTTTAAGCAATGAGAGGCTGTGTTTCCAGACTTTTTTGCCTCGGGAAGGACGAAAAGGCGATAATAATTGCTTTTTGACTATATAAGTGTGATCATGAATACAAACGTCACCCCAGGGGGCAAGAGCTGTTCTGACGGTGCGCTTTATACTGCTTTCCTTGACAACTTTCACGGCAGAATCCACGGCATTTTCAACAACTCCGAACCATCGAATTGGTGAAAGTTTAAGTTTCGTTTCCCTTATAAGGCAAATAACTTTTGGTTTGTCAAAATTTTTGGTGGGTATCATTGTGTGTGCTCTTTCTGTTGGTTTTCATTTTCTCGGATTGTTTTCTATTTCTGATATTTTTTGTATGCTTTGCGATCCGGGATACTTTCCGCTTGATCCACCATTGCTGAAATTGTTCCCAACAGCCTGAATTTTGAGTTCCCTTATACGCGATAAAAAGCTGCCGGCGATCGTTGTCTGAAAAATGTTTATCCGGAAGTGTATAATTGATTTCCGCAAGACTTTTGATAATCCAACGAAAACTCAAAAGGTTTTTCCGGCCGACCCTTTGAAGGTCAAACAGTCCGATTAAGGGTTTACCCAGGTTTTGCTCCCCATAGTATAAAAGTATATGGGTGGCGTTGAAGTCCTTATGGTTAAGGCCGGCATTGTGCATTTTTCGGGCAAAACCCCCGATTGTTTCAAGGAGATTTTGTTTTCGCTGTCGCCCCTGTGAGCCGTTAAAAAAGTCGGGTTGATTGAGTATGATCCATTCCAAAGAAATAAAGGGTGAAAAATCTTCCGTTATCAAAAAGGAGATTGAACTGCAATTTCCGATTTTTTTGGCACCTGCGGCTACCGGAATAACGGTGGCCAGTCCATGATCCCGAAATTCGACGATATTGTAAAGTTCTTGAATTCCCTGGGATAATCGATCTTGAACAAAGCTCACAAAATACCGGTATCCGTTACCAAATCTTTCCGGATTATGCCGTTTAAGGTAAAATGTTTTAACATTACCATTATGCTCGAAATCTAATCGGGTAACCGAGCGATCCGGAATTTTTTTGAAAGTATCACCGCCCTGAAGATTCCAGATAAGATCGAAATTTTTAAGATTTTGCTGTGTAAGCAAATCCTGATAATCTGAATTTATCAGAATGTCATTTAAGGGGGCAAGTTTGATGGGTGCCCGAAATTTTTCCGGATCAACCGGTTTTTTGAAATCGAATTCGATCATATAGGCTCAGCAATTCCGAAAGGTGTTTTTCGAAGGTAAAGACCGATGCTTTTTTTGCCGCCTGCCACCCAATACGGGTTCTTTCCGGAGCTGATTTTAGAAAAACCAGATATCGGGCAAGTTGTCGGGCATCAGGATTTTTCAGCACAAAGCCGTTTATTCCATCACAAATCATTTCCGCTGCTCCGTTGGTTTCTGTGGTCAATACGGGAAGTCCGCAGGCCATGGCCTCGAGACAAACATTGGCAAAAGCATCGTAAAGTGTTGGTAATACAAAAATATCCGATGCCGCATAAAAGTTTTCCACCTGTTTTTGAGCACCCAAAAATAAAACCCGGTCTTTCAGCCCTTTTTTTTCGGTCCATTTTTGATAAGGCAATGGATTGTCGGAACCTATGACCATGAGCTTGAATGAAGAATCCTGCAAAAAGACCATCGCTTGAAGTATCAAAAAAAGCTGCTTGAGCTTAAAATTATTGGAGATAAAAAGCAGTGCGATTTCTTCGGGTAAAATCTTAAGTGCTTTTCTGACGGGTTCCCTCAAATTTTTTCCAACGCCGGGATGAAACCGCTGTATGTCAACTCCGTTGTAAATCACCGATATATTATCCGGATTGATACCGTAGTGATCAAGAATATGACGGCGTGTAAGCTGGGAGTTGGTCATAACCGCCCGGCATCCGTTTTTAAGAAAAATCTTTTGCTCAAGATAAGATAGCACAAGACGGCGTGGCCCGAGCGATTTTATAAATCGAATTTTTGGGTTTGGATATCTTTGCTGCATTTGTACCGGATTGATACCGTCGGAGACCCTGTAAATATCCTGATAAAATGTTCGCTCCATGCTGTGAATGATATCAAAAGATTCTTTTTGAAGACGTTTTTTTAATAAATATGAAAAAGTCAGATTTTTGACAGGTAAGGACAACCGGATAACCGGTACATGATGAAATATCACACCGGGTTCGTTTGTAAATGTGTTGGCAAACACATGTACTTCATGCCCTTTGCGGATCAGAGCCCGGCTCAAAAATACCGTATATTTCTCAAGCCCGCCTTTTTTCAAACTAAAATGATGACAAACCAGAGCGATTTTCAATTTATCCCACCCAGGGCCATAGCAATATTGTTCAGAAACCTTATAAACTCAAAATTCTATGAATTATATACATTTATGGTCAAGGAAAAAATAAAATTTTTGTGAATTAAATTTTGCCAGTTTCAATTTTGTTTGCTATAAACCAGCCATAGATTATAAATTGCAGGAAAAGAGAGAAAAGGCAGTGCAATAATGAAATTATTTGGCAACAAGTGAAAAAGATAAGCCTTTGGCATTCAGTGACAAAAACTCTTTTTCGTTTGAAAAAAATGGAGGTCTTATGGTGATCAGTAATGATCTTCTCGAAATTTTGGCCTGTCCCAAATGTAAAGGCGAGATTTATTTAAACGAGTCCAAAGACGGGCTGATTTGCGACAAGTGTAAGCTGATGTATGAAATCCGGGATGATATCCCTATCATGTTGATCGATGAAGCCAAGCCCATATAGGAATAGTACGCAAACACATGAGTACCCCCCGGGAACCCTTAAAGGCAAAACTGATTGTCAGCCTTTTTATGAAAGAAAAGGAAATGCTGAAACCTTTTGCCTTGGCGTTGCAGGATATCTTTGGTCCTGTGGACATGGTCAGCCCGTGGTTGGCATTCGATTTTACAGGTTATTATGAAAAGGAAATGGGAGCGCCCCTTTTCAGAAGGGTTTTGACCTTTCAAAAACTTGTTGATCAGGATCGTCTGGTTCACATCAAATATTATACCAATGAGCTTGAAGCTCAATATATAGAAAAGGGTAACCGCCGGGTCAACGCCGATCCCGGAATACTTTCCCATGAACGATTTGTTTTGGCCACCGGAAAAAATTTCACCCATCGAATTTACTTAAAAAAGGGTATATTTGCCGACCTTACCCTGATATTTACCAAGGAGCGGTTTCAGTTTTTACCTTGGACTTATCCGGATTACAGAGATCAAAAGATGCTTTGTTTTCTTGAGAAAGTGAGAAAGAAATATATAGTTGATTTGAAACAGGACAATGAAAGTACAAAAACATGATAAAGAGCATGACTGCCTATGCCGCCAGTGAAAAAATCAGCGGATCCACTATCGTGACCGTTGAGATTCGTTCTTACAACAGCAGATATCTGGATTTGGTTCTTCGCATTCCCGGTGAGCTTGTTTTGTTGGAAGAAAGGGTCCGGAAGATGGTTTCCCAATGGATTCAAAGGGGTAGAATCGAGGTGAAGGTTCAGTTAAAAAGCGAAACTGAGGAGGTTTCGGCTTTTGAAATTGACATTGCCCGCGCTGTCGCCTACCATAATGCCCTGTTGCAGTTGAGGGAATCTTTCGGACTGAAATCGGATATTTCTTTGGAATTGATGGTTGGAGCAGGAGGTATTATTAAGCCTGCCGATATCCAAAAGGATGCGGAATCCCTTTGGGAACTCATTCGTCCGTGCTTTAGCACGGCGCTGGAAAACCATGATAGCATGCGGAAAAAAGAAGGTGATTTTATTTTGCTCGATTTTGAAAAAAGGCTTGGCTTCATCACAGATGGTATTAAAAAAGTAAAAGAAATTGAAAACAGACTTCTCGACCATTATCGAAAAAGGCTTGAAGAGCGCATTGGCGTCTTGACGAAAGGTATGGTGGAGATAGATCCTGCCCGCATTGCTCAGGAGGCGGCTTTTTTGGCAGACAGAAGCGATATTTCAGAAGAGCTTCTTCGCTGTGAAAGCCATATCGGACAATTTCGGGAAGTCATGAATGCCAATGAACCTGCCGGCCGAAAGCTTAATTTTTTGCTGCAGGAAATTAATCGTGAATTTAACACCATGGGGGTAAAGGCCCAGAGTGCCGATACCAGCCATGTTATTGTATCGATAAAAGCCGAACTGGAAAAAATTCGTGAGCAGGTTCAAAACCTTGAATAGAACAAAAATGGATGTGTCGGATCCAGTGGTTATCGAAGCGGCCAAAAAATCCGGTTCGAATCCGAAATGGTCGCCGGAGATCAGGAGGTTTATGGAGCAAATTTTACTTAATATCGGCTTTGGTAATGCTGTGGCCGCAGAAAGGGTTATAGCGATTGTATCACCCAGTTCCGCCCCTATGAAGCGTCTCAAGGATCAGGCCAAGGAAGAAAAAAGACTTGTTGATGCCACTCATGGACGCCGTACACGCTCGATCATTATCATGGACAGCAACCACATTATTCTGTCATCCATTCAGGCAGAGACCATATCCCAACGCTTTACCTCTTTAAAAACCGCAAAGGAACCCAGGTAAAACCGGCATGCAGCAACCAAAGGATCTTCCAATAAAAAAGCCGGAAGGAAATCTGTTTATCATATCGGCACCATCAGGTGCCGGGAAAACAACCCTTTGTAACGCCTTGCTCAAAAGTTTTCCGGATATTTGTTATTCGGTTTCCCATACCACCAGGCCGCCTCGTGGAAATGAAAAACAAGGTGTCGATTATTTTTTTATCCAAAAAAAGGAATTTGAAACAAAATTACAGCAGGGATATTGGGCTGAATGGGCCGAAGTGCATGGCAATTTTTATGCTACGTCTCATAAGTTTTTAACCCGGAATCTTAAACGGGGCAGGGATGTTTTATTGGACATTGATGTGCAGGGAACCCGGCAAATCCTCAAAAACTATCCGGATAGTATAACGATTTTTGTGATGCCACCTTCCCTGGAAATGCTTCGACTTCGTCTTGAATCCAGGGGTACCGATTCCCAGGAGGCCATTGAAAGACGCCTGAGGGATGCCAGCAAAGAGATGCAACAGCGTCATCTCTATCGGCATATTGTTGTCAATGACCAATTAAATGAAGCAGTCGATCATTTGGTCAATATTGTGAAAACATACCGGAGCATTTTGTGAAAACGGAAATCCTGTATGGTTTTCATCCGGTTCAGGAGGCTTTAAAAGCCCGCAGAAGAAAAATTTTTGAAATATACCTGGCTCGGGAAAAGTTTTCCCACCGGATTGAAAAAATCCTGAAATTATGTGAGGAACACAAAATCACCGTAAAAAAAATAAACCCGAAGCAACTTTCGGCTTTGGCCAGGGTGTCCGAGCATCAGGGAATAGCTGCCAGAGTATCGCTTTACCCCTTGGAAAATTTAAATGATCTTCTCCAAAGCTCCCATGATCATAATTGTTTGCTGGTTCTTATGCTGGACCAGGTGGTTGATCCCCGAAACCTGGGAGCATTGGCTCGAACAGCTTTAGCGGTAGGGGTTCAGGCGGTAATAGTACCCAAAGATCGTTCAGCCTCTCCAAGTCCGGCGGCTTCGAAAGTTTCCGCCGGTGCCCTGGAACATTTAAGGCTTATCAGGGTTGCCAACCTGGCCGGTGCCATCAAGCAGATGAAACAATCCGGTATTTGGGTGGTGGGTCTGGATGTTTCTGCAAAAAAATCAGTTTTTGAAAATGATTTGACGGGTCCTCTGGCAATTGTTATTGGAGCCGAGGAAAAAGGACTTCGGCCGTTAGCCAAATCCATGTGTGACTTTTTGGTTTCCATACCTCAGGTTGGACCGGTGGAATCTTTAAATGCATCGGTTGCCGGAGCTGTTGTCATGTATGAAGCTTTCCGGCAGCGAAGCTGCCCCCCGGTACATTTGATTAACGAGAAATAAAAGAAGGATGAAAAAAGGAAAAAATGAAACACAATAGTAAAATAAAAGTAAACGATGATGGTTCTTTAAATGTTCCCGATCAACCCATTATCCCCTTTATCGAAGGTGATGGTATCGGACCGGATATCTGGGCCGCCACAAAGCTTGTATTGGATCATGCTGTTGAATTTGCTTACGGGGGGGAAAAAAAGATCCAGTGGATGGAGATTTATGCCGGTGAAAAGGCTTTTGAAAAGACAGGAGAGTGGCTTCCGAAAGACACTCTTAAAGCGATCGAGCAATATGTTGTTGCTATCAAGGGACCCTTGACAACGCCTATTGGTGAGGGAATCAGAAGCCTTAACGTGACAATTCGCCAACGCCTCGATTTGTATGCCTGTGTGCGCCCCACCCAGTATCTGGAGCCGACCCCCAGCCCCATGAAAAATCCTGAAAAAGTCGATATAGTCGTGTTTCGTGAAAATACCGAGGATGTCTATGCCGGCATCGAATGGCAAGCCGAAAGTGAGGAGGCCAATCGGGTGATTGCGTTTTTAAAAGACAAGATGGGAGCAAATGTGCCGGCTGGAGCAGGAATTGGAATAAAGCCGATCAGTGCTAAAAACTCCAAAAGGCTTGTGGCCAAAGCAATCGAATATGCGCTGGATAATAAAAGAAAAACGGTTACCCTGATGCATAAAGGCAATATCATGAAATTTACCGAGGGTGCTTTTAACCGCTGGGGCTATGAGGTTGCCAGGGAGAGATTTGGTGACCAAACCATTACCGAAAATGAACTGTGGGAAAATTTTAATGGAAAAGCACCTGAAGGCAAAGTGGTTATCAAGGATAGAATTGCCGATATGCTGTTTCAGCAGGTTTTGCTCAGACCGGATGAATTTGATGTCATTGCCACACCAAACTTGAACGGGGACTATATTTCGGATGCTTTGGCCGCTCAGGTGGGTGGTCTTGGAATGGCACCGGGAGCAAACATTGGAGACCATTGTGCCTGTTTCGAAGCGACACATGGTACGGCTCCCAAGTACGCCAATCTGGACAAGGTTAACCCCAGTTCTCTCATACTTTCCGGAGCCATGATGCTGGATTATATGGGGTGGAAAGAAGCATCGAAACTGGTGCGGCAGGGCCTTCAGAAAGCCCTTAAAGAGGGAACCGTTACCTATGACCTGGCCCGGCAGATTCAGGGGGCCACTGAAGTCAAATGTTCCGAGTTTGGAAAAGTCATTGTGGAAAAAATGAAAAATATCTGATCATGTAATGGAATACTGCAAAAAAATATATGATCCTGATTTGTTAAGAGACATTTTGATAGATCTGCGACAGTCAAAAAAACTGATCGTATTTACCAACGGCTGCTTTGATCTTCTTCATGCAGGTCACGTACGATATCTTAATGATGCCAGATCCCATGGAGATTTCCTGGTGGTCGGTTTAAATTCTGATGAGTCGGTAAGAAGCATCAAAGGTGAAAGGCGGCCGGTTATACCGCAATCTCAGAGAGCTGAAGTTCTGGCCGGTCTTGGGTGCGTGGATTATGTGACCATCTTTCATGAGCCTGACCCGTTCAAGCTCATCGAAAAAATTCAGCCTGATGTTCTGGTCAAAGGGGCGGACTGGACCGAGGATAAAATTATCGGAGCCGATATTGTAAAAAAACGTGGCGGAAAAGTGATTCGAATACGATTGACTCCGGAAGTTTCCACCTCGAAAATTATCCGAAAAATTTTGATAACCTGTGGCAACCCGAAAGAGCGTTTATGCTGATTCGGAAAAAAGACGGGCTTTTTTATTTTCAATTCCATAATTTGAGTCAATTTCCCAAGGTTCGTCATGGAATTTTTACACGGCATGGTGGGTGCAGCCCCAAACCTTTCCAAAGCTTGAATTCCAGTTTTTCGGTTGGTGATGACCCGGTAAATGTCAAACGCAACCGCAGGTCAATAGCAGATTGTTTTATCAATAAAGCCCATGAGGGTTCGATGGTATATCTTAAACAGATTCATTCGGACCAAGTCAGGATATTTAAACACAGGTCGGAATCGAATTTATCGGAAAGACCCGAAATTACAATGAAGGGCGATGCCGTTATAACAGAGCTTCCCCATAGATACCTTCTGATTCAGGTGGCAGATTGCCAGGCGGTTCTCTTTTATGATCCGGTCAGGCATGTGGTGGCCAATGTGCATTCGGGATGGCGTGGCAGTGTAAAAAATATCATTGGAAAAACCGTAAGCTTTATGAAGCAGCACTTTATGTCAAATCCCAAAGATATCGTGGCCGGTATAGGACCTTCACTTGGCCCTTGCTGTGCGGAATTTGTCAATTACCGCTCCGAAATTCCTGAAAATTTGTTAAAGTATCGGACCCGCAGCAACTATTTTGATTTCTGGACCGTTTCCCGGGATCAAATGAAATCCGAAGGTATCCCGGGTAAAAATATTGAAACCGGGAATTTATGCACCCGATGCCGAACGGATTTATTTTTTTCATTCAGGGGTGAACAGTCCACAGGGAGGTTTTCCGGAGTAATCGGCATCTTGCCCTGATTAAAATTTGACTTGCAAGTGTAATTTTAGATTGACTTGAATTAATTCCTGTGTTAGATGGCTTTTCCCATACAGGGTGCAGATATCAAATCCTGTTTTTGCTTTAATATAATGATTTTGAAAGGTCCGTATTTTCGGAACCAAAAAGTTTTTATGAAAAGAGAAACCAGGCGGCAAATTAAAGAGCTTGCCTATTATAGCAGTATCGGACTTTCCATTTCATTGTCCATATTTATCGGTTTGGCACTGGGCGTATATCTTGATCGGCATGTTTTTGATACCACACCATGGTTTACCATCATATTTCTGATATTGGGTGTCATTGCAGGATATCGGAATATTGGCTTAGCCATAAAAAAGGCTAAAAAATTGGAATAAAAACCATGGAAAAAATGGCCATATGAGCATTCAAGAACGTATTTTAAAGTGTGTCAGCAGGACTAACTGGATATTATTTGCTCTCTTCACGGCCTGTGGTTTTCTGTTTTTCAACAAAGCTTTTGCCTTGGGGATTTTTTTCGGGGGTCTCATTGTGACAGTCAATTTTCATTTTTTGGCTCGCGCATTGAAAAAAGCGCTGAATCCCAGTGCCTTAAATTATTATCCGGTTGCACTGGTGAAATACTATATCCGTTTCTTTGTAAGCATTGTGATTATAATCGTTTTGGTTTCCAAACATGTTGTTGACCCACTTGGCCTTTTTGTTGGTCTGTCGGTGGTTGTGGGAAGTATTTTGTTTGCGACAATGTGTGAATTAAAACCTAAATCTTAAGGAGGCAACTTAGGTGGAACATCCTTATCTCTATGTCGGCGTGCTTTTTGAGTTGATGGGTTTTGAGCATTTTGCTCATAAATATCCGCATGTGATATATACATGGGTTGTTATGGGCTTATTGATCATTTTTGGTTATCTTGCTACCAAAGGGATTTCGATGATCCCTGGTAAAACACAAAACATATTTGAAATGCTGATAGGTTCGCTTGAAGATTTTATGGTGGATATTACAGGAGATGAAGGGCGTTGGTTTTTCCCCTTGTTGGCGACCGTATTTCTTTTCATTTTTATTTCGAATCTGATCGGACTTGTTCCCGGATTTTACTCACCAACCAAAAGTCTCAACACGACCATCGCATGTGCTTTAGTGGTTGTGGTTTTTACCCATGTGATCGGTGTCATGTATCATGGTATAAGTTATATAAAACATTTCACCGGACCCATCTGGTGGATGATTCCGATTATGTTGCCTGTTGAGGTTGTCGGCCATATGGCCAGGATTTTATCCCTCTCATTCCGGCTTTTTGGAAACATTATGGGCAAAGAGCTTGTTCTGATCATTGGTTTTGCATTGGCAGGAGCCTTTTTGGCACCACTGCCAATCATGGTCCTGGGTCTATTTGTCTCTCTGGTGCAGGCATTCGTCTTTTTCCTGCTTTCAGTCATGTATTTTACCGGAGCGATGGAACACGCCCACTAATATTATTTACGTGCGGGAACATTATCGAGTCTGTTTAGCCTGTAGTTTTATTACGGCTTTTAATGGGAGAATGGAAGAAGCTGTTCATTAATTTTAATTATTAAAAGGAGGCAGAGTAAGTATGGACGCATTACAGTTTTTTATCGTTTCGGTAACCGCGGCAGGTTTCGGTATGGCTCTTGCGGCTTCATTTTGTGCTATCGGTATGGGGTGGGCCATCAAATCCGCAGTTGAAGGTATTGCCAGAAATCCCGAAGCTTCCGGTAAGGTTACAGTAACCTTGTTAATCGGTTTGGCTTTGATTGAGTCTGTCGCGATTTATACCCTGGTTATCGCGTTGATCCTCATCTATGCGCATCCCGAAGCCGGCACAATTGCAGGGCTGCTAGGTTGATAAACGTTTTTCCATAGCACTTCTGTTAAATTACAATTAAATGGGGCGGTACCCTAAGGCAAATCTTAAAGGGGCCGCCCTGTTTTTTTGCTTCTTGCCCAAACGGGTCCTTGAAAACGGCCGCCGCAGCTCTTAACATATTACCTACACAAAGGAGAACTGCCATGACAGACAAGCCGGAATCAAATAAAGATAATTGTAACATGAAATGCCCTGATTGCAGCCTTGAGATAAATGCATGCCGTTCAAGAATCCGTGTTGCAGGAGAACAGGTATGTCCAGGTTGCGGAGCAACTCTTGTGCCCATTGAAAAATTAGAAAAAAAATCATAAAGGAGTTGAAATAATGGGACAGTGGATACCCTTTGCCGAAGGAGAGTATTTGGTGGAAAGAGCTTATTTGGTGACTCCCCAGGAAACGGCTACACCTTTGGAAGATACCACCATTGAGATTTATACCGGCCGGGATGGACGCAGGCACATGCGGGGAAGTGGCAAGGTAAAAAACATTTTGATGGTTAAGCTGCTGGAAGAAGACGATATTATGGATCTTTTGCTGGATCTTGGAGAAGAGTTTAAGTACCTGATGGAAAATCCTGAATTGCAGGCTGGAAAAGTATTTTCCCCCCATGTAAAGGCAGTAGTCAAGTTTAGTCCCAAAAACCAATGGAAACAAGTGTCTCAGGAAAATTTTGAGAGCCTACTCGCACGCCTTCAATTTGTCGAGCATTGATTGAGAAATCGGCTTACTGATTCACTTTTCTCTGGAAAATATCCAGTGCCCCAGGCAAAAGGCGCCGAATAAATCCCTCCCGGTCTCTTTCGTGGAGATTTTTGTAAGAATTATAATCCGGGTGTGATTCTGATAATTCGGGAGGGTTGAGGCGGCAAAAATCCTTATATTCCAGGAAGTTACCAATCAGTTCGATAAGGCTTTTCACGGAGCAATCTTTGAATCTTATCCATCCAAGACGACCCATCATTTCGAAACGGCATAAATCGGATAAAAACAAATGAATTTCCATCACATAACGCTGGTCATCATTTTCAATGTAGGAAAATTTTGATGCGTGCCCGAAATTTAAAACTCCCATGATAAGTTCATAAAACGCCACGGCACTTGCTTCACCCGGTTGAGACAAATAAAGCAAGGTTTTATCGGAAATATCCGAAAGCCTGGTTTCAGGAGAAAAATTTTCCCCAAATCGTTTTTTCCATGGCCCGAAAGCTTTTTGTTCCAATGTTTTTGTTCTAAAATCGTTTAGCTCGACAATCTTTGCCATTATTCTTTTACCTGCTATTCCACTACTGAAAGATGAAAGATCTATAAGCTATATTAGTTGTGAATGAATCAGTTTGTCAAGATTTCAGAGGGATTCTTGGGGTTTTCATTTTTGCCTCCTGCTTTTTTATATGATTCCGACAAGCCAGGGCAAAATCTTCGGGATAGTGACCATTGATCCAGCGAAGTTGAGCTTCGCTGAATGAACCGGGGGATTGGGGAATTTTGGGTAAAAAGGCATAGATAAGACGTTGGTCGCTATCTTTCGAGTCTATTCTCTTTGCATATTCGATGGTGGTGACCATCTTCGCACCCATACATGATAATATCTTCATGGTCATCAGTATGGCCTGATCCAGTGAATTCCGCAAAGGGATATCGGTTTCCAAAATATTGCCTATAGGATTTATACACATCAGCTGGATTTCCCACTGGGATGTTTGAGCTTTTGGAACAAATACCATGACATGCTTGTCTTCATAAATAATCAGACTGCTTTCACTCCGGGTATCATCTAATCTCCGGTTGTTTCGGATGGCTTTAATATAGCATTCGAAAAAATGCCGGCCGGTTTGCTTATGAAATTGACGGATAAATTCTGCGATCATATCTCCGCAAGCAAATGATGCAATTTGATCTGGGCCGGTTTGGGAGTCGACCATTGAGGGAATCAATGCAAATTGTTGGTGAATTTGCTGATGAGAAGCATGGAGCCTGTATTTTGTCGGAGAAAAATCAAAACCGTAGTTCCAGCCCCAAAGGGTACAATTAAAAACTGGAGAGCCTGTCTTCTGATTTTTCGATTGTTTGTTTAAAATCTTTTTTCTAAGACTTTCCAATTGGGCAATGGTGAGGGTTTTTCGTGTGACGGATACGGGAATTGCAAGCTGGCGGGCAAGGCGTGTGTAAGTCCGCTGGTAGTATAGGTGTCGCATTCCGTATATGTCGGCTAGGGTTAGTTCCCCGATATGATAACGAATCGAATCGTGAGCCATGTTAGCTGCATAATGACCCCACGGTATATAGCTGTTTCGTCTCAAATATTCGAACACGTGACTGGGGCCCTCTTTTAACTCTCCCACAATTTCACTTTTACCCTGCGCCCCCGGTCGCAGCACCATCACTTCTCTGTATGCGGCGGGAAGATTCCGGTTATTGGCGAGTGTTTCAAACAAATCGTGGTTTTTGATCAAAGGGGTTTCTTCTCCGTTTTTATCTCTTTGATAAATCAGCCCTGTAGGATTTATGCCATCGGATTCGAAACAAAATTCGCAGGTGATTTTAGCCAGGGCAATCAGGTCTTCGGGATCAGTGCCGGTTTTTGCCAATGCCAAAAGCAGCGGTTCCGGTAATGATTCAAAAAGCAACTCTCTGTTTTGTTTCAAATGGGGTTCATGGGTAAACCATTTTTCCATAAAATTGGCAAAAGATACTTTTTCAGGTTCCGAAAGATAAATTAATTCCGGATTTTGGGCTTTTTTATCTGCCCAGCTTTTGGAAATATAGGTGGTTCCCCGGAAATCAAATGGATTTGGGATTTCATAAATGGTGTCGGCTTCCGGTTCTTTTACGGTGCCGGCGGGAAAATTGGCAACGTTTTTATTCAACCGGCCATCTTTGAATCGGCCCAAATATTCGATAAAGTCGTTTTCTCTGAAATTATCTACATCAAAATTGGGTTTGTGAACACCGTAAATGAAATGCCCTGAAGGCAAAACACAGGTTCTGACTTTCATGTTCTGGTTTTTCTCCTTTTTTGTACAAAATTCAGGTCAATGATAATAAATAGGATCTCAGGTTAGCCTTTTTATTGTTTAAACCAAATTTCATTCTTAGATTTTTACGGTGAAAGTTTATGGTGGAAATGGAAACGTTTAAAACATCGGCAATTTCCTTACTGGATTTGCCGTCTTTTATCATTGTTGCCACCTGAAGTTCCTGGGGTGTCAGAATTTTGCTCAGTGAAGATAGACGTTCCAAAAAAGGTGAAATAATATCTTTAAGATGAGCTTCAATGATGTTTACAATAATGGCCTGGTTTTTATTGAGGTTGGAAATTTTAAGTTTTTCCATGTAGGGAAAAACCAGTTCTTTGATATTATCGAGAACTCTTTGTTCAAGATCAACCCTGTCCAACTCTCGCTGTTTTAAAATAACCTTGAGAGCAATATTGGATTCTTCCAGTTCTTTTTTTTGTTTCCTTAAAAGCTTTTCATTTTCCCTGAGTGATTCTTCCACCAATTTTAAAGCTGTGATTTCTTCGTGGCTGACGATGACTTTTGCGGATTGAGGATCGGAAAATCGAACAACCCGCATGTTAAACCAGTGTTTCTGGGAGGGTGAGTGACATGGATAATCGAATATGAATTCATTTATATCCCCGTTAATGACGCTTCGGATACCTTCAGCAGCCTTTTGACTGATTTGAGCATCATCGCCGGTGGCCCGGTCGCAGATTTCGAGATAATTATAACCTGCTGAATCAAAATCGGCTTTCATATCATTACCTTCGGCAAACTTTTGCCAGGACCGGTTGGTGGCAAGTATCACCCCGTTTTTATCCAGGATTGCTATGTTGGCTGAAAGAGAATCAAAAATAGTTCTGGCAAAAGAATGATTCAGCCAAATTTGTTTTTTTTGAGGCGAAATTTCAGCATATGGTTGCTTGCTCATTGTGTTCTTGTTTCCAATTTGTTTTTCCTTGATTCTAAAAAATTTAAGATCCATAATGCAAAAAAATTAAATGGTGATGCATAAAATTGCATTTTATAATCAAATACTTTTTAAAATCAATCTTAATGAGGTTGCAATCTTAATGAGGTTGCAAGAAATACTTGAAAATTTATGAACCACGTAAAATACGAAAAAACCAATCATAAAATTCCTGAAATTCTGGCACCTGCCGGAAACCGCGCCTCTTTTTTAGCGGCGTTATCTGCTGGTGCAGATGCCGTTTATTGCGGGCTGAAAGCGTTTTCTGCAAGAATGGAATCTGAAAACTTTGAATTGGAGGAATTATC
Organism: Desulfobacteraceae bacterium; assembly: GCA_007127235.1. Lineage (GTDB taxonomy): Bacteria > Desulfobacterota > Desulfobacteria > Desulfobacterales > SKZT01 > SKZT01. Next base: position 22,826 of record SKZT01000078.1, read on the forward strand.
AAGGTTGACGCGGTTAGCTCATGAAAAAGGCTCAAAGGTATACATTGCGCTCAATTCAATACTGAAAATGTCAGAACTTCCAAGTGCAGGAGAGTTAATTTATCGACTGGAAAAACAGGTAAAGCCCGACGGGCTGATTATCCAGGATCTGGCCATGTTTTCTTTGGTAAAACAGGCAAATTTTTCAAAAGAGTTACATCTTTCAACCCTTTCGAATATCACATTGTCATCTGCGCTGAATATGATCGACAAAACATTGAACGTTAAACGCGTGGTAATTCCAAGGGAACTTCATATAGACGAAATCAAGTCCATGGCCACGGCCTGTCCTCCTGGTATCGGACTCGAAGTCTTTGTACACGGGGCGCTTTGCTATGGCGTTTCAGGCCGCTGTTACTGGAGCAGTTATTTGGGGGGTAAAAGCGGGTTGCGGGGAAGATGTGTTCAACCTTGCAGAAGGCAATATAATCTTGGAAAAAAGAGCGAACGTTTTTTTTCATGCCAGGATCTGAGTCTGGATGTGCTCGTGAAAGTTTTAGCGACTGTTCCTGAAATTCGGGCCTGGAAAATCGAGGGCAGGAAAAAAGGGCCCCATTATGTATATTATACCACTAAAGCTTACCAGTTGATGCGCGATGAGGGCAGTGACCCCCGGTGTAAAAAAGAAGTTCTTGAAATGCTTGGATATGCTTTGGGACGTCCCGTCACCCATTATTATTTTTTGCCACAACGTCCCCAGAACCCTATCAAACTGGAAGGGCATACCGGTTCCGGATTGTTGATCGGAAAAATTAAGGGGGGAAAAAATCATCCTTATTTGGTTTCTAGGGAAATGCTATATTCAGGAGATTTGTTACGTATTGGATATGAGGATGAAAAATGGCATACTCTGATCAGGGTGAATAAATGGGTGCCGAAAAACGGCAAGCTGGTAATTAAAAGGCAGACCGATCATAAGATGATGCGGGGAGCCTCTGTTTTTCTGATTGATCGGCGGGAGCCGGAACTGGAAAAACAAATTTCAAAGCTTCAAAATGAGTTGGATCAAATCCGTTTGAAGAAAGGAAAAATTGGAAATTATAAATTTGTGACACAAAAACCAGGTCTCGTAAAAGGCCGATACAAAGAAATGAATATTTTCAGATATATGCTTAAAACAACACCTTCAGGGCGTGTAGGGTTTTGGCTTGATGAAAATATCGTAAAGCGGATTTCCCAAAAGATTCTCATCCCCTCGTGGTGGTGGCTTCCGCCGGTCATCTGGCCGGACGAGGAAAATCAATTCAAGTCGGTTGTGGAATCTATTTTACAACAGGGAGGAAAAAATTTCGTTTTAAATGCACCCTGGCAGGTTTCTCTTTTTCCGTCAGCCAGAAAACTGAACCTTTGGGCCGGCCCCTTTTGCAATATAACTAATCCCGGTGCTTTGATAATTCTAAAAAAAATGGGCTTTAAAGGTGCCATTGTTAGCCCTGAGTTAGGGGCCGATGATCTGCTTAAGCTGCCTTCCACCAGCCCGATTCATTTGGGTATTGTGTGTTTTGGAAATTGGCCGCTTTGTGTTTCACGGACACTTTCCGACGATATGGAGGTAGGTAAAATTTTTTCAAGTCCCAAAAATGAAGATGTCTGGGTTCAGAAATATGGTCAAAATTTCTGGCTTTATCCCAATTGGAGACTGGATATTCGAAACCGTAAAAAAGAATTGGTAAATGCAGGCTACACGCTCTTTGTCAATATTTCGGAGCCTGTACCCAGGGGCGTTCATCTAAAAAAGCGTCCAGGACAGTGGAATTGGGACATTGACCTGTTATGATTGCCGATTGAATCCGAAAATAAAAGCGGAGCGGAGACCCGGAATCTATGAACTCGCTGAAACCGTCTGGATTCCTGCTCCCGGTTCAGGCCCGGGACAGGCTTCGCAGGAATGACGAAAAAAACTTGATCATCGAGTATACATGAAAACATTACAATATTTAAATAACTTCAGAGGCACGAAATGGCGCGTATTTTAATAATTGATGATGACGACCAGGTTAGAAAAATGCTCAGGCTTACATTGATAGCAGCCGGATTCGATGTGATAGAGGCTCAGGATGGCAAGCTTGCCATGCAGCTTTTTCATCAAAATCCTGAAGTGGACCTTGTCATTACGGACTTGATCATGCCGGAAAAGGAAGGCATTGAGACGATTATCGAGCTTACGCGCGATTTTCCTCATGTTCCGATTATTGCTATTTCCGGTGGCGGTCGCATTGATCCAAATGATTACCTGTATTTGGCCAAAAAGCTGGGAGCACGTAAAACGCTGGAAAAGCCTTTCAGCAGACAAGAGATCATTGATGCGGTCAATGAATTGATATAATCGCGGAAAAGCAGGTATCCTGACGGTCAGCGTTCATGAAAATTTTGATTGTGAAAACCAGTGCCATTGGAGATGTTACACATACATTGCCGGTGTTGAATGCAATTAGAGCACATTTTCCGACAGCACACATTACCTGGCTCGTGGAAGAGGCTTCCGCTGAAATCATAGAGGGTCACAGAGCCATAGAAAGAGTTCTTGTATGCAAAAGAAAACAATGGATTACAGATTTTTTTCGTCCTGCCCGGTTTAAGAAATTTTTATGGGAGATCCTTGAATTTATTAAGGCCTTAAGAGATACGCATTACGACCTTGTTGTCGATTTCCAGGGACTTCTGAAAAGTGGTATCTGGGTATTTTTATCCAGGGGTAAGCAAAAAGTGGGTTTCGGGCCAGGTATGGCGCATTCGGAGTGCAGTTATATCTTTTATAACCGGAAAATACCTGCTGTCAGTATGGATTATCATGCCATTGATCGTGAACTGATGTTGTTGAGAGCGATAGGTATAACCTGTGAGAACATAGAGTTTGGATTTCCGGTTGGAAAATTTCACCGCAAAAAAATAAAAAATATTTTGAAATCCTTCGATATTCCAAATTCCGAACCCATTGTAGCCATAAATCCAATGGCCAGGTGGGATACTAAATTGTGGGAAATCCGAAAGTTTGCTCAGGTAGCCGATTGGCTGTCCGGCAGAGGTTTCCGGGTATGTTTTACCGGCGCCGGAAGTGACCATTATGAAATTGAAAGGATACGATCCCTGATGACCCATAATGCGGTCAATCTTGCAGGGAAAACCTCGCTTAAAACTCTTGCGGCTTTATACGAAAATGCTGTGCTTCTGCTGACCACCGATACCGGACCGATGCATATCGCGGCCGCAATTGGCACACCGGTGGTGGCTTTGTTCGGGCCGACCGCCCCCTGGCGCACAGGACCCTATGGGCCAGGTCATCAAATTGTTCAAGTAAAATCAGACTGTGCCCCCTGTTTTAAAAGAGCCTGCACCACCCGCGCATGCATGAAAGACATTACCGTTGAAATGGTTATCAATAGACTGGAAAAAGTTCTATAATTAATCTGGTTTTTTCTTTTCCAGATCTTTTTTTAATTTCTGCTCGATTTCGGCAAAAAGATTTTTTTTCTTGGCAGCCTGCTGCGCCTTGATGGATTCAATTTTTTTAAAACGCTGCTTTTGAGCGGTTTGAAATTTTTCGAGTTCGTAAGCCAGCTTATCTTCGTTTTCATCCCGTTGAATATTTTCAATGGCCAGATGGTTTTTAATAAAAAGACGAACGCCGAAGGCTCCTTCGGTAACATCGAGAATGCCCAGTTCTTTAAGGTTGCGGATAATGAGATTTCCTTTTTCAATAGAAAAGGACAACATTTGGCAAACCATTTCTATAGAGGGTGATGCTGAATTCTGATGCTCCAGCAGCCTTATGGCTGCCACGACAAGATGCGCTTTTTTATATAAATCCATATGTTCCAATATTGTTCAATGGTTTTTCCCAATCGGTTCAATGCAATCTTTAAACTTTTAGACCTGCTTGACAGAATATTCCGAGAAGAGTAACATCCATTTTTTTGTTTTGTCAAGTTGGCCGAGAGATTGGATACTGTATACAGAATATAACAGGGGGGTAGGATAATGACCGAAATTATGGATGTAAAAGCCAGAGAAATTTTGGATTCCAGAGGAAATCCCACAGTTGAAGTCGATATTTTTTTGACTTCAGGGTCTATGGGACGGGCAGCCGTACCTTCGGGTGCTTCCACAGGTCAGAGGGAAGCTTTGGAACTAAGAGACAAGGACACTTCCCGGTATAATGGAAAAGGTGTCCTGACAGCCGTGGATAATATCAATGGTGAAATTGCATCTGCAATTAAGGGGATGGATGCATCGAATCAGTCCGAGCTGGATCATTTTTTGATCGAGATGGACGGCACACCCAATAAGGCACGCCTTGGTGCAAATGCCATATTAGGGGTTTCCATGGCAGCTTGCAGAGCGGCTGCGGCAAATTATGGAATGCCGCTTTACCGCTACCTTGGAGGTATAAATGCCAGGTATCTGCCGATCCCCATGATGAACATTATCAATGGCGGTGCTCATGCGAGCAATAATTTGGATATCCAGGAATTCATGATCATGCCAGTTGGCGCCGACAGTTTAAGCAAGGCCGTTTGTATGGGTGCGGAGACATTTCATGCACTCAAAAATATCCTTAAAAAAAGAGGCGTCAGCACTGCGGTAGGTGATGAAGGCGGTTTTGCTCCGGACCTGAAGTCCAATGAAGATGCTATCCAGTGCATTCTGCAAGCCATTGAGGCTGCCGGTTATGAGCCTGGAGAAGACATCGGACTTGCTATGGATAGTGCGGCTAATGAATTTTATAAAAACGGTCAATATCATTTGAAATCCGAAAAAAAGAGCCTTTCGGCGGAGGCCCTGGTCGATTATTATGAAATGCTCATTGATAAATATCCGGTTCTTTCCATTGAAGATGGCCTTGCGGAGCAGGATTGGGACGGGTGGAAAATAATGTCCGAGCGTTTGGGGGAAACAATTCAGATTGTGGGAGATGATATTTTTGTGACCAACCCCGATATTTTCGCCAGGGGGATTGAAGAAGGCATCGGCAATGCAATTCTCATCAAATTGAACCAGATCGGAACCCTCACCGAAACCCTGGATGCCATAGAAATGGCCAGGCAGGCCTTCTATATGACTATTATTTCTCACCGCTCCGGGGAAACCGAGGATACCTTTATTTCTGATCTTGCCGTGGGAATAAACGGTGGCCAGATTAAGACCGGATCCATGTCCAGAACCGACAGAGTCGCAAAATACAATCAACTTATCCGAATTGAGGAAGAACTTGGAAATACTGCCGTATTTTCTGATTTTCTCTTTGTTGCTGAATAAAGATACTTGATAAAAATTTAAGGGAAGCGGCGTTAAAGAGTGCCGCTTTCCTGATTTGATGGTGATCCATGATGTTTAGTACCAAGTATATTTTTGTAACAGGCGGGGTATTGTCTTCTTTAGGAAAAGGACTGGCCTCTGCGGCCATGGGATGTCTTCTGGAAAGCCGGGGACTCAGGGTATCAATCCAGAAACTTGATCCGTATATCAATGTGGATCCGGGGACCATGAACCCGTTTCAGCATGGTGAGGTGTTTGTTTTGGATGATGGTTCCGAAACGGATTTGGATCTGGGGCATTATGAGCGTTTTACTAACGCCAAATTAGGTAAGAATAGCAACTTTACCACAGGCAAAATTTATTACAGCGTCATTACCAAGGAGCGAAAAGGGGATTACCTGGGTGGGACCGTTCAGGTTATACCCCACATTACCGATGAAATTAAAAACAGTATCCGTCTGGCAGCCAATGGTGTGGATGTGCTTATCGTCGAAATCGGAGGGACCATCGGTGATATCGAAAGCCTCCCTTTTCTGGAAGCCATCCGCCAATTTAAAACCGATGTGGGAAAAAACAATGTGATATACATTCATCTCACTCTTGTTCCCTACATTGCTACAGCAGGAGAGGTCAAGACAAAGCCGACCCAGCACAGCGTCAAGGAATTGCGCAGCATCGGCATTCAGCCAGACATTCTTCTTTGTCGAACGGATCGCTTTTTATCCAAAGAGATCAAGGCCAAAATAGCACTTTTTTGTAATGTTGGAGAAGATGCGGTCATTACCGCCAAAGATGTGGATTGCATATATGAAGTTCCGCTTATTTTTCATAATGAAGGTTTGGATCAAAAAATTGTGGAGCTCCTCCATATATGGACCCGTGCTCCCCGCCTTGAAGCCTGGGAAGAATTGATCCGGCAATTAAAATCTCCCCTGCATTCGGTTACCATTGCCATAGTGGGCAAATACACCGACCTGACCGAATCTTACAAAAGCCTCAATGAAGCTTTAATTCATGGAGGCATTCCTCATGCGTGCAAGGTTAGACTCAAATTCGTGGATTCTGAACGACTGGATGAAAACAATTGCAAGCATGCATTTGAAGATGTTGAGGGCATTCTGGTTCCCGGAGGCTTTGGTTCCAGAGGTGTGGAAGGTAAGATATGTGCCGCAAATTATGCCAGGGAAAATAAAATACCTTATTTTGGAATATGCCTGGGTATGCAGATTGCCGTTGTGGAATTTGCCCGTCATGTGGCCGGTCTCAGTGATGCCCAAAGTGCAGAATTTGATGAAAAGTCTCCCTATCCTGTAATATATCTCATGCTTGAATGGTTTGATGAGAAAAGCCAGACCGTCCAGCGGCGTGATTCTTCCAGCGATAAAGGAGCTACCATGCGCCTGGGGGCATACCCTTGCCAAATTCAAAAAGATACCCTGGCCCACAAAGCTTATGGATCTGAATTGATTTCCGAGCGACACCGTCACCGGTATGAATTCAACAACGAGTATAGACAAATTTTGGAGGAAAAGGGCCTTGTTATCAGTGGAACGTCCCCGGATAAAAACCTTGTTGAAATTGTTGAACTCAAAGATCATCCCTGGTTTTTAGGGTGCCAGTTTCATCCGGAATTCAAGTCCCGCCCCATGAAGCCTCATCCCTTGTTTAAAGACTATATCGGAAAAGTATTGGAAAGAAAAACAAGCCTTTCATCAAAAAAAACAGATACATTAAAAACTTCCGAATAATGTCCCCAAAATAAGCACCACAATGAGGGATAAAATCGGAACCAGGGCCCCCACCACAAAAATGTCTCCGTACGATTCCCGGTGAGTCAGCTTGCAAATAGTCAAAAGGGTGATGACAGCGCCGTTTTGAGGCAGCGCATCCAGTCCGCCTGTGGCAATGGATGTTACACGGTGCATCAGCTCGGGGTTGATACCGGCAGATATTGCAAGTTCCATATAAGTATCCCCCAGCGTTTGCAGTGCGATACTCATCCCGCCTGACGCCGATCCGGTAATACCGGCTAGCATATTGACAGCGATGGAAAGAGATATCAACGGATTGCCCGGTGCAATGCTCAGAACCATATCCCGGATAAGTTCAAATGCCGGAAGCGAAGCAATCACCGCACCGAATCCCACTAAGGAGGCTGTGTTAAATAAAGGAAGCACCGATGCACTTGCACCATCATCCAAAGTTCTTTTGATGCTCCGGAAATTTTTTAAATTGAGAAAAATAAGAATTACAATGGATATGACCAGTGCACTGATAATCGACCATACGCCTCGAACAGCGTTTATGTTGGTAGATCCGTACTTTTCAAGCGCCAGAAAATCTGTTTCCATTGCCGGAATGACAAAGCGGGTAAATAAAAAATTAATCAATATAACAAGAATCACCGGCAACACGGCAATAGTAAAATTTGGCAGTTTTTTAACATAGGTAGGGTCATCAGGGGAAATTTCCATTACATCAAAATTTTCACACTGAGCATGCTCCCGAATATTTTTGGAAATCTCCGGTCTTTGAGCTTCCTCATGAGTGTCGCCAAAACCTTCGCCTTTTTTGCGTGCGCCTTTTTCCCGATATGACAACCACAGCATACCCAGAACAAACATGGTGGTACCGCCAATGATACCAATAAAAGGTGCGGCGAAAGGTGTGGTATTAAAATACGGCATCGGGATGGCGTTTTGTATGGCAGGGGTGCCCGGCAAAGCGGTCATTGTGAAAGTAAAGGCGCCCAGGGCAATCGTTGCAGGAATAAGTCTTTTGGGGATATTGGCCTCCTGAAACATGGCTACCGCAATGGGATAGACAGCAAAAGCCACCACAAACAAAGATACACCCCCATAAGTCAAAATAGCGCATGCCAGTACTATTGCCAGAATAGAGCGATTTTTTCCAAGCGTTTCCACTATGCGCTGAGCAATAACCCCCGCAGAACCTGAATCATCCATTAATTTGCCGAAAATGGCTCCCAGGAGAAAAAGGGGAAAATAAAGAATAGCAAATTTTCCCAGTGCAGGCATAAAAATTTGGGTGTAGCTTCCCAGAATGACCGGATCAGCACTGAAAAGGACAGCTACAAGGGCCATCAGAGGAGCTACTATTAAAGCAGAGATACCCCGGTAGGCCAGGTAAATGAGCAATCCAAGGGATATGAGTATGCCGGTAATTCCGACCATATTTTCAAACCTTTCATCTGTTTAGATTAGCATTATATTTCAACTATTGTATTTCGGTGGGGGTCCATTCCTCAAGATCCAGAGTAGTGCGCTTACCGATATCGTCAAAATGATTTGTAAGCCACATATCCGCCTGATTTCGTCCCATATCAAAGAGACGCTTTAGCAAAACCCAACTGGTGTCAAGTTTGCTCCGAACTCCCAAATGGTGGAATTCGGGGGCTATGGGAATGATATGAAAATAGGCTCTTTCGATCCGGGGATCTTTAATGGTTCCCCTCTCAATCATTCTTGTTACATCGAAATAAGACCGGATCTCTCGCATTAAACTGGAATTGAAAGTGACTTCATTTAGGCGATCGGCAATGTCTACCGCAAAGCGTGGCAATTCTTGCCTGAATGTGGGATTAACCTGAACGATAATGGTATCCGAGGTTTCACAACGTCGCACCAGGGGTTCCAGTACCGGATTGCCCATAAATCCGCCATCCCAGAAGTATTCTCCATCGATTTGGACCGCCTGATGCATATATGGCAGACAGGCAGAGGCCATAAGGACATCGACGGTAATTTGCTTGTTGGTGAAAATATGAAGATGATTGGTGTTGACATTGGTAGCGGAGATAAAAAGGCGGATTTTTCCGCATTGCCGAAGTTTTTCAAAGTCGATGGTCTCCTCGATCATGTCCCGTAAGGGGTTGATATCGGAAGGGTTTAGCTGATAGGGTGAAAAGAGTTGAGAGATCACATCGAACCAGAGGGCCAGGAAGGACCAGTCAGCGCCAAGAGGATTAAACCACCCTGAATGGTAAGGGCTGAAAGCCCCTTTCAAACTGATGGCTCTCCAAAAATCGTACAAAGCTTTCCTTGCGCCCTCTTTTCCGTTCATTTCATAACCCGATGCAAGTACCACGGCGTTCATGGCTCCCGCACTGGTGCCGCTGATACCTTCGATAACCAGGCGATCTTCCTCCAGAAGTCTGTCAAGTACGCCCCATGTAAAAGCTCCATGAGACCCGCCGCCTTGGAGAGCTAAGGTGATTTTTTTTGTTTCAGTGGTTGTTATAGCCATAATACCTCCTTGGCTTTCGGTGAAAATTAATTGCCGGATAAATCCATAATCTTGAAATTAATCAGATTCAGCAATAGTTTAAGGGTGTTTAAGTCTGTATACGGACTGTAATCAAGAATATCTCTAACGTATTGATGTTTTTTTGCCAATTCGAAAATATTATTTATGCGGTCATGGTTTTCCTGAAATTCTAAATTATCCGAAAAATCTGTACAAAGCAAAACTCGCTGGTTTAAAATCTTTTTGTCAACAAGTGCTAAAGCCTCCATTTCTCTGGTGGCCTCAATTAAAAGTTTGTCGAGAGGATCTTGAATGTTTTTATCAACAGATAATGGCCGGGATTCAAAGGTGAAATTCCAACCAGTCTCGGAAAAAATTCTAAAAAGAGCTTTCTTTCCAGAAGTCATATCATAAGTGGCATGAACAATATCACCGTTTTGGAAATAAATGGCGGCATTAAATGCATTCTTTTTCATTTCAAGAATACCGGTTGCTCCTTTAAAGGAAACTTCAGCAATCTCGTGGAGCAATAGATTGTCTATTTGCAATTTGGATTTTTCTTCGCTTTTTTGAACTTCCAGTATTTTTTCTTTTAATAGTGAGATCAGAGCAGAGGCTGCCCTGGGTTTGCTCATAACTTGGGAATTAAGTATTTGATGACAAAAAGCGTTTTTTTCCACCAGTTCGAAAATAACGTTTATGTTCTCCTTGCCGATTTTATTTTCAAGGCTGGAACTGATATCCCGGCTCACGATTTGAAGCCGGCAATTCGTCGAGGAAATGAATATTGGCAATCCCTGAGCTTCATCGATCAGGCGGGTACCGTTTAAGAGAACTGAGATAGTAGGTTCAGTGATTTTCTCCGCTATTTCCATAGGGGTGCTGAAAAATTCAAAATATCCGCTTTTTTTTCCCATGAGTTCAAAAAATGCCTCTTCTCCTGACAATTTACCGGTTTGGGCATCAATTAATTTACCATTTTTAAAAAAAGCTTTCCCTTTGGTTTTTCCCTTTTGATTTTTAAAAACGAGTTCGCCGGTTTTAATATTGGTTTCAATAAGCTGAAGAATATCAGCCAGTTTCATTCGGTTAAGTTTTCCACTGAAATCCGCATGGTTGTTTTGTGGATTTACCAATGCTGCTCTGCTCATTACCTCATGCACACGTTCAATGAAGTTGTCGAAGTCGAAAGGCTTGCAAACATATTCGTCGGCTCCCATGCGAAGACCGGCCAGCTGATCGGCCGGAGCTGCCTTTGCTGACATAAATATAAACGGAATAGCTGCTGTTTCAGGTTTCTGTCTCAAGCTCCGGTGAAGTTGGTAGCCGTCGAGATGAGGCATCATGATGTCAGAAATGATAATATCCGGTTTAAACTGGTGAATCTTTTCTAAAGCTTGCTGACCGTCATTTGCTGAATCAATCTTGAAACCCGCTTTTGTAAGTTTTTTTTCGAGCAGTTTGATGATCAGCGGATCATCGTCAACAATAAGGATTTGACCTTTCATACTATCTCCGGAAACAGTTTCGAAAAAAGATTATTCTTGGATTTGAAGTATGCCGGTATTCAGCAGATACAAAAGCTGTTCACAAGTCTTGCTGTCGGTAAATTTGCTGAAGTCTATGATCTCGGAAACTAGGGTATGCTGCTCAGCCAGCGCAATAAAATACCGAAGCCCCGATGAATTTTTATTTTTAAGCAATTTTTGAGCCTTCTTATGGTTGACTATTATGCTCTTTGTCCAAAAGGCAGGGTCGATCTTGGCTAAAAGTTTAGTTTCGTTGAAACATTCCTCAAGTATTTTGTTTAACGATATTGCTGATACAAATGTTGGAGATATTGATATGGGCTGCCGAATAAATTTTAAAATGCCGCCCTGCTCACGAAAGATTCGAAAAAGGGCTTTTTTCCCAATGGTTTTTCCATGGCAGGCATGCACAATTTGTCCATTTTGAAAGAAAACCGCCTGAACATGCCGGCGATCTTGATATTCCAAAACACCGGTAAGCATTCGCTGCTCAATGCGGCGGACGATTTTGGGCGAACCCGCATTGAGGTAGGTTGATAACGTCTGAATAGGTTGTTCCGTACAGGCTGGTTGCTGGCTCCGGATTCTTAAGCTTTTGCTTTTCAATAGTTTCAGCAATATTGAAGCAGCTCTAATCGGACTCATGATGCCGGAGTCGAGTATATCCTGGACACGGAGTCCTTCTTGAATTTGGGAAATAATCGGCATTGTCAATTGATCAGAATCGTTTTCCCAAGTTTCGTCAATACCCTTTCTGCTGTTAAGCTCTAAAGTTACATTCAAATCGGTTATGAGAGCTAAAAGCTCTTCGTATTGATCCATCATCTG